>CALAFB010000001.1 GCA_937891135.1 uncultured Elusimicrobium sp.
ATAGCGAAGAACATAGGCAGGGTAGTAGTTGGGATTACAACCTAATTAACTTTACTATCTTTATCAGTACGCAGGGTAAGGGCTTACGCTACCTGAATCCCAATGCGAGATATTGCCATATATTGCCATTGGTAGGCGGGCCGTCAGAATGTACCGCGATAGCATGGGCGTTTCATTCAGGAGGACACGGCGGGTTAAATACGGGATGGCCGAAACGCATACTTAACACCGTTACCCAAGAAAGCGGTATGCAGGTAATGCAGACGCACAAAGTATTCTTACCTACGCTAACGTCAGAGGGCCAAAAGTCGTATTATGTGCGCCTTACGCTTGAAATGCTGTTGGATGCAAGATACAACCCGTTTACAGAGGGTAACGGCGGTAACGAGGGTGGCAACTACGACCGCATGAAAACTCGTACCGGCTACGCCTTTGTGCCTGTTGCTATCAATATGTACGACAGCAACGGTAACGCCGTTTGCCACTACGACAATAGCAGTATAGCCAAGGGGGGCACGAAAGGCCATTTGGCATATTGCAAAGGCAGTTGGGTATCGGGCGCAGGTGGCTTTGGTAGTGCCTATTTGGAATACTACGACCCAAGCGACCTTTGGGAAAGTGCCGGTATATTGGGATGGAAGAAAAACCGCCATTGTATAGGCCGACCGGGTAAAGGCAATGTAGACGTAATGATTTACGATAGTTTTAAGCAGATGGCCGATGGCGAGTATATGCCATATCCTACGCAGGGCGGTTATTTGGAAGTTACCGTATATGCGGGCGTGAATTGCTACGACTACGGCGAGAGTACGGACTTTGACACTACGCGCCAATGGGATAACAAGAGCCTGTACAGCAAAGTACGTTGGTTGCTCTACAAGGCCCCAAAGGTGGAATTAGTGAAAAATAACTTAGTGTTTAACGCCGCCGAGTTAGACGACGTTGAGTATAGCGGTTATATCAACAAACACGCCAAAGAGGAAATAAGTATAGATACGATTTGCGGTACGGCTAACACTACCTGCCCGACTGCAAAGGGCATCTATTGCCGGGCAGCGGATAGTCTGCAAATCCAAACGCTTAAAAGGGCGGGTGTTACAGACCATCCCGAAAAGTTGCTTATCGGCACGCTCTACAGCCAGTTTGCAGCCCGCAAAACCACGCTATCAGGTGAAGCCGTATTAGACCCCGGCGACCTTTGCGTTTACACCGAAAGGAACCAGGCGGGCAAAGTCTTTATGATGAGCAGCGAACAACAAAACGTAATTATGGACACCGCCGACGCGCTTTATACAGAGTTCAACGCCGACGAATACGACGCAATAGAAGAGGTTAATAGTTAAGGGTATGGATAAACATTATACGTCAGTAGTTACCAACAGGACACCACGCCCGCGTAGTAAAAGACTACGTGAGCAGGGTATTGGTAGCGCAAATAGCGTCGTAGTTTTGAACGCCGACACGGGAGGCAGCAGCGTTACACCCGGCGACGGCCACACCCACGCCAACAAAGCCGCGTTAGACCAGATTACAACGGACAGCCAAGGTTATGAGTATCTGACTTATCTTAAAGAGGTAGT
>CALAFB010000002.1 GCA_937891135.1 uncultured Elusimicrobium sp.
TGCGCCCGAGCATAAGAAAGAAGTATTTTGGCGGTGGATACATGACCAAAAATGAAGTAATTTATGTGGCTAAACCCACCTGGTACACAGAACAGACATACCCCGGCCACGCAAAATTTTATGAGCATTTTGTGGCGCAATTAAAGCAATACCACGAAGTGCGCGCATTGGAACTGCCCGATATTTGGGTGCGCGATTTTCTACCCGTGCAAAATGTGCAGACCGGCGAGTTATATCAGGCATTTTTTAACCCGCGCTATGCTAATTACACGCCTAAATTTACGGATGCTATCCGTATGCTGGTGCGGAGCGCTTTTCCGCATGCTAAACTATGTGACGTGCGTATAGATGGGGGAAATATGGTTGTTTCCCCGGATAGAAAATATGTTATTTGCTTGGAAAAGCGGACCATTTTTCGCAAACAAGAAACCGATAAAAAGACCCATGTGGAAAGCGAGTTAAAGCGTGCACTGGGCGTGCAGGAAATTTTATGGCTTCCACAGCAAAAAGGTGATAAAATTGGTCATATAGACGGGTATATCCAATTTTTAGGTGATTTTTTAATGGAAGGTGCGACAAATATTTTTGACGGAGATATTGCCCTTGAAACGTTGCTTGATGATAAATCTAGCAATTTGTTAGCTAGTTGTCATCATTTTAAGACGGTGCCTTTGTTATGCCGGATAGACGAAAATAATTGGCTAAGTGCTAAAGGCCTTTATGTGAACTTTTTGGAAACTTCGCGTGCTGTTTTTGCACCACAATTTAATTTGCCCGAAGACGACGAAATTGTTAATATAATGAAAAAGCACACCCGCAAGCCGCTTGTGCGCGTGGATTGTGAGCAAATATCTCAGTACGGCGGAGCCGTACATTGTTTAACGAGGGAATATGATGAAAAGTGTCCATGAAATTCAAATCTTTGATGATGCTGAAAAATTATTGATGGAATCTTTTAAGAATTGCTCTGATGTCCACAGAAAGATTCCTTTTTCTATATTTGCGGCTTTGTTTATAGATACATTGATTGGTGTATTTGGCACCCGGAAAGAATATGCTGTATGCTATCCAGATTGTAAAGAAAGCATGAACAAGGATTGGGCTGGTAGGAATCATATTCATGTGGATTTGCAAAAATATATTGATAAATTAAAGCAGGATCCCTTTTGGGTTAACCTTCACAATAAGTGTAAAAAAGCGGCAGAAAAATGGGAAAAGCAAGCCAAAGATCAAAATGATTTTGAAACACGTCTAACCAATAAAATAGCTTTTTTAAAATGGTATTTTAGACAGAAACAAAATTGTGCATATTGTGGAGTTCCTAGAGAAATAGTGGCAGAATATTTTGAAAAAGACCAACAAACACAGGATGCTAAAAAACAAAGAGAAGGTCGCGGGATAATGCTAGAATTAGAAAGAATAGCAAGTATAAAAAATGAAAATAATTATACGGAGAAAAATTGTGTACTAATTTGTTATGTATGCAACAATGCTAAAAGCAATTTTATATCTCACAGGGATTTTAGGCCAATTGCACAAGGCATTAACCAATTTTGGCAAAATGTATTAGCGAAGAAAGGAATTGATATTTCATACTTAACAGATTTTAAATCTATTTGGGAGAAAGTTGAAAAGAAATTAAATAACCAAAAATAATATTAAAATTCTTTTTTCTGAACAGGATTAGCATTAAAAGACCTAGCATTTGGCATAGGTTTTTTTTTGGCTATGCTACGACACTATGCTGTCGCACGGGTTTTCTACACTATAGGTAACTTGCCTTGCACTATACGGCAATTACACAACTCCCCCTCAAGGTTGTTTTTAAGCCATGTCGGCTTAACGGTATCAAAAAGAGAGGAAAATTATGTCTAAAACAGAATCTTGGCAAATAGAGCCCAAGCACGAACAGGTTAGTCCGGCGCTTTTGTGTACTTCCAAATTGGATGTTAAGGTAAATAAAGAGGGAACGTATGTTTTTGGCGGAGCCACCTACGGTTTTTACTGTACGTATGATAGCGGGGATTATATGTTCCGTTTTTTCTTTGGTAGAACACTAGGTGGCTCAGGAAAACAATTATTTTTTGAATTGTATCTGAAAGGGGAAAAGATTGCCGCAGATGTTATCAGAGGAGAGCGCGCAGAGGCATTTGCCTGTTTTTTACGCAATATAGCCAAATAATCTAAGACGAAAAACCAAAACGACACTATGCTGTCGCATAGGTTTTCTACACTATAGGTAATCTAACGAAAAAGGAGAACAAAACCATGAAATACACACGCGAACAATATGAAGCATTCTACTACTTACACAAACTACTGCCCTACTTGAATACCTTTGACGACTGCGATTGGAAATTCAATCGCATTAATCGCATAATGGACAAGGGGTTGCTTGTGTCTATCCCCAAAGAAGAAAATGAAAAAGAAACCCGAAAGAACTTGTATCCGCAAATAGTGGATTCCTTGGCTAAACAGGGGACAATTTATCCCAAACTGGCACCGTCTGCGCAACAAAATAATATTTCGTACCTTGCACGCATATTGCATTTGAATCAAAAAGAAGAAATGATTGTCCGGTTTTTAAGTGCGGCGCGCAATAATGACGTGTTGCGGGACTGTTTGAACCGTTTCAATCACGATATTACGGACAAAGAAGAAGCCTTGACTGCGGTAGCGGGTCTGCCTTGTGGGGCAGGGCCTACCCTTTTAAAGGATAGCGCTCCCTTAAAACGATTGGGGGTTGTAGAGGAATTGCGCTTCAATACGGGGTGCAGATTGACAGGATGGGCACGGGAATTTATCAATAGCGTTCATAAAGATGATGAAGCACGTTATAAAGCACTTATCGGTGCGCCTTTGGATGCTAACGACGAATTTACTGCAAAGGATTTTTCGTATGTAGAAGCGGCTAATTTAGCGCTGCGGCTTATGAAACAGGCCAAACGCACCAAGGGATTTAATATTCTGCTTTACGGAGTGCCAGGTACGGGTAAAACCAGTTTTGCCAAAGTATTAGCCAAAACTGCAAAGTTGGACTTGTACCCCGTTGGTGTCTGTAATGGCGGAGAAGCCGAGAAAAACTATCGCTTGCAACAGTTCTACCGCAACCAATTTTTGCTTAAAAATGTTAAAAACGCATGTATCCTCTTTGACGAAGGCGAAGATATGTTTTCCAGTCTAGAAACCCGTACTAGCAAAATGGAGATAAATAACCTGTTGGAAAATAACGAAGTCCCCGTCATTTGGACGACCAATAAAATCCACCGCATGGACCCGGCTTTTATCCGTCGTTTTACGTTGGCGGTGTGTTTTAATAAGCCGCCCGTGGAGGTGCGCCAAAAAATTTGGAATAAATATCTAACAGAGAATAAAATTACGTGCGGCAAGGAAGATACCTTAAAACTTGCCAAAAAGTACGAAGTGGCCCCCTCCATGATTGCGGGTGCGACGCAAGCGGCTCGTATGGCAAAAGGCGATTTGAAAACGGTGACAGACCACCTGTCTTTTATGACACAAGCATTGAACGGCGGCTACAAAAAGCCAGAAGAAAATACGGAAAATGCCGAATTTGAAACCGCGCTTATCCATGCGGATATGAATTTGGACCTGTTGACGCAACAAATCAAACAATTAGGGAAGCTTAATTTCTCGCTTTGCTTATACGGGGCCAGCGGTACGGGAAAATCGGCCTATGCGCGCTATTTAGCGCAAGAATTGGGGATGGATGTTCTCCACCGCCGGGCATCTGATTTAATTAGCCCCTATGTAGGGGAAACTGAGCAAAAAATCGCGCGTGCCTTTGCCGAGGCCAAGGAAAATAAAGCCCTGCTTATTTTTGACGAGGCCGACAGTTTCTTGCGCGATCGTTCTACCGCGATGCGTTCCTGGGAAGTGTCCAGCGTAAACGAAATGCTGACGTGGATGGAAAGCCACCCCTATCCGTTTATTTGCACCACCAACCTCATGGACACGCTGGACCCGGCCAGTCTGCGGCGGTTTAGTTTTAAGGTCAAGTACAACTTTTTGACGCCCCAGCAAGTGGTATGTGCCTTTATGTTCTTCTTCCATGTAATGATTGAGCCACAAGATGTGGTAGGGTTAGATAAACTAACCCCCGGCGACTTTGCCCTTGTGAAAAATAAGGCGGAAATATTGGG
The DNA here is from genome assembly GCA_937891135.1 of uncultured Elusimicrobium sp. Classification (GTDB taxonomy): domain Bacteria; phylum Elusimicrobiota; class Elusimicrobia; order Elusimicrobiales; family Elusimicrobiaceae; genus Avelusimicrobium. Next base: position 4,161 of record CALAFB010000002.1, read on the forward strand.
CCACGCGCACGATTTTTACGCGCTAAAAGAAATGCTGGAAATCGAGCAAAAATTAAAGCAAAATAGATCAGGAGGGCAAATTGGTTTTACAGTGTAGTTACAAAAGGGAGAGTGAGCACTCTCCCTCTTTTACGCCGTGTATGCATAGCCAATGGCGGGTGGTTTTATCTAGGCGAGACCCATACTGCAAAATGTTTTCTCCGTGTTTGGTGCGTGCATGCAAATCAATACCATATTTGAAGAGTAACTTAAACCGGGGCAGTACTTCTTGCCATGGGCACATGCCCGCCACTATGTAAAACAAGGCGTTATGCCCTTCTCCATCGCGTGCATTGATGTCTGCCCCGTGTTCAAGCAACATTTCCATAATGGAAATATCGGCAAAATAAGCTGCGGTCATCAGCGGCGTTTCGCCGTCATGCACCTTTCCGCGTTGGTTTACATCTGCACCATATTCCAAAAAAATAGCCACCACACGTTTAACATTTTTAAAAATCGCCTCGTGAAATACCGGACGTAAGGCATTGGTGGGTAAATTCGGGTCTGCCCCCGCACGCAATAATCGTCGCAAGACCGCCCTATTAGCGGGTTGGTCATAGGGATAAGGTTTTTTTGATATTTTTGTAATTTTGCGATCAAGCGGAGTAACGCGTCTGTAACTCCAAATAAAACTCTCTAAAATACTTTGTCCGCAGTCTGGATCACACTCGTTGGGGTTAGCCCCGTGTTCAAGCAAATACTTAATCATAGGGATATTTTCATTAAAACAGGCTTCCCGCAACGGCACAAGTCCATCCTCGGACACATTGGGATCTGCGCCAGCTTCAATAAGTTGGCGTACAATGCGCATGGAATTTTGATAGGCGGCCTCGCCAAGTGTCATTTGAGGTGTGGTCATATTATTCCTTATTTTCACGGCGCATTTTTTTGTTTAATTTGTCGTTTAATTGTATTGCCAATGACAGCAAAGGTAAATAGGGCATACTATCCAAAGGGATCATACCATAATCACCCAGTTGTTTTTTATTATCTTTAGGAGTGGTAACAATAATTTCATAACCCCCTTTGTTATCGTACGCCTGTATGGAACGAATTTGTCCGTTTACTTCTAATAACATGGTTTTCTTTACATCATACCGTCCCCCTTTTGCAAAGGAAGCCATATCTTGGATGCCCAGTTTTGCAAAATCTTCCGCAATAACTTGGCGCAGTTCTCTGCATGCTTGTTTGTCTGTTTGGCTGCTTATGTAAGCAATAATATCTCGTATATTCATTTTGTTTCTCCTTATGTGCACAATGTGCTGTTGTGCCTATAATAAAAGGATAACAAATCCCTGCGACAGCCTCTTGTCGCAGTAAGAAAGTTCTTTCACTCGCCTTTGTCTTTCCTGGCAAAATCCAGCATTGCTGCCATCATGGCATATTTCAATCTCATTTGTTGGGTATGGCGTTTATCAAGCAGTTGACAAACTATACCGTAATAAAATTGCTTTAAGTAATGTTCGGTTTCTTTGTAGTGTTCCGGATATTCCGTTTGTAATGAAACTAAAAAACTAAGATCCTTTTTTTCGGCCAGAAATGTGCGCAAACACCGGGCATATGCACGTTTAAGTTTGACCTGCAATTCCACAGGAAATTTACACCCGTTTAAGCTATTGCCGCATGCTCTTTGGAAATCTTTCTCCGTGAGGAGCTTTCTTGCAAAAAGATATTTAAATAAAAATACTTCTAGTTGAAGCGTATTGTTTGGTGCTATGTACTTATTGTTGTCCGACTTTTGCATATAGTTGAGGATTATTTTCATATGTATCTCCCATTAGTTTAATTCCATAGGAGCATAGAAAGAAAGCCCATCACAAAGATGGGTCTAATGGAGGCACACCATCTTTCAAGCATTAGCACCTTGCTTAGGCAGGTTGCTGTGTAGTCAGCGGGCTTGCCCCTCGTACACTCTCTATGGTAAGTATAGTGTAACAAAAACGCGCGACAACAGGTTGTCGTAGCCTTTTTCTATACTAACTAAGGGAGGAATGTATGGCAGAAGAATATAAGATATTCCAAGCGTGGAAACGTTCGGAGGAAGATGAAGATCAGCAATTAGAGGCGCTATTTGATGCGTTGTACGCGACTGGCCGGGTAACGGAGCATGATGTGTTATTCCACCAGCATAAAATGCATCAAGGGTACTTGTACCCTAAACGGCAAGCCGTACGGAAGTTTTTGCGGCATCACAATACGCATGAAGGAGACGCTTTTTGGGATAAATTTGCCTGTTATAATCATAGCCCAATAGAACTGGCTAATCTTATTGTCTTTCGCACGCAACAAGCATTAAAATGGGCTAATGAAGGAACGGTAACGTATGTGCGTACAGGAGCGCCTGCCGTTAACGGCCGAATTGTTTGTATGGGGCAAATGATGTGCGGGCATTACATTACCAACCCTGCAAAAGGGGCTCCCCGGCAATTAATAGAGCATTTTACTGCGCAAGACGTTCTACTATTTTTGGGGAAATATAGCCAATGGCTTAAGGATCCGCTCCTCATGTTTGGTTTGTGGCGGACTTATACCAAAAACGATTATGGGCCCTGGATTATGTGTTTATGCCATCATTTGGGAACAGGTCGGCGTGAAGACCACTACGAGTACGGTTTTGACGCCGGATTAAACGCTATTGACTATATTGGCACTACATTTTAACTTGACTTCTAGGCCCAGAAGAAGCATGAATGTGTGTAGGAGAGAATATGCAAAACTATACACAATTAAACGCACGGGAATTACGCCTAAAATGGGCTGAAATCATAGGCCGACCTATTCCACCAATTGGGCGAAGTTTAGTTATTAAATACCTGTTATGGTATGAACAAGCCAAGCGTGAGAAAATCTCTCCACTTGGCTTTTTTCATGAAGTGGCCCAAGCCGCTAAAAGTATTGATAAACGCCCCAAGGCCACATTGGAAGTGGGTTCCAAAATGGTCCGGTCCTATCAAGGTACAAAATATGAAGTAGAAATTATCTCGCAGGGGTATTTATATAGGCACAAAACCTATAAGAGCCTATCCGGTGTAGCAAAAGCTATCACAGGTAAAAGTTGGAACGGGAATGTATTCTTTGGAGTGAAGAAATGAGCGATAAGAAAATACGTTGTGCTATCTATACCCGCAAATCTACGGAAGAAGGATTAGAGCAAGAGTTTAACAGCTTACAAGCCCAACGGGAAGCGTGCGAGTCTTACATTAAAAGCCAAAAGCATGAACATTGGCAACTTTTATCTGCCGAATACGATGACGGCGGGTATTCTGGTGGGAATATGGAACGTCCGGCCTTAAAACGCCTACTCACAGATGTTCAAAATGGACTTATAGATATTATCGTAGTATACAAGATAGACCGTTTAACCCGCAGTTTAATGGATTTTAGCAAGATTGTAGAAGTATTGGATAAACATAATGCCTCGTTCGTATCTATAACGCAGCACTTTAATACCACTACCAGTATGGGAAGATTAACGCTCAACATGTTACTCTCGTTTGCCCAATTTGAACGGGAAGTGACGGGAGAGCGTATCCGGGATAAGATTAGTGCCAGTAAAAAGAAAGGGATGTGGATGGGTGGCAAACCGCCATTAGGATATTACCGCAAAGATAAGAAGATATTCCCGGATGCAGAAAAATCAGCCCTAGTACGCTCTATCTTTGACAAGTATACGGAACTTAAAAGCACCACACTTCTAAAAGAGTGGTTAAATAAACAAGGGTACGCTATTTCAGTAGGGAACTTAACTTGTATCCTGCGCAATAAAGCATATATTGGCCTAGTAGGGCATAAAGGCACATGGTACCAGGGGGAACATCAAGGCATAATCCCAATAGAACTATTTGAGCAGGTACAAAATGTTATGGCTGATAACCGTATTAACCGCCAACATTATGATCCCAAGAAGAGTTTGTTATCCGGCAAACTATATGATGATAAAGGCAACGCTATGAGCCCCAGTTGGAGTACTGGGTGTAGCGGGAAAACATATCGGTATTATGTGAGCCAAGCCATTATCCGTAAAGAGCCAAGCAAACTGGGTAAAATCGGCAAAGTGTCTTTGCCACAACTGGAGAATTTTATAGATAGTTGCTTTGAGCAATTTTTACGCGAAAAGCCAAAGATATACCCATACATTCAACACTTTGAAGTATCTAAGCAAAAGAAATTATTAAAACTACTGTCG
>CALAFB010000003.1 GCA_937891135.1 uncultured Elusimicrobium sp.
CAAAGAACGTAAGAACCTCATCGCCACCCCAACAGGTGTGGAACTCATCGGCATCATCCACGAGGAACTCCTCAAGAGTGCCGAACTCACGGGCATTTGGGAGAAGAAACTTCGCGAGATTGAGAAGCGGCAGTACGATGCCAAGACCTTCATCGAAGAATTGAAACAGATGGTGGTGGAACTGGTCAACACCGTCCGCAACGACAACTCCAACCGTCATGTCGCCGTCACCACCGAGGAGGACCTGAAGAAAAAGACCAAGAAGGTTGCCCCAACAGTTCCTTCCTCTGCATCTTTCAATGCTCCAGCAGGTTTTCAACCCAAGAAAAAGTCCGCATCCAAAAAGACGCCCAAGAAAACCACCGAGCAAGTGAAGGCCGAACACAACCCCGATCAACAGGCAGAAGAGCACCGAAATCAAAACGACACCGCCATTCAGCTCAAAGCTCATATTCAGGCTGGAGGCGACGACGGCCGCCACGCGAAGCACCGTCCAGGAAAGGAAAATCCCGATCGCGCAGCCGAGCATGCACAGCACAACCGCTTCTGTCAGAAACTGCATCAGAATGGCTCCCCTTGTCGCACCGATGGCCTTGCGGATGCCGATCTCTCTTGTGCGTTCGGTAACCGGCACCAGCATGATGTTCATGATTCCGATTCCGCCGACGATCAGGGAGATGCCAGCGATCCCGCCCAGCAGCAGGGAGAGAATCGAAGTTATGCTGCTCATGGCGTCTTCCATGATGTTCATGGTGGAGACGGTAAACGCGTCGTCGTCCTGGGCAAAACGCTCCATCAGGATCGATGTGAGCGCCGTTTCGGCGTCGTCGATGCTTCGCCCCTCCGGCGCGCAGACCACAAAGCCTGTGATCGCGTCGCTCAGAGAATCCGAAAGCCGCATCAGAGAGGTATATGGCGTATAGGCCGTATATCCGCTGCTGCGCATCGAGGTGGTGATGGACTCATCTGCGGACAGGACGCCGACGACCGTATAGCGCGACCCGTTAAAGGAAATCTCCTCCCCGAGGCAGTCGGTATAACCGATGATGTCCGCCGCCGCCGAATTGCTGATCACGCAGACCCGGGTGTTGTTGTCCACGTCGGCGGAGTTCAGGAATCTCCCCTGCTCCAGAGTCAGGCCGGCGATGTCGTCATAAAATCCGTTTGTACCGTAGAGGGTAAAGGTGTCGCTGTCCGAGCCGTATTTGCCGGTGACCGAAGCGGTCGCCGAAGGCGCGCAAAGCCCGATGTTCTCCTCTTCCAGCGTCCAGGCGTTCAGCTGTTCCAGCGTGATCGGGCGGCCCTTGTCATCCGAGACCGTGACGGTGATCATGTCGCTGCCAAGGGAAGAAACCGCGTCCGTAACCGAGCTTGTCGCGCCGTTGACCAGACTGACCAGCACGACCAGAGACACCACGCCAATGATAATACCCAGGCTGGTAAGTGCCGCACGCATTTTATTGGCAAAAATTGCTTTTAAGGAGATTTTAAATACCGATAAAAACGAATCTATCATACTTACTCCTTCACCGGGCCGGACGAAGCGCACGGGGTTTGCTGTTCGTCACTTATTTTTTGCCCGTCCTTAAATTTAATAAGCCGCGTGGCGTATTGGGCTATGTCCGGCTCGTGCGTGATTAAGATAATCGTTTTGCCCAGTTCCCGGTTGAGCCGCGTAAATAAATCCATGACTTCTATACTCATTTTAGTATCTAAGTTTCCGGTCGGTTCGTCGGCAAAGATAATCGGTGCGTCGCACACTAAACTGCGCGCAATGGCTACGCGCTGCTGCTGCCCGCCGGAGAGTTGATTCGGAAAATGGTCCGCCCGTTGCGCTAGGCCCACGGCTTCCAACGCTTCCAGGGCTTTTTTGCGGCGCAAGGCCGACGGTGTATGGTTGTAAATCATGGGCAGTTCCACATTTTCCAAGGCGGACGTACGCTTAATTAAGTTAAACCCCTGGAACACAAAGCCGATTTTCTGGTTGCGTACGTGCGCCAGTTTGCCAAGTTGTGTGGAGGTTACGTCTATGCCGTCTAATATGTATGTGCCGCGGGTGGGTTTGTCTAAACACCCTAAAATGTTCATAAATGTGGATTTCCCGGAGCCGGACGGCCCCATAACGGCCACAAATTCGCCTTTGTCAATGGCTACGCTCACGCCGTTTAGCGCGCGGACTTCCACGTCGCCCACTTGATAAATCTTAAATAAATCCCGCGTATCTATTAAAGACATACGTTCTCCTGTGCGCCTTATCGGCGGCGCATTCCGCCACCCATACGCGGCGGTGTCATACCGGTCATTTTAGCGGATTTTAAGTTGTTCTCACCCACAATAATCAAATCCCCTTCTTGCAAGTCTCCGCCGGTAATTTCAGTATCTTTTGCGGCAATAATGCCGATACTTACGTCTACGCGCTTAGGTTCTTGGCCTTTTTGCATTTTCCATACGCCTGTATTATCGTAGGTTTTTTTATTAAAAGAGGGGGAAAACCGTAACGCTTCGTTTGGCACCGTTAGCACGCCGTGTTTATCTTGCGTGTAAATGGTCATGGTGGCCGTCATACCGGGTTTAAGGCGCAGGTCTTGGTTGTCTACATCTACAATCACGGTATAAGACGTGCTGGAGTTGGACGTAGAAGACGACGTATCTACGTAATTGGTCCGTACTTGGCGCACATTTCCATTAAATTTTTCGCCGACATAGCCGTCCAGCGTAAACGTGGCTTTTTGACCGGGCTGGATTTTCACAATATCGGCTTCGGACACTTTGGCCTCAATTTGCATTTTGGTTAAATCTTGCGCCACTACAAACAGTTCCGGCGTAGAAAATCCGGCCGTAATGGTTTGGCCTTCGCTTACTTTACGTGTTAATACTACCCCGTCAATTGGCGAAACGATTTTAGTGTTAGAGAGGTTTTTCTCTGCCGTATCTACGTTGGCTTGAGCACGCACGACGCTGGCCTGCGCAGCGTTTAAGGCACTTTTTGCGTTTACGTAGGAAAGTTCATATCCTTCTAAATCCACCTTAGAAACATAATGCTTTTGATAGAGTACCTTATAGCGTTCGTAATTGCGCTTGGCTAGTTCATACGCTTTTTCCGACGAGGACAAACTTTCTTTGGCCGAAGACAAACTGGCGCGGGCTTCTTCCAAACTGGCTAAAATTTGTGTTTGGTCAATTACTGCCATTAAATCGCCTTTTTTGACTTCGCTGTTGTAATCTACGTAGATTTTTAAAATCTCGCCCGATACCAGCGCGCCTACTTGCGTGGTATTTACCGGATTGACCGGGCCGGAGGCTTCCACCAAATCGGCAATGTCTCCTTTTTTAACTTTCGCCATACGAAATGGCGGTACATCCGGTTTACTAAAATAGTGCGTTTTAATAAACCACCCCATAGCTACCAGTAACACCAGTACGGTTAGTTTGGCCCACCAAGGGGATTTCCATAATTTGCTACATAATTTTTTCATAATTTCTCCTAATATGTGCCCATGGCTTGTTTCAAGTCTGCTACCGCGGCCCCGTAATCGTACCGGGCCGCTAAGAGGCTAATTTCTGCATCCGTGTAAGCGGTTTCAGCATCTTTTAAAGAAATCATATCCCCAATACCTTCGTTATAACGTCCGCGTGCCAGTTCCATATTTTCTTTGGCTTTTTCTACGTTGAGTTCAGCCAGCGGAATACTTTCCGCCGCTTCCTGCATTTGCACGTAAGCGTTTTGTACTTCCAAGAAAACATTATTTAATAAACTACGCGTCTGGTTTTGTGTACCAGCTACATTCAATTTGGCTTGCTGAATACCGTTATACGTTTTAAACGCATTAAAAAGCGGTATTTCTAATGCAACGCTCACGTAGGCATTTTCGGTATCTAAATACAAGGTTTCCCCGCTTTTTGTATAGCCGGCCGATAAAGACAGCGTGGGGAACAACCCTGCTTTGGCTTGATTCAATTTTAATTCACTCAGTCGCACGTCTAAGCGTTTGGATTGCACATCCGGTCGGTTCGTGTAAGCGTTTTGTACGGCTTGTTCTAGTGATAAATCCAGCATGTCAAATGAAACATCTTCATCTACATTTAAAATGGCGGTTGTTGTAACGCCTAAAGTATTGGCGAGTGCTGCGGAAGCCGTTTTGACCGCGTTTGTGGCGCGGATTAAGCGTAACGATTCATTATTTAAATTAACTTCTGCCGTTGTAACATCTACTTTAGGACGCAAACCTAAGCGGTAGTATTCAGCCGTGCGTTCATATTGGTCTTTGTACACGTCACGCGACTTTGTGCGGATATCTACCGTGCGCTGGGCGGCTAAAAGTACATAATATTTTTTACGTACTTGACGGATGATATCTTGCTTAACGCTTTGCACGTTGAGCTCGGTTTGGTCTAATTCTACTTGTTTCATACGTACATTTCGTGCCAAATCGGTGAGTCCGCTTAGGTTCAAATTGGCATTTAAGGAAGTGTTAGAGGTTCCGCCATCATGCACAGGCGTACCCATATTGTATCCTCCGTTAAACCCGGCCGAGGCGGTGGGCAAAAACTGCCCCTTGGCTAAATTGACACTTACGTGGGCATTTTGCACAGCCAACTGGGCAGCTACCATAGATGGGCTGTTAGCAAGTGCAATATCTATACATTGTTGTAAGGTAAGCTTGCCATAAATTTCGTTCAGCGGCTGCCCGTCCGCCCCTAACGGAACCGGTTCATCAGGCGCAGATTTTTCCGATTCTTGTGGGGCAGCTATTTCCGCCGGCTGCGGCGTAACAATTTCCCCGCAAGCAGGTAACGTAACAAATAACCCTAAAAGTATCATTACAAAATATTTCATAAGCATATTCTACCAATTAAATTACACATTATAGAACCCAAATTTGAACTAGTTTATTGCAAAAATTCAAAATGATACAATATAACTATGTGGAAACCGATTATTTTATTATGTGCGTCTAACTTGTTTATGACGGTGGCCTGGTATGGGCATTTAAAGTTTAAATCCCGCGCGCTATGGGCGGTTATTTTGGTAAGTTGGGGCATTGCGTTTTTTGAGTATTGCTTGCAAGTGCCCGCGAACCGCATGGGTAGTGATTATTTTTCAGTAACCCAGTTAAAAGTAATGCAGGAAGTCATTACACTAGCGGTCTTTGCGGGCTTTAGTGCGGTATATTTCCGTGAAAGTTTCAAGTGGAACCATTTCGTCGGCTTTTTATGTTTGGTATTGGCCGTGTTTTTTGTATTTAAAAAATGGTAAAAAAGGCCCGCAAGGGCCTTTTTACTTACTAACGCAAAATTCTTCGTCTAACGGGAATAACTGGCAATAGTGGTTTTTCCCGTCTAACCGCGGGGCCTCTTGGCAGCAGGCGGTTGTTTTGTCGGCACACAAACAAGCGTTTAATTGTCCGTTTACCATATAGTAATAATAATCCTGCAGGTCTGTATTAGACTTAGCGGGCCGGGCAATTTGCCGTACGATGCCTTGGCGGTCTAAAAACCAATTTATGTTTTGTTCATCCCGGTGCATAATAATGTATTGATGCTGTGTATTTAATGAGGTTAAACTAAGTAGTTTGCCGCCCATATCAAATACCCGGCGTACCATTGGTTCCCCGTATTTATCTATTTTAAACTGTTTAACAACGCCAGACTGTGTGTCTTGCCAAGCGCACGGATAACTTTCCGGCGGGCGGGACAAACATTGTTTAAGCCCCATTTTAAAACGGGCCCGCGGCTCAGTAGGTAGCGCGGCGCGGTTTTCCGGCTCTGCAGGTGGTGTTGGTATAACGGGGTGTGGTGCTTCCGGCTGTTCGGGACGTACAGGCGGCTGCGTTACCGGAGCTGTAGTGTTTGTTTTAGTTTTTGTAGGTTTTTTGCCCGTTTGAGCGGTAGGTGCTTTTTGCGGTTTAGCCAACGAAGGTTTTACCAATTTCCACCCAATCACACCCACAATCGTAAACAAGCCAGCCAAAATAAGTGCAACAAATGAGATAAACAAGAATGCCATAAAATTAGAGGATTTGTTTGTCATATCTACATTATAATAAATATGGGATTACTTTGAATATTCTAATGTGAAGTACGGGAATATAATAGCAATATAACGTGAAAGATTTGTTATAATAATACCTATCTATGCAAACATCTATACAACCTAATTCCTACGATATTTTTAGTATTTTAAGGGCGGTGGCCCTGTTAATAATATTTGTTGCACACGGTCGGTATGAAATAGGCCCCCTCATTCCGCAGGTTCAATTCCCAGTTTTGTTTTATATTCCCGCGTATCCGGGAATTTGGATTTTATTTGGTTTATCCGGTTTTTTACTTGGTAGAAAATTTTATGCAGGTCAAATACAAACAAAATCGCAAATTAAAAATTTTTACATAAGTCGTTTTATACGTGTGGGTTTGCCCTATTATTTTTTGATATTACTATTTTTTTATTTGTAATGCCGGAGGCTATTTATGATATGGGGTGGGCTGATTGGCTGCGTCTATTTACTTTTACGTATAACGGCCGTCCAAATGACACGCTTGGCAATACTTGGTTTGTGTCTACTATTATGCAACTCTATATAATTGCTCCTGTCATATACCACTTGCTATTAAAAAGGATTTCCCCTAAATGGATAGGGTTAAGTATGGGAGGGCTTGTTATTTTAGGGTTTGTTGCTAGGCAGTTCCTATTGTGGAAACAGGCAGATTGGTTTATATGGGTGTATACCTTTTCTCCCATGCAATGGGATATTTTCTTTGTCCCGTTTATGTTGCATGCACGCCCGGACATTATGACCTCGTTATCGGGGAACGTGCAAAAATATGCACGAGAAATTTCTCTTATACTGTTTGCCGCGGTGTTAGGCTGGGGGTGGTATAACTGGTATCATTTGGTAAATGTAAGTTCTTATATTTATTGTGCCCCTACGTTGATTACAATTACGTTGGTTTTTATAGGTATCGCGTATGGGAGTACTCTTAAATCACATGGTAGTTCACTTCATTTACAACTAACATATTTGTGGCATCATCCGTGGCATTTGATAGAGGCTTTTGCGGTAATTACCTACAGTTTTTATTTATACCACCAATTTATTTTACATGTATTTCCAAAAATATTTGCAGAACATCCGGTCAGTCCTACGGTGTATTTGTGGGGAAGTATTGGCGGTGGGTTTGTATTAAGTGTGATTTGGTGTGTGGTAATGTATTTAAGTATAGAACGGCCGCTTAATAATTGGCGGTATCAAAGATATACAGTTACTCAATAAACTACCTTTTTTGCTATAATAACTTATATGACTAAACAACACACACCTGTGCAACAAGTTGCACAACCCGAACCGATTGTTACGCTTTTTTCCGGTACGGTTGCGTATGTCAAAAATCATAAGCAATCCGTGCTGACTGCTGCAGGGATTTTAATCTTAGCCGTTGTGCTAGGGTATGTCTATCATGCACATGTTAAATCCGTGCAGGAAAAATCCTGGGCGGCCTATTATACCGCCCAACGGGCTGTACAAAATGACCCTTCCCAGGTTACTGCGTTAGACGGGGTAGTAGTGCAATTCCCGGGCTCGTTAGCCGCCCAATATGCCCAGTTATTAAAGGGGGATATTTTATACGCGCAGGAAAATTATGCCCAAGCCATAGACGTATATGAACCGCTTCTAAACGCTGCGAACGAAACGCTCCGCACAGATGCTGTATTATCGTTAGGGGCTGCCAAACAAGCGGCCAAAGATTATGACGGTTCTATAAAGGTACTCTCAAAATTTATTCAAGATAATCCCAAAAGTTTTGCCTTACCGCAAGCCTATTTAACCTTGGCGATGAGTCAGGAACTTGCCGGTAAAAAGCAAGACGCGGTGGAAACGTACCAACTCATTTTGGCCGACTATACCAAAACATATTTCGGCAAAATGGCCAAGGATAAATTAGCCACTTTAAATAAATAAGTAAACCCCGCCGTTTGCATAGGCGGGGGTTTTTATGTATAGGAGCATTATGAAAAAGTTACTGATTGCCGCACTCGTATGCGGTTTAGCAAATGTATCGTATGGGGCCGGGTTTGCCTTGTATGAATTTAGCGGCCGTGCTACCGCTATGGGCGGGGCAGTAATGGCCAATACCGCCGAAGCGGCGTCTTTAGCCACGAACCCTGCTTTGATTACGGAATTAGAAGGCACGCAACTTCAATTAGGCGGCACGGTGGTAACCGCCCATGCGCGTACAACGGTTTCCGGCGATACCCGTGGTTTGCAGCGGGATGTGTGGTTGTTGCCGAACTTCTATATCACGCATAAATGGAGTGACGAAATTTCGTTTGGGTTAGGCGGGTTTTCCCGTTATGGCCTTGGCGGAAAGTACAAAGATTGGCAAAATTGGACGGGCAGTTATTTGGCCTACAAAGTTAAATTGGAAACTTTTTCTTTTACGCCGACAATTGCCATTAAAGCCAATGACCAACTCTCTATGGCTATGGGCTTAGAGGCCATGACGATTGATTTTACGCAAAATTCACTTGCCAATCCTAGCCCACTTTATACCTATGAAATTCACGGAGACGGCATCAGCTGGGGGGGGAACTTCTCGTTCATCTACCGCCCGGAGTGGGCCGAAAAATGGTCCGTAGGGGCTATGTACCGCACCAAAGTAAAACAAAACTTAAACGGCTATATTCATACTTCTACTGGAACGAACTTAGGTCCTTCTTTATTACATGCCAATGCCAAAGGGGCCATTACGCTGCCGGATAGCATTTCCACCGGGGTTGCATTCCGTCCGAATGAAAACTGGGTGTTTGAAATTGGCGCGGTAGCTACTATGTGGAGCTCGTACGACCAAATTACTATTGAATATAAAGATAACGAAACCGCCCCCACTATTCACAACAAAAAAGAATATAGAGATACCATCCGCGCTAACTTTGGAATGGAATACCAATTTATCCCCCATTGGTTTGCGCGCGCGGGCTATGTGTACGACAAATCCCCCATTAACTCGCACGCCATGGATACGCTTGTACCCGTGGACGACCGTCATATCGGTAGCATTGGCTTAGGGTATAAGGGCGAAACATGGAGTGCCGATTTAGCCTATGCACACCTTTTCGGCCGCCACTTAACCGGGGATTCCAACACCCAATCCGGCGATATGCCCATGCGCTATTCCGGCGGGCGCAGCGATATGTTCGCGCTGACCGTAGGTTATAAGTTTTAAGTTAACAAACAAGTAAACTAATCCAAAATCCCTGCTTAACGGCGGGGATTTTTTATATCTTTTCCACTAATTTTTGCACCAGGCGGGAAACCGCATACCGGGGCAATTGGTCCGCCGGGATTTTGATAAACCCGTCCGGCACTTTCCGTGCAAGGGGGAGTGTTACCTGATAAAGATAGGCATAAATAATTTGGTGCGATAAAACGTGTTTCACGGGGGACAGTAGTTTCCCTCTCCCTAGAGGTCTTTGGGGCGTTTGTGCCTTTTTCGCCTTCGCCCCTTGAGGGAGAAGGTGGCTGCAAGCCGGATGAGGGGGAACAATAGGGACCGCGCCGAACCATTTTCTGAGTTGCGGGTGCTTGGGCGGTAACCGTTCGCTGTCCGTTTCTATTAAAGGGAGTTCATACAAATTTTGCCACACATCGCCCGCCCCGCGTTTACGTAGCCACGTAAATTCCCCCTGTTTTACATAAATATAGTGAAAATAGCGCGTGGAAACTTTTGTTTTTTGGGCTTTGACGGGCAGTTGTTCCTGCCGGCCTTCTTTACGGGCCTTACACGTTCCGGCCAGCGGGCACGTTAAACATTGCGGGGCCTGCGGCGTACAAACAATGGCCCCAAAATCCATCAGTGCCTGGTTAAAATCCCCGGGATGTTTTTTATCCAGTAACGTTTGGGCCAGTTGGGTAAATTGTTTTTTGCCTTTGGTACTGTCAATAGGCGTGTCAATGCCAAACACGCGCGCCAATACCCGGTAGACGTTCCCGTCTACCACCGCATACGGCATATCGTAGGCAATAGAGCATATTGCCGCCGCCGTATAATCGCCCACACCTTTTAAGGCGCGCACCCCTTCGTAAGTGGGGGGAAAAGTGCCGTTCATACTTTGGGCAGCCGCGTGCAAATTGCGCGCCCGGGAATAATAGCCTAACCCCTGCCACAATTTTAATACATCATCTTCACGGGCCCGGGCCAGGGCGGCCGGGGTGGGGAATGTTTCCACAAATTTCTGATAATACGCCAACCCCTGTGCCACGCGGGTTTGCTGCATAATAATTTCACAAAGCCAAATTTTGTACGGGTCTTTGGTATGCCGCCAGGGCAAATCACGCTTATTTTGTTGGTACCAATTTAGCAGGGTAGATGTAACGGACTTCATATAAGGTATTGTACTATTTTCGTTAGAAATTATGTAAAATAGGGGGGTAGTAAACTAAAAATTAGTATCTGTTTTTGGAAACCGCCCTTACAAAGGGGACAACTATATAACCAAAGGCAGTCCGTTTTAGACACAATCCGTATGGGAAATCTAGAGCCCATTGGATTGTGTTTAATGTTTGTTGCTTAGCAATAAACTACGGCTGTTTTGAAGGGTTTTGTATAGTTGGCCCGACAAGGGAGCCGTTTTACTTCCAAAACAGAAAGGAGCAACAATGAAACAACAACTATACACCCACCGAGGGTTTACCCTCATTGAACTACTTGTAGTAGTTCTCATCATTGGTATTTTGGCAGCCGTCGCGTTGCCGCAATACCAATTTGCCGTAGAAAAAGCGCGGCTTAGCGAAGCCCTTACCGTAACATCTACGCTGGAAAAAGCCATAGACGTATGGCTGTTGGAAAACGGTGTTCCCACAGAAGATATTTACTTTTTAGGGGATACCGCCAACGGCAAAGGCCAATTAAATATAGCCATTGAAAACGGTATGGATTGCAGTATGTCTGGAGGAAAAGAATGTGGCAATAACAATTTTTCATACAACGCGTATTGTCGGCCAAGTGGAGATTGTGCCGTTTGGGCTTCTCGTATTATCAATGGAAACTCGGCTAACATCCCTTATGTAGTTGGTCGTGTAAAAGATTCGCCAAACGAACTGTGGCACGGGAGTGATTGTGATTATTTTCCTGACGAAAGCCCTATGGGGGAAAAAATCTGCAAAATGTTAGAAGCCCAAGGGAATGGCTACTCCGCCTGCGAAAATTGTTAAACAATAGATGTTGTAATCCTATAATACCGCGTCCTACAATCGGTAGGACGCGGCAATTGTACTAAAAGCCCTTCCAATTATATATCCCTTGACAGTATTCTCCCGTAACACTATACTATTAAAGAACTGTTTGACGAGGGGGACTTATGAAATTATTTTTATTTATAACTGCTGTTTTGCTGCTTGCCTTTCCGGCGGGTGCCTACCAAGCCGGGCAAGCCAACCGTACTAATTTTGGCTCGGGCCCGCAACTACCGGCCCAACAACAGTTCCGTTCATTTAGTAATTACAACAACCGTTCCTGGGGGCAAGGCGTACAAACCCGCGGTGTTCAAACGCAAACTGCCGGGCGGGAAGTAGCGGAGTTTGAAGCTCCCGCCGCTTCTAAGCCGGCGGCCCAGCCCGCCGCTAAAAAAGCAGCTTCCCCGGCGAATGAACCCAAGCCGGCTACACCGGCTGTTACTACGCAGCCGTCTACGGCTCCGGCTGCTGCTGCCCAAGCCGGGCAAATGCCGCCGGAAGCGGCCGCCATGATGCAACAAGTGCAAGGACTCATGAATATGATGAACGGTGGTGGTGCCCCCGCTGGCCAGGCCAACCCGGCGCAAGCGGGTCAAGCGGCCCCGGCCATGCCGGCGGGTATGCCGGATATGTCTGCGTTAATGGGGGGAATGTTGCCTAGTGCACAACCCGCTGCTGCCCCGGCTAAAAAATAAGTATGAAGCGGATTTTGCTAAGCAGTTTATTATTGATGCTAACGGGTTTTGCAGAAGCCCAGCGGCCGGTAACTCCGGCGGGGCCGTTGCGTCCGTCAACGTCTGTTTCAGCCCAACGGCCGCAGACGGAAACGTCTGCCGTATATCCGCGAACAAGTGTCGTTGTAACACGTCCTACCACAGGAAGGGCTTTTTACCCGCAGACAACGGTGCAAGTAACACATCCGTCTAGCACCGTTTCAGCCCAATATCCAAAGACGAAAGACTTTGCTATCTACCCGCAGACAGCGGAAGCTGCCGTCTATCCGCAGACGGACGTAGTTGTATTTCATCCGCAAACCCCTAGGGAAAAAAGTGCCCCGCAGACGGGAGGAGCACCCCGTGTGTTTTCACAAGGGGGGGGCGAAACGACCTCTGCCCAAGCGTCTACGTCTATGACAGGTTATACGCCCAAACCCGCTAAAGATTTTACCAAGCCGGATTCCAAGCCCGAATTGGGCGGTGGAAGTTTAGCCTTAGGGAATGATACGGCAGATGAATCCGATAAAAATGCCATGGCTGCCAGCCGCCTGCGTAGTGAAGCCCGCGGTTCGGTGGAGAATGTAGATCCCAAGAATATGCCGGATGCGTTAGCCGGGTTAGAAAAAGTACTAACAGAACGCGCCAAATCCAAGTAAAAATAAACTTGGGGGACTCAAACTTACTCTTAATTATATATATGTTACACACTCCATAATGGAGCGGGTGGTCTTATTATTTGGAATTTATTCCTAATAAGTAGGTCGTTTTCCCCCTCAAAAAATACTACATAAGGTTATGTTATAAATAGTTTATTAAATTATTGTTTGCAGGCGGCAGTCATTTGCCGGGCTTTTGAGTTTTTGTTACAGTCCAATTCAAATTTATATGCGTCTATAGTAATTCTCATATATTATTTTTAAAATTTTATATTAAAATAAAAATTATTTAAAATATTATATATTTTTGTTTTATAATTGAATTTATTATTAAGAATTGCTTGTTTTTATAAAATCGCTTTAAAACGCGATTTTAAAATGACCCATACCCTAGGTACCCCCAAATCGTTCTGGAGCGATTTTTAAAAACTAAAAATTTAATTAAATTTTGAAAAAATAGGTTTTTGGGATAATTATATTATTTTGTTATGCTAATTTGCATTCAATTTGAATATAAACTGAACAAATTATTTTTATTATATATTTTAATATTATTATCCCAGAAAATAAAATAAATGTCTTCCACAAATACAAACACCTATTCATTATCTAATTCCAATCAAAAACAGCTCGACCTAAACAACAAAAACGACATAAATATATTAATGAACTTAGAAACAAACGAAGAATTAGAAGATGTCATAGTTCATAGTATGATTGAACAATTTATGAATTTAAGTGAAGAAGATAATAGAATATTTAATTACATCAAACAAGAATTTAAAGATATGAAAATATTAACATATGGAAGTTTATTATTCATTCAAACTGACCAAAATATCGAAAATTTTCCGCATATAAGTGAATTATTACAAATATATGAAGAAGTTTTTGGAAATAAAGATTGCAAATCTTGCTTTGTTCTCAGGGGAGAAAAACATTATATTTTATATAATGATGGATTTATTACCATTGCTGATAATGGAATTAAGGATAAAATTTTTGTGTATAAAATAAAAACACTTGTTATTATTTTAAATGTGAATGATTCGATAATAAGTGGAGAATATAATCAAAGAATATTAAAATTGCTTAAAGTTATTAAATATATTTAAATTTTTATTTATATTTATTTTTTATTTTAAATAGCAATAATAAT
>CALAFB010000004.1 GCA_937891135.1 uncultured Elusimicrobium sp.
ATTTATTATTAAATTTATTCTTTTTTATATATAATTTTATAGGTTCTATAATTATTTCCGGGTATTTAATCATATCTTCAATTTGTTTTTTATTCGAATGTGTCAAAATTTTTGATAAAAAATAGATATTTTTTATTAAATATAATTTAAGCTTATTTCTTTTTTGACATGATACTAATATTTTTTTTAAATTTTGAATTTCTTCCATATCAAGAATTTCAGATTCTTTTTCTTCTGTTTTACAAGGAAAAATTTTGTCATTCATTAAACTTCCATCAAAATGAAATTTATTCTTATTTTTTTTAATTTTTATTTTTTCTTTCTGATTATTGAATTTTAAATTAGAAGGTAAAATAGAATGATTAGGCTCAAGTAATAAAGAATATCTACTAACTGACATTATATTTAATTTATCCAATAGATTTCTTTGTATATGAGACAAAGAATCCTTAAATTGACTTGAAAAAAATATCGGTAATTCATTTCTTGTTCCTAGAGGAGGTTGCGTTTCATTTAATAATTTTATTTGATAAATAGATAAAGAATTTAAGAAAAGAAACAATTTTTCTATTTCATTTTTTATATTAATTGGATCATTGATTTTGATTATTTTTTTTTCTTCATTATTAGTAGGATTCAATTTTTGTATTTCAACTTGATTTAAATACATACTTAAATTTTGCAATGATTTTATTTGAGACGATAATTTTTTGCTTTTATTATTTTTTTCTATTTCTTCTAAATATTTGGATATTATATTTGATTTTTTTTGAATTTCTTCGTTCTTATTTAAATCTATTTTTTTCTCAATACTATATAGCACTTTACCAATAAATTGCTGTTTCTCTATAGATGGTAAATAAACCGTCACATCATATACATCATCTGGAGATATATTACGTTGTTTAGTTCCACTAGCCCTAAATTCCAATTGTCGTTTTACTAATTGTGTAGTTAATAAATAATGAAGGAAATATTTATCTGCTTTCTTTTCATCAGGTATAATCTTTCCCACACGCTGATTGAGTAAAAATTGAATATTCCCCACTTGAGGTACCAATGCTGTATTTCCTAATAAGCCAATGACCTGTTCTGTTAGAGGCATTATTAAATCATTTTCTTGTAATAAAAATTCTGCAGGGAAATCCGCTCCATAATATGAAGTTTTATGAGGCCTATATTGGAAGGTGTTGTTTTCAGAAATATTAGCTAATGTACATAACGCATATAAGCTTTTATGTACATATTTTTTACTCTTAAAAGCATATCCTTGCTTAATTTTAAACAATTCACCTAGTTTAATTTTTTTCATTTACTTTTTCTTTGCCCGTGTAATTAAATCATATGCTAAACTTGCTACTGCCAAATAATGTATTGCGATATTTTTATCTATTTGTTTCGCTAAATCATGTGCCTTTTCATTTCTAAAACACTGCAAGGCCATGTGTAAGAACTTTATTCCACTAAAAAAATCTCTTTCCACTTCATCTTTAGGAGAATGGCCAAAAATTATGGGAAAATTTTTTTCTGCAAAAGCATCTGTTGCCCTTTCACTACCAGTAATATCTCTTAACCTTTTTCTAACTATTTTATAAGATTCTTCCAAGGCGTGAAAATAATCTTCAACATCTAAGAATTTTCTCACGTGATTGTATATGGCAGGTTTGATGATTATTGATAATTCCTTATCAGAAGAAACAACTGGAACCTCTGTTTTCGTTGTAATAGTTTTATTGGGCATATGAAGGAGTTTATTAGCAATTTTTTCCATTTGTGGAGAAAATAACACATTTCTTGGATAACGCAATTCTTCATTTCTCACAAGTCCCGCTAATTCCAAAATTATTGTGCCAACTGTATTATTATCATCCAACTTCCAAAAGGCACGCATTCTATTCGCTTTTGATGTGCCATTAATTAAATACTTAGTGTCATCTATATTTATCCCAAATTCATTAAAGAATTCACTAAAAGTTTTGTCGGAGAAATTATGAACATACCCATTATGCATTCTAAGGGCATTTTCCAAGTATTCTCTATCGGCAGGAGATAAATTGCTCATTATATTATCCTTAATTATTTCTCGTATTTTAAGCCAACTAATTGCTTTTGGATTTCTTCTTCCAATTCACGGGATTGTTTGAAATATTCTTTAAGGTTTGTTTTATACTCTTTCATTTTGGCTTCAAATTCTTCGTGTGTAATATCCACATATTCTATCTTAACATCAAAATATTGTCCCGCGGACAATGAGCATTTTTTTAATAAATCATCATACGAAACCGCAATTGAGAAATCTTCGACATCTTTTTTGTTTTGGAAGGTATCTACAATCTTGGATATTTCTTCGGAAGTAAGGCGTACTTTTTTGTTGTTTCCTTCTTGGTATTCTTCCCCGAGTTTAGAAGCATCGATGAGAATAACTTTATCTGCCTTTTTAGAATTATCAAAGAAAACCACCGATACATTCGTTCCTGTATTAGCAAAAACGTTGGATGGCATACTAATTACGCCGGATACAATGTGTTTCGCAATCACATGTTTCAGAATTTTATTTTCAATACCATTTTTCGCTGTTAAAAATCCTGTAGGTAAAACTATAGCTGCTTTTCCATTAGTCTTAAGGGAATTTATAACATGTTGAATAAAACATGTATAAATAGCCATATCGTCTACCTTCTTTTTAGGGATGGAAGGAACCCCAGCCCAAAACCGAGCAGGCATGGCAGCAAGAATCTCTCGAGTACCTGAAAAATCCAATTTAAAGGGCGGATTACAGACGATATAATCAAATTTTCGTAGGGATTTCTTATCATCGCTCATATGATAGGGGTCTGTTAATGTATCCCCTTGTACTGCGTGATCCAGCGAAGAAACAAGCCCGTTCAGGATTAAATTGAGTTTAAGCATTTTATTGCTTTTTTGCGAACGGTCCTGTGCAAATATGGTGCATTTATCCTCACCTACCTGATGCGCTAGTGCCATAAGTAAGGTCCCGGTACCTGCGGCAGGATCGTAACACTCGATATTGTGAAGATTTTTATTATCTCCGACTAACAGTTTAGCCATAATAACCGCAATAGCATGTGGCGTGTAGTATTCGGCATAAACTCCACCACCATTTGTATTGTAGTCTTTAATTACATATTCGAAAATAGCAGAAAAGAAGTCATAACTTTCTGAAAACGCTTCTTCAAACGAAAACTTGGCCAACTTATCAACTAACGCTCTAGCAAACGGGGCTTTTTGAGCATCATCCGTCACATAGTTGGTTAATTTCTCAAATATCGGGATTTTCGTGTTTTTGGTAGTTTGGGTAGAGAAGATATCAATGTTCTTGTCAGCAATGCCTACCATGGTTCTATCAAAAATCAGGTCAAACTCACCTTTTGCTTGTTGGTTCCACAGATGAGAGATTAAGTGCTCGGGATAAAGCCGCATAATATCAGGGGACAGGGAATCTAATAAGTCCGCTCTTTGTGCCTCTGAAAGTTCAGCATAGGCGGTTTCCCATTTTTCCGCGTTGGCAATTTTAGAGTTTTTGCGTTTTATTTCATAACCGAACTTATCGTTTAGAAATTTGTAGAGAAACATTTGAGTAATAACTTTGTATTCGTTGCCGTCGTTCCCAAGCCCGTATTCATGACAAACAGCTTTTAAATCGTCAATCAAATCATAAGTTTGTTGTTTTAAGTCCATAATCCTGTACTCCTAAAATGTGGGATATGTATCGTTATACTGCCCGAGATATTGTTTTGTAATCCGGTTTTGAATAAACACACGGTCTTCTCTAGTGTTTTCGATGTTTAACGTGTCCATAGCAGAAGAAACTTCCGTCATTACCGTTTGCTCAAAATATGCATCTTTCTTCAAAATATCGTTTCTGTCGTATACTTTGTTATCAATCTTTTCTTTGATACGCATAAGCGCACCAATGATATCTTCGTCGTATGTAGAGAAAATGGGTTTGATTTTAACATTTACCCTTTGTACATTTTCTTCTCTAATGCGTTTGTGAACTCGTACAAATTTAACATCGTCATTGTACTTCTTCCTAAGAGCGTTATTTTTCTTCTGCAATTCTGTCAACTTGTCGATGATCTCGTCCATAGCTTTCGAATAATCGTTAAATTCGTCCATATTCTGTGGAGAAAAGCCATGTTCCTTGAAACGGTGTTGGAAGGCCTCGCGCAAAGTGATATATTCGGGGTCTTCCTGATCGATATTATCGGCAAATAAATTGATCATCGTTTGTAGTTTTACATTTGGGTCCACATCGCCAGATGCGATTTTTAGCTCTTCTTCATCGATTTTTTGAAAATTAAACGTGATGTTTTGCATCGTCTCGTTAATCATCAGTTTAGTGGTGCCATCTGTAGTAAGAGCTTCACGCTGATTTACTAGATTGATATGTCCTTGCACTTCGGAAAGTAGATCTTTTAGTTTGCTAATTTCTAGTTTAGACAAAGATTCCTTGAGGTCATCATCCCCAAAGGTCTTGGCGATATTACAGCAGTCACGAACTTCCACCAATGCTTTCTTTATATCGAGCAAGGTTGTCTTATCTTCAATACGAGATATTTCTTTGCTAAATTCTTCCGGATTATCTAACGAATAATTCAATAAAACCTGACGTGCTTCTTTTACTCTTTTTACAAGGACGTCATTGCTTTCCATCACTTGCGTCAAGATATTAACCGTATTTCCCTTTCCCACTTCGTTCGGATCGTTAAAACGACTTAATTCTGCAAGATACGCCGCATTCGTTTCATCAAAATTCTTTTTAATATCGGCAAAATCTATCACATAACCATATCTATGGTCTCCGTAGGGTCTATTTACCCTTGTAATTGCCTGTAAAAGGTTATGGTCCTTCAGTTTGCGTCCGAAATACAATCTTTTTAAACGCGGAGCATCAAAACCTGTAAGCAACATGTTAAAAACGATTAGAATATCAACCTTAAAGTTATATTTGAAATCTGTAATGATTTTCTCTCTCGTTTCTTTGTCATCGCTATCATACAAAATAAGCCCAGCTTTAAAATGTGTAGGAGTAGAAGCATTTTGGTTTAAATCTCGTTGAATCCCATCGAAGTAGGCATATAATCGACGAGCTTGCTCACTGGTTTCGCAAATAACCATCCCCCCCAATGTATCGTCCCCACGGCTTAAGCGGAACTCTTTTAGGTCACAAATTATGTATCGTAGCAATTCTTTTATGTAGTTTTCGTGCTCGACAATATCTTCTTTTTGTACATCCTTTTGGCGAACTAGATGCTCGAGAGAACGGTATATTTCTTCCAGTTTTTCCCTGTATGATGTTTCAATATCTTCACGAATGATTTTTAATGTATATCCGTCTTGCACAGACTTATCGTAGTAGTAGGTATGCAGATAATTACCGAATACACGCCACGATTCTCTTTCGCTTTTTAATAAAGGAGTTCCCGTCAAAGCGATCTTGATAGATTTGGGATCGGCATCAAATAAGTTAGCCAAGAACGAACCTTCCGGTTTATATCCTCTGTGCGCTTCATCAATGATAAATATTCTCTGTAAATTTGTGGCATACATGGGGATATCAATCTTTTCATGGTTTTCTTCGAATCGTTGAATGTTAACAACAGTAATCTCGGGTTCTCCAGTTATTCCTTCTTGTGCTTGATTGACCTTAAATTGCTCCATGAGTTCGGATCGGGAGTTAGCAGTTCTAACACGTAGCCCTCTAGCTTCGAATTCTTCCTTGGCTTGTTTTAATAAATCCAATCTATCCACAATGAAGTAATATTTGGCGACTTTGTTGACACTTGAGAAATAATCTGTCAAAACATAAGACAAATGGTAGGCCAGTGCAGTCTTACCGGATCCCTGAGTATGCCAAATGATGCCGGAAGTAACACCTTGAGAAATCTTATTCCGAATTTCCATAGCCGCAAAGAACTGCTGATAACGCATGATATGTTTCTGCTCTATTTGCTCTATGGAACCATCCTCTTTTTCTTTGGTCTTGTGGTAATACGTGATGCCATACTTTAACAAGAATAGCAAACGTTCAGGACTACACATTGAGGTAATAATTCTATTGGTAGGCGTGTTAATGTCCAAATTTGTCTTATATTCGGGGCTATTGTGAATTACTTGATTATTAAAGTCGCAAAGTATTTTCTTTTCGATTGCAGGATTAATATTATCGTAATGATGATTTTGAATATATGGAGCAATTTCCTGGTTTAAGGGGTTTTCTTCTCTAAAACAATTAAACTTTGTTGTGTTTTTAGCTCCTGTGCAATAGAAAACACCCTGTATCGGAACTATGCCACCAAGATTATCATACTCCATGTTGTTGGAAAATATCATCAATTGGGTAATATTAATAAATCGGCGGAACTTTCTATTAGGAAAACGTTGCCTATTCATTCGGTCAGCTTCTGCCACCATGCCACCAACATTATTCGGCTTCTTAACCTCAATAAAAACTAATGGGAGACCGTTAATGAACAAGGTTATGTCTGGCCTAAATTCATCTTCGTCCCTTTTACATGTAAATTCGGCGGTGCAATGGTAGGTATTATTGGCTGGGTTTTCAAAATCAATTAGTTTAACAGGAGAGATAGTTTTAAGTCTATTATAGAAGCTTTCCCCAATATCATCGTTATCTAACTCTTGACGAATATTTTGCAGCATTTGGTCAGCTTCACCTTTTCGTTGTGGATTAAGCTTGGCAAACTGCTCCTTAAAAACCTGGATTAAAATATTAGTATCCGGATCATAAACACCCTTTAAGGCATCTTCTTCGGTAAGTTTCCCGTAATATGTATACCCTATACGAGTTAGATGGACTAACGCGGGCATTTGAACTCTAGTTAATTCATTCCACTTCGCCATAATAAACCTTTCCTGTATAAATACCTTTATACTTCATATTTTAACAATTTTACTGTACATAGTATAACTTTATTTGGCGACGACATGTTGTCGCTATACTCCCTCAAATATAACTTGACTTCCAGGCCTATAAGAAGCGTGAATGTGTGTAACAAACACTTCTTACAGGAGAACATTATGGGAGTTATTAAACTCAAAAAAGCACCAAACTATTACGCAGATTATCGTGACGTTACGGGCAAGAGACGGCGGATTTCTCTGCAAACCGAAAATAAACTGGTAGCCAATCTAAAATACGAAGAACTCATCCGGCGCAGGGATGCCATCAAAGAGAAGATACACGTCCATATCTCTTGGGAAACATTTAAAGATAAACTGATAAGCTCAATATCTGTTGAAAAGGCTGATAATACTGTATTGCGCACCAAGCTAGCCATCCGATACTTTGAAGAGATGAAAAAACCGCGTTTTCTGCTGGATGTCACTCCGGCATTATTACAACAGTTCAAAGGGCATCTTCTTCAGAGGGGATTCGGGCACTCTAACATCAATAGACTTTTACAGGCTTTTAAGTTCGTTATGCATATGGGCGAAAGATGGCAATACATTCCCAAACAAGATTGGACTATCGTAAAAGCACTTAAGGTACCTAGAGGCAGGATAGTATTTCACACACCGGAAGAGATAGATCAACTCTTAAATGCCTGTCCGTCCGATACATGGCGGCTTGTAGTATTGCTTGGGGCCGATGCCGGACTACGCAGAGGCGAGATGATAAACCTTCGTTGGGAAGACGTAGATTTCGAACATAACCAACTGTATATAGCTCCCAATAAAACCGAATATCACCGCTATGTCCCAATGACGGAAAGCTTAAGAAACGCCTTACAAAGTGCGAAAGTCGGCGCAGAAAACGATTTTGTGGTCAACTTTGGGCGTGTTCGCAGTAAGGAGTCCTTGTCGTCTCGTTACAGAGAAATCGCCAAAGAAGCAGGAGTACCGAGTTTCTTACATAAATTACGCCATACATTCGCAAGCCAACTCGTGCAAAATGGGGTAGAACTCTATACAGTTTCCCAGTTGCTTGGACACCGGAGCATCCAAATGACCGAGATTTATGCCCACCTAGCCCCCGCAAGCCTACATAAGGCCGTATTTAACCTCCCCAAGCGTGGTATGCAACTGGTCGGCATGGAAGAAAAGGCGGTCTGTGAAGGGAACAAAGCATGTAAGCAAATAGGTGTAGACTTTGGGGATTTAATGAGGAAATAGTGGGTTATTTATGGTACACTGAAAAGAGGATATTTATGGAACAAACAAAGATAGATGCTACCAGTTGGGGCTATGCCCGCCGTTTGTATGAATCGGGCGATATTAAAAATGTGAAAGTAGGCACAACAAAAGGCCTACAGCAAATCCACGCGTATTTGTTCCAAGGGCTTTACCCATACGCAGGGCAAATCCGCGAAAAAAACATCTCTAAACGCGGGTTCCGTTTTGCTAACAGCCTTTATCTAAAAGACGTCCTCAAAGCCATTGATGGTATGCCGGAAAACACTTTTGAGCAGATTATCGCCAAGTATGTGGAAATGAACATCGCCCACCCGTTTATGGAAGGAAATGGACGTTCAACACGCATTTGGTTAGATCTCATCCTTAAAAAGAACTTGGGCAAAGTGGTCAATTGGCAAAATGTGGACAAGGACCTCTACTTACAGGCCATGGAGCGCAGTCCGGTTAACGATTTGGAGTTACGTGCCCTTTTAGAGCCAAATTTGACCGATAAAACCGAAGACCGCGAAGTAATCTTCAAAGGCATTGACCAGTCCTACTATTACGAAGGATACGGCCAAGGCAAATAAATCTCACTTATAACTAGAAAGCCCCGCTAAATGCGGGGTTTTTTATCGCAAAATTGTCACACTTTTGGTCACAGGTAGTTTTATAACTGCTCAACCTGCGCCTTGAACCACCCTCGAAAGCACCTCGATGAATTAAAAGTGATGTTAAAAAATGCTTAAATTTTCAGTACTTTTTGTATGAAAATTTTGGGCACTATTTTGGACACCTCTCCGTCGAGGGTTCACTGCTTGGTGGGCGCAGTAAAATTTGGGCTCCGCATACGCGGGGCCTAAATTTTTCTCGTCGATAAAATCAAATTTCCCGCGCAATTTCAGGCCCTAAAAACCGCCCTTTTTTACTGAACCACTCTCTTTTATACTTTCTCGTCGAGAAACTGAAAATTTTACTAACAAAAAATGTCAAAAACGGGAAAGTACTCGGCAGAAAAATGGCAAAAAAACTATACCAAAAATCCCGCGGGAAAAATCTGTATTCTATAAAAGTTTTTAGGCCCCAAAAAGTTTATGTCGCAAATAACGCAGTGAACTTTGAGATGTCTTTAACAGATAGCCAAAATATAAAAGTCCTATAAAACAAGAACTATGGTTTTCCAAATATATCCTTGAGCTTTGAACTCGGATTAAAGCCAAATTTTTGGTTTTTAGTGACAAACGCATAGGAACGATCGGACCTTTGTATTTGTTTATTGGGGTATTGTTTGTTTTGTTCTTTAAAATTTTCGTAATGCACACCAATCACTTTACCAAACAAATCTTCTCGTTTTACAACCGCATACACCTGTTCTTGCGTACTATTAATCGGATGCCATGTGCGTTGTTCCCCAGGTTTTGCAGAAAATATTTTGCCGCGTACGTCATAATATCGGTTGTCTCCTATGAGAAAATAGGAGTTCCCATCCAAATGGATTGTTTCTTGAAAATGAATCGGTTCTAAATATTCACCGTAAAAGGCAAATTCATCGACAAATAATTCGCCGTTAATATATATTTTGTTGCCGTCTAATTTAACTTCTTCGTTGGGCAAGCCTACAATCCGTAACGGTACTCCTCCGCCATACTTTGTGGGGACAGCCACAATATCTCCCCTATTTAAGGAATGCCATTTTATCAATTTACTTACCAATACACGATCCCACAATTCAAGAGTTGGATACATTCTATAGTCGATGTTTGTCAGTTGGGTATCAAATGAAACACATAAACACTTGTAAACACTAAAAATACATAGTAACAATACAGTGCGTTTTAATATCACTTTCCAGTTTTCAAAAAATCTTTGAGTGGTTTTTCCTTTTTTGAAAACTAGGAATAAATACAGCAGGAGGAAAAGAACCGGATATAACAAATAAATAGGCCGATTGGTTGTGACGAAGAAACCCGTGCTTAAATCAAAGGTTATTGTTTGCATGGATAAGTAAAAAGTAACGACAAGCAATACGCCGAAAATAGATGAAAAAATAAGAGCTTTCCACCATTTATCGAAAATATCCAAGCTCCTTTTGAATATCAAAAACCAGATAATCGCATATTCTAAATATATAAGATTCAAAATTATAGAGTCTGCCGATAAGACAAAAAACATGATGAAATGTGTAAACAAAACAATAGCTATTCCAAATAAAAATGAATAGAAAATAAATCCCCAGCGGTTTAATGGCGCAAAAATTTTTCTCATAAGTTCTCCTAATCGGTATTATAGCATTTTTTAATCTAATTCATTGCGCTGGAGAAACTTGAACCTACCGACGATAGCGATATTATGTATATGGCAGAAAAAGTTTATTTTTGGCTAATTTGGAAAAAGTATGGCAGAAAATTCGTACACGCTCCGTCGGTAGTACAACGCCTGGTGGGCGCAGATTTAAGGGGTCGCTTTTAAGCGGCCCTTTATTTTTTCTCCGTCGGAGAATAATTAAAAATTTGTGCGAAAATGGGCCAAAATTTGGTTCAAGTCCGCTCTAAAAAATTTAAATTGGCACTTCCGATGAGAACTTTCGCAAAGTTTGCAAAGTTATAGATAGAGAACTATGCAAACGATGGTCACTTTTTGGTCACTATTCCACCGCCCTGATGTAATGTTAAGTTCTATAAACAGGGGTGCCGCTTTTCATACTTTTGGATATTATAATTTAGTGTTTCGGTTGGTCCGTATTCACTTCTACCACGTTTAAGGCATAATCGCCCATTTTCTCAAAACTGGTTAGGATATCCACATAGAGTGTGAGTCCTGCCGGGGATATTTGATTTTTTGTAAAGTCGTTAGATGTCTTCTCTTCGCGCAGAGCATGCCGCATATTATTTAGCACGTCTTCTTGCTCACGGGCGTATGCTAAAACTCTTGCTTTATCCAACTGTGCGGCGGGCAAGATAGTGGAACGCATGTGTTTGATAATCTTACGCACCTGTTGCCCGATGGTTTCCAATCGCTCATAATCTTGCGTATTAAATGCCTGGATGTCATGGGCTTTGGTTAGCAGTTTGGCAATACGTTCCCCATGGTCGGCTATTTTTTCCAAATACGTGGTTTGATCCAAAAGTCGCATGATTTCGTTTACCATATCACGCGAAAGTTGCTCATGGGTTAAATTTTTTAAAAACTCGGTAATCTTATATTCCAACGTGTCGCTGGCTTTTTCTTGTGCGTATACGTCTTGCACAATTTGTTCAAACAGCGCATTGGAATCGGCTTTTAGCGCATGAAGTAACTTAGATGCAATAGAGCTGGCCATACCGGCCATAATATCTATTTCCTTACGAGCCGCACCGATGAATAATTCCGGCGTCGTGGTAACCCCTACTTTTAAGTAGCGTAGTTCGGTTTGGTTTTGTTCGTTACGTTGGACAGGCAAGAGAAATAAAATCAGTTTTTCAAACGGTTTTATAAACATAAGCATAATACTTGTATTTATAATGTTAAACGTGGTGTGAAATGCGGCTAAGTGATAAGGAATGCTAGTCAAAAGAACTTCGGGACTATTTCCTGTAGTTGCTCCGGGTACAAAGCAATCAATCAACCCCAAAAAAGGATGGAAAAATGCTACCGCCCACACTACCCCGAGTACGTTAAAAAGCATGTGCCCCAACGCAGCACGTTTAGCAATCCGCGGAGCACCGATAGCGGCAATATTGGCCGTAATGGTGGTGCCGATGTTTTCCCCTAATACAAGGGCACAAGCGGTGGGATAGTCAATGAGTCCCTTTGCGGCACAGGTAAGCGTAACAGCCATCACGGCACTGGAAGATTGAAGTAATACTGTAAGCACGGTTCCTACGCCGATTACACCTAACAAAGAAAGGAGTGTATCGGGGCGGAATTTAACAATCCACTCCACCACAGCGGATGAGTTTTGCATATCGGGCAACGCCCCTTGGATAAGCGACAACCCTAAAAACAGTAACCCGAACCCAACCATGGCTTCACCGATACGGCGTGCTAATGGCCATTTTTTAATAAATTGCGAAAAGAACCCAATGCCAATCATGGGCATGGCAAATACAGAAATGTTTATCTTAAACCCTAGGATACTAATCAGCCAAGCCGTAGTGGTAGTGCCGATATTCGCCCCAAAGATAACACCTAAAGATTGGGATAAACTAAGCAGTCCCGCGCTGGCAAACCCTACCACCATGACGGTGGTGGCTGAAGACGATTGAATAATTGAGGTGGCTAAAATACCGGACAGCGTTGCCGTAAAACGGTTGGTAGTGGCACGGGCAATAATCCGCCGCAAACGGTCTCCGGCGGCTTTCTGCAACCCGTCGCTCATCATCTTGATGCCGAGTAGGAAGACCCCCAGGCCGCCAAGCAAATTAAATGTTAATACTAATGTTTTCATTTTTTTCTCCAAAAAAGAGCACCCAAATAGGTGCTCTCTCGTTCAAATACTACATAAATTGTTATCAATCAATACATCATACTGACGCGAACCACCATACATCCCTATGGAACAATTCCATAAGATCTTTATTTTGGAAATTAAAACAAGGAATGTGTTATTTTTCAGCATATGTCTTTATGTACCTATTGTATCATTTTTATGGCTATATCCTGGTTTATGGGATTCAATCGCTTTCTTCACTATCAAAAGTTGAACCCGGGCGGTCGTAGAAAATATGCGCCATTTTTCGCAAAGTT
Organism: uncultured Elusimicrobium sp.; assembly: GCA_937891135.1. Classification (GTDB taxonomy): domain Bacteria; phylum Elusimicrobiota; class Elusimicrobia; order Elusimicrobiales; family Elusimicrobiaceae; genus Avelusimicrobium. The sequence continues at coordinate 12,883 of CALAFB010000004.1, forward strand.
ATGGGTAAAGAGCTATAAAGAAATAGGGCACTATTCTGGTCACGCTACCGTCGAGGAATCCTTGGCTTGGTGGGCGCAAAAATTTACCCTGCCTTTGCGGCAGGGTTAAATTTTTATGCCCAAGCGGGCAAACTGCTTTGCGTTTCTTTCCTACCAGGCATTGATTCGCCTTCCGGTAAAATTCCTGACGGAATTTTCCTGCAGGCCGGGCTCGCGGTTTTTGCCTTTCGCGGCTTGCGCACGCTCAAACAAAAACATCGCTGCGCCTTTCGAATCCTACCGAAACGCAAAGCAGTTTGCGTTTCTTTCCTACAAAAATTCACCCCGCACAAGGCGGGGTTAAATTTTTGGTAGGAATAGGATTCGAACCTATGTAGGGCGTAGCCCGACGGTTTTACAGACCGTTGCTTTTGACCGCTCAGCCATCCTACCGATACATTACTTAAACAACTAGGTATTTATATTATAACAAAAAAATGGGACTCTGTCATTTTTTCGTCAAAGCCGGCCTAAAATGTTACAATAATAGTATGTCAACGCCTAATTTAACCCCTTTAATGAAACAATATTATTCCATCCGGGACCAACACCCTGACATTATCCTATTTTTTCGCCTGGGTGATTTTTACGAAATGTTTGATGAGCAAGCCCGTGAAATAAGCGCGCTTTTGGGCCTTACCTTAACGGCCCGTAACGGAACCCCGATGTGCGGCATCCCGTATCATGCCGCTAATACCTATATTACACGCTTGTTAGCTGCCGGTAAAAAAATCGGTATTTGCGAGCAAACCAGCACCGTTATGGACAAAGAAACCAAACTGTTTGAACGCAAAGTCATCCGCGTGATTACGCCGGGCACCCTATCCGAAGACAGTTTACTGGATGCCAACCAAGCCAACTATTTACTAGCATTGGATATTACCCGTTCCGGTTGGGCACTAGCCTGCGTGGAAGTTTCTACCGGGGAATTTTGGGTCAATCAAAACGATAAAGACCCGGCACTTACCAATCTGGCAGCTGCTTTAGCCGCTATTAACCCTTCAGAAATTATCGGGACCCAAGAAACCTTGCAAACGCTGCGGCAAAAAGTAGTCATTCCGGCTTCCCTTACGTTAACCCCCGTGGCTGCGTTTAGCGGGGATTATACGCTACCGGCTACGTGGCCGGCGTTGGGCGCGTGGAATACACATAAAAATGCGCTGGCCTGTGCCCTACAAATTATGAAATATGTAGCCGCCACCGACCCGAGTGTTCAGGTGACATTGATTCCAACATACCGGGAACTGAAGGAATGTTTACAAATTGACGAAAATGCAGTATCTTCTTTAGAATTAGTACAAGGACAGGAAGGTGGACGCAAAGGTAGTTTATGGACCTTTCTGGATAAAGCCAAAACCGCTATTGGCAGCCGCAAACTTAAAGAATGGATTTTACACCCGCTTTTAGACGTGGGAGAAATTACCCAACGTCAAAATTGTGTGGAAGCGTTTACTAACAATCAATCCGCACTCGCAGATTTAAGTGCACTACTAGAAAATATTTCCGACGTAGAACGCATTATGACGCGTACGGCTGCCGGGACGGCTTCTCCGCGGGATTTATCCGGCTTACGCCGCTCTTTACTTAATGTAGCGGCTTTGGCCCAATGGTTTAAAAATTATCCGCTCCTCGCCCCGCACCTTACTACCCAATTTGAAGAGATATTCCCCATCCTGCAAGAAATGGCCCGTTTACTGTATGAAGCCATTAACGAAACACCACCCTTGCATATTTCCGACGGGAATGTCATCCGTGCGGGCTATAATGCGGATTTAGATGAACTGCGTTCGCTGAAAGAAAATTCCCACCAAACCTTGGAAGAAATCTGTGCGCGCGAACGGGCCAAAACGGGGATTTCCACCCTGAAAGTAGGTGTTAACTCCGTCTATGGCTATTATTTTGAGGTTACCAAATCCCATTTAGCCAAAGTGCCTTACGGCTATGTACGCAAGCAAACCCTCGTCAATGCCGAGCGGTTTATTACTGAAGAACTCAAAGAATTAGAAGATAAAATCACACACGCCGAACAGAAAATTTTACGGTTAGAGTCGCACTTATTTACGGCCGTTCGCACGACGTTAGCGCAGCATTTACCCGCATTCAAACAATTTGCACAGTTGGTGGCGGAATTAGACGTTTATGAATCCTTGGCCTTAGTAGCCCTCAAAGAAGGATATACCAAACCCGTAGTAGATGACGGGCACGAAATTTATTATGAAAATGGCCGTCATCCGTTAGTAGAAAGTACGTTGCCGTCCGGCAGTTTTGTGCCGAACGGACTCCAATTAGGCACTCCGCAGCACCAAATTATGCTCATTACCGGGCCCAATATGGGCGGTAAAAGTGTTTATTTAAAACAGACTGCCATTATTGTCATTTTGGCGCAAATGGGCAGTTTTGTGCCTGCACAAAATGCACACATCGGTCTTGTAGACCGTGTGATGACACGTATCGGCGCGCACGACGCGTTAAGCCGCGGGAACTCTACGTTTATGGTAGAGATGAACGAAACGGCTCATATCTTAGCATCTATGACGCCGCGCAGTTTAATTTTGTTGGACGAAGTAGGCCGCGGCACTTCTACGTTTGACGGAATTTCTATTGCGTGGGCCATTGTGGAATACTTATACAAACCCAAAGGCGGGGCCAAAGTGCTGTTTGCCACGCATTACTTTGAACTGACCGACTTAGCCAACAAATACGACCGTGTGCAAAATTATCACGTAGAAGCGCAAGAATACAAAGATGCCCAAGGGCAAAGCAAACTAGCGTTTTTGTATCAAATTAAACCCGGCGCGGCGGACCGTTCGTACGGGATTCACGTGGCAGAACTGGCCGGACTTCCGGCCGCGTGCACCTTACGCGCGCGAAAAGTATTAAAAGATTTAGAAGCCAAAAAGGGGACTAAAATTTCCGTTAAAGAAAAAGATATGGTCAAAGATTTATTTTCTTCGCCGATTGTGGAAGAAATTAAACTGGCCGACCCCGACAAACTAACCCCGATGGCGGCTTTGCAACTAATTTGTGAATGGAAGAAACGTATCCATGAGTAACATTACCGTATTAGATGAAAAAACAGCCGGACAAATTGCCGCGGGCGAAGTCATAGAACGCCCGGCCGGTGTATTAAAAGAACTGTTGGAAAACGCCATCGATGCCGGGGCCACAGCGGTGCATATTGATATAGAAGGCGCGGGACGCAATTTAATCCGCGTGAATGATAACGGCTGCGGCATGGATGAAACCGATTTGCAAACAAGTGTGTTGCGCCACGCTACCAGTAAAATTAAACAATTTGAGGATTTGGCTTCGTTACATACCTTTGGTTTCCGTGGCGAAGCCTTATATTCCGTAGCCGCGGTTTCTAAAGTTTCTATTACCAGTTGCGTAGAAGGCGGTACAGGGCATCGGTTGGAAATCCACGGCGGGAAAATCGTGGCACAAAGCCCGGCCCCGGCTATTACGGGTACAACGGTGGAAATACGAGATTTGTTTTACAATGTGCCCGCCCGTCTTAAGTTTTTAAAAAGTGATTCCTATGAACGCGCGTGCTTACTAAAAGTGGTAGAAGAAAGTGCGCTGGCTAATTTAAAGGTGGGGTATCACGTAACCGTTAATGGACGGGAAGTGTATCACTTGCCCGCCCAAACCGGGGATTTTAAAGAGGCCGTGCGCGCACGGGCCAAGCAAATTATCGGGGAAGAAGTGACAGAGCATTTAGTCTATCAATCCTTTGCGGATTTGGGGCTAGCGTTGTTTATTACGCCTGCGGATCAATTAGTGCGCGTGCGGGATCTGCAATATATTTTTGTAAACCGCCGGCCGATTGATTCTAAAACCATTCAGCAAGCCATTTACAAGGCCTACCAAAATGCGCGGGGGACCAACTCTCACCCGGCCTTTTTAGTGTATATGACGTTGCCGCCTGCCGCGTTTGATGTAAATATCCACCCGCAAAAACGCGACGTACGCTTTGAAGATGAACACGCGGTTTTTTGTGTGGTACTCAAACATGCCGGGGAAGTTATTTTTTCCAACGGGCGCCCGGTAGAAGTAACCTTACCGCCGCAGCCGGAAGTTACACTACCCCCGCATGTGCAGCCTGCCGCCGCGCAATTATTTACAAAACCCGCGCCGTCTTTTTCGGCGACGTTTGCGGCCAAACAGCAACCGGCGGTTTCTAGCACAACATTTTCATTAAAGACCCCCACAAAAACCGATTTTCCTAAACCTGTACAAGAATTACGCGATACGGAGGACCCAGTAGAATATATCGTCCAACCGGAACCGCCGGTAAATAATTCAACGGAACACACGGCAGCGTCCGGCGTTTCACTAGCACAGGAAACAACTTGCCCGCCGTGGTATCAAGGGCCGTATCATTATATCGGGCAGTTACAGCGCAGTTATTTACTCTTTGAAAACCCGCAAGGGCTTGTGCTTATTGACCAACATGCCGCGCAGGAACGGGTGTTGTTTGAACATTATTTAGAGGCGTTTGAACAACAACAAATGCCGGTACAAAAATTGTTATTCCCGGTGCATGTGGATTTACCGCCTTCTAACGTAGAAAGTTTGCTTTCTTGGAAAGACTTTTTGGGGCGGGCCGGGTTTGAATTGGAACTTTTTTCCGGCCGGACGGTGCTTGTGAAAACCATGCCGCATGTGATGCGCTTTAAAGAAGATGATATGAAGGCGTTTATTATTTCGTTGGCAGACGTCGTCGGAGATGCGGCGAAATCTACCGATACGCTAAAACGTAACATGGTGGCCATGCTGGCCTGTAAACGGGCCATTAAAGCACACGACTCCCTTACCGCGCAGGAGGCTGAGGCTCTCCTGGAAAATATGAAAAAATGCAAGGACGGTATGCATTGCCCGCACGGGCGCCCCGTGCTAGCCCAACTTTCCATAGAGCAAATTGGTAAATTGTTTGGAAGATAAAAATAGAACATACGAAGGCCTTGCTTAAGCAAGGCCCTTATTATTTAGCAACATTCACAAACAGTATAAAATTGTACTTATAGTATAATAAAAAACAGTTTGATTAACAAGGTAAAATAGTTAAATTTTGTAGACGAAAAAAAGAAAATAATCGGGAAAAGCAATTCGTTACAAATGCGGTTTTACTACAAGGTGTAGCATATCGCGGGGATCATCTATTAAATACGCCGGTTGATAAGCTGCCAATACCCCGCGCGAGCGGAACCCCCACGTGACCCCGCACGCTTTTATACCGGCATTTTGCGCCGTTTGCATATCTACATCACTATCCCCCACATATAGGGTATGAGCGGGCGTTTCGTTTGCCGCCGCTAAAATAGCGTGTACCATGTGCGGATGCGGTTTAACAGGTACACCTTCACGCTGTCCCAAAACGGACACAAATGAAATCTGCGGAAAAAAATGCGTTATTAAATAAGAAGTAGCCCGTTGGTATTTATTAGACGCTACCGCTAATTGAATCCCGCGCGCTTGTAACGCTGCCAGCACGTCCTTAATGCCTGTATACGGATGGGTAAAATCCGTCAAATGGGCATCATAATACGCCAAAAAAGACGTTTTCAGCCGCGCTATATTTTCGGGCGTTTTATGTCCGTCCGGTAGTGCACGCTCTAAAAGTTTCGTTACGCCGCTGCCCACAAATTGGCAACATTCTGCCGTCGTCCGCGGAGCAAACCCGGCTGCGCTTAATGCGTAATTAGCCGCCGCTGCTAAATCGTCCAGGGTGTTTAATAACGTGCCGTCTAAATCAAAAATAAGTAACATATTATAAATGTTTGCGGAAGAAATCCGCCAGGCGTTGTTTATATTCAAACCCGCCCATTTCCCCGCATTTATTATGTTTAGCACCGGGCACCAGCCACAATTCTTTGGGTTCCCCGGCTTGACGGTACAACCGGCGCGCGTGGGCCGCCGGGACTAAATTATCCTGCCGCCCGTGGATTAAAAACACCGGGCGCGGTGCAATTTTAGAAATGGTATATTTAGGGCTGTAGCGTTCCGGGTTGGCCCCCAAATTACGGCGCACATAGTGAAGCATAACCGGAATCAGCGGGAAATACGGAATCCGGTAATGTACCCATGCCCAGCGGCTTACTACACGGCGGTATGAATAATAAGCGGCTTCCGCCACTACGCACGCAATTTCCGGATTGCGGGCCGTTTCTGTGAGTGCCACCATGCCCCCTAGTGATAACCCATACAAACCGATTTTTTGACATTGGGCCGGGTATGTTTTCTTTAAAAATTCAATGGCGGCCCGCACGTCCCGCAGTTCCAAATAACCAATGGAGTTCATAATGCCACCGCTTTCCCCCATGGCCCGAAAATCAAAATAAAATAAATTATAACCTATATCCCGCAGAAAATGCGTATGGTATAAAATATCAGAACGGTTCATGCCCCAGCCGTGCATAAGAAGAATTGTTTTTGAACTGTTTGTTTCAGCCGGAACCCACCAACCTTTTAAGCGGATGCCGTCCGCCGCCTTAAAAATTACATTGGTATACGGCAGTTTGTAATCATGCGGCCACGTGTACAATACTTTGCGTTTTTTGCGGGGGTGTAATATCCCTTTGGCAATACGCTTACAAAGAAAAATAATGCCAACCGTTACTAACAAAATACCTAAAAAAATACCGAGTATAATGTAAATAAACGCGTTCATGCGTCCTCCCGCTCCGACAAAAATGCCTGCGGTAAATAGGCTAACGTATCCGTGGCTAACACGCTGTATTCGCCTTTATCCCGGCCCGCTAAATCCCCGGCCCGCCCGTGCAAAAATACACCGCAAACCGCCGCCTCAAAAGCCGTATGCACCGAAAATCCTTCGGCCGTTCCCAGTTGAGCCCATAACCCCGCTATCACACCGGATAAAACATCCCCAGACCCCGCTTTCGCTAAAGCAGGCCCGCCGGTTGTATTTTGATAGGTATGTAACTCCCCCCCCATATTGGCAGCAACCAGCGTGGGAGCTCCTTTTAAAACAGCCACGCCCCCCGTAAACCGGGCTAATTCTTGGACCTGGGCTTGGCGTACAACAGTTTCCGTTGCAACAGATGTATGTAATAAGCGCGCCATTTCGGCCGCGTGCGGCGTAAAAATGGCAGGCCGTTCTTTCGGCCAATGATATTGCCACCCCGGTTCCCGTGCCAAGGCATTTAAACCGTCGGCATCTACGAGTAACGGTAACGCAATATCGGAAAGAAGATGGGGTAGTAATGGGCTTTTTCCCATACCGGGCCCCGCTACTACTAAAGAAGGTTTGTATTTTTCACAAATTTCCGGAAGGAGTTCCCAGGCCGAAGCCGCTATTTCGCCCAATTCATTTTCAGGAAGCGGAAGGGTAATTACTTCAGGCAAAGCAGCCGCAAAGCTAGGTTGCATACGTTGCGGCAATGCCCAATATACAAGCCCGGCCCCGGCCATAAGTGCACTTTTGGCACATAAAAATCCGGCCCCGCACATTGTACGTGAACCGGCCACTACTAACACCCGCCCAAATAACCCTTTGTGGGCATTTTGCGGGCGTTTGGGTAAATGGGCTGAAAGACGGATGTTTCCAATTGGTGAAGACATACATCCCCCTTCGTTTATTCTACCGTAACACTTTTTGCTAAATTGCGCGGTTGATCAATATCACAATCCAAACGTTTGGCAATCCAATACGCCAAAAATTGAAGCGGTACCACATTTAAAATGGGCTGTAATAATTCCCCCGTAGCGGGAACCGTAAAGACTTGGTCGGCCACGTCTTGCGCTTGTTTAACGCCGTCCTGCGTGGTAATGGATACTACCTGTGCCCCGCGTGCCCGACATTCCTGGCAGGCTGACAACATTTTTTCAAACAAGTCATCATGCGGCATTAGGATAAAAACCGGCGTCCCTTTATCAATAATGGAAATAGGGCCGTGTTTAATTTCCCCCGCCGCAAAACCTTCTGCGCTGCGGTAAGAAACTTCTTTTAATTTAAGAGCCCCTTCCAATGCAATCGGAAAATTGACATGGCGGCCTAGAAAAATAAAACGATCTGCTTTATAAATTTTACGCGTTAAATGGCGCACATCATATTCCATTTTGACCGTTTGTGCCATATCTTTAGGCAAACCGGTCAAAAGTTTAGCATATTTATTAAAATCTGTTTCACTTGTATTTCCATTGGCTTTACCTAAGCACAAAGCAAGCGCAAACATGGCTGTAATTTGGCTGGTAAATGCTTTGGTGGAAGCGACACTAATTTCCGGCCCACAATGCGTAAAGAAGGTACCGTCGCAAATACGTGTTAATGTAGAACCTAATACATTACAAATGGCTAACGTCTGAAACCCCAACTTTTTAGCCTTTTTAATAGCACCGATTGTATCAGCCGTTTCACCGGATTGGCTAATGGCAATGGCTAATGTATGTTCAAACGAAGGAACCGTACGGTACTTATATTCGCTAGCCAGGTCCACACTAGTAGGAATACCGGCTAACTGCTCTAAATAATATTTACCGACAAGCCCCGCATGGTAGGCAGTTCCGCACGCAATAATATGAATATTACGTAGTTGCCGCAAGGCCGCGTCATCTACGCCCAGAAGTTTTGCAAAATCTGTTTGTGCGGTACGCAACGTATCTTCTAAGGCTTGGGGCTGGTCATAAATTTCCTTAATCATAAAATGGGCATAACCGCCTTTTTCAGCGGTTTTTTGGTCCCATGAAATTTTAGTGGGTTTTACTTTCTTTTCCTGGCCTTTTACATCCAGTACAGTTACATTCCCGGCATGCAAAATAACCATTTCTCCATCTTCCAAGAATAAGGCCCGGTTCGTATGCCGTAAGAAAGCAGGAACATCTGAAGCCAAAAAGTTTTCCTCTTTGCCTAACCCTACTACGAGCGGGCTTTGGTTCTTGACCCCTACTAACATCCCCGGGGTATGCGCCCACATTACCCCTATGGCAAAGGCACCGGCAATTTGGGTATTTGTTTTTTGTACGGCTTTAATAAGTTGTTCTTCATTAGAAACGGCACGGGTATGAATTAAATTTTCTTCAATAAGGTGGGCAATTACTTCGGTATCGGTTTCACTTTGAAACGTGTGGCCCAACTTTTGTAATTTTTCACGCAAGGTTAAATAGTTTTCAATAATCCCGTTATGTACTACCACCAGTTCACCGGTACAATCCCAGTGCGGGTGGGAATTTTCTTCACTAGGCTTGCCATGGGTGGCCCACCGCGTATGACCGATTCCTGTATTTCCTTGCGGGTTGACTATTAGGGTCGCTTTTTCTAACTCGGCCACTTTGCCAACGGCACGTACAGTAACAATTTTTTCATCCTGCAAGATAGAAATCCCGGCGGAGTCATACCCGCGATACTCTAATTTTTTAAGACCATCTATAATATACGGGGCACTATTATTTTTACCTACATATCCGATGATGCCACACATAAGTTGCTCCTATAATAAATTTTTCATTTCTTCCACAGCAGACGGAAGCCCCGTAAATAACGACCGGGCCATAATGGCAAACCCGATATTCATACAACGTATCCCACCGATATCGGCCACCGCCAGTACATTATGATAATTTAGCCCGTGCCCGGCATGTACTTCTAAACCCAATTCTTGCGCAAGTAATGCCGCTAATGCCAGCTCTTGCAGCCGTTTTTGGGCCGCTGGATGCGTTTTTGCTTCACTATATGCCCGTGTACAAAGTTCCACAATGTCCGCCCCCAACCGGGCCGCAACACGCAAATCCGCTGCATCCGGGTTTACAAATAAACTGACTAAAATATGTTTTTTATGAAATTTTTTAATAAGTTCCTGCACGCGTTTTTGCACCGCCGGGGTAAACTGAAGGCCGCCTGTCGTTGTAACCTCACCGGGCAATTCCGGCACGATACAGACTGAATGTGGTTTATATTTCAGCATTGCTTTTTCAGCAAACTCCCCCATGGAACATTCAATATGCATTTTGTTAGGAAATAATTTGCATAAATTGGCAATATCCTGCAAGCGGATATGGCGTTGGTCCTTCCGTAAATGTACTACGATAAAATCTGCTCCGGAAGATAACGCTACGGCCGCCGCGTCTAACGGATCCGGAAAAGATGCCCGGCGTGCTTGACGCAACGTGGCTACATGGTCAATATTGACGCCTAATTTGGTTTTCACTTAATGCACCTCCGTTTTTTGTTGGTACAATCTTTCTACTTCGCTAAGTACACGGCTGACCATTTGTTCTTCTTGGCCTTCTACTAAAATACGTAATTTAGGTTCCGTACCACTATAACGTACCACAATACGCCCCTTTCCATTCATCGTTTGTTCAATTTGGGTTACCCCGGGTAAAAAGCCTTCCAATGTTTCTAATGGCGGTTTGGCAGTTACAGGTACGGCTTTTAACCGGCTGGGATATTTTTGCCATTGATTGAAAAACCAACTGGCCGCTCTGCCGGATTTTTTAACAAACTGCAAAAATTGCAAGGCCGATAAAATACCGTCCCCGGTACTGGTAAATTGGCTGAAAATAATATGCCCGGACGTTTCCCCTCCGATTGATAAATTCCCTTTTTCTAACGCTTCGGAAACGTATTTATCGCCTACGGAAGTAAGTTCTACCTCAATTTCTTTTTCTTTTAAATAGTTAATACAACCCAAATTGGCCATGATGGTAAGTACTGCTTTGTTATGATTTAAAATACCTGCTTTTTTCATACATAATGCCGAAGCAGCAATAATATGATCCCCATCCAGCTGGCGGCCTTTTTCATCCGAGGCGATAACCCGGTCCGCATCTCCGTCAAAGCTAAACCCCATAAAAGCGCGTTCACGCATGGTAAGCCGCTGCATAAAACTAGGATGCAAGGCCCCTGCATTTTTATTGATGTTGGTTCCGTCCGGCTCATTCCCAATAGCAACTACATGCATGCCGAGCCCGGCAAATACATTGGGTGCAATCGTAGAACTGGCTCCGTTTGCACAATCCAGTACAATCTTGGTCCCTTTTAGCAAATCGCTGTCTACAGTAGCCATTAAAAATTGTTCGTATTGTTTGACCAAAGAAACATTTTCGGTATATGTACCGGTGGGAGCCGGTACAGAAGATAAATTGTCTAAGCGGGCTTCAATAGCATTCTCTAATGATTCCGGCAACTTGGTACCGCCATTGGTAAAAAATTTAATACCGTTAAAATAGGAAGGATTATGGCTGGCCGAAATCACTACCCCGCCCAAACTGCCCGTTTGTTTTACTAAATAAGCGACAGACGGAGTAGTAGAAATACCGATACTAATGACATTCACACCACTAGCGCGGATGCCTTTTTCCAGAGCGGACAAAATTTGCGGGCCGGAAGCGCGGGAATCCTGCGCAATAATAACTTGCGGCTTTAAGTATCGGCAAGCCGTTGCTTTTTTCAATTCATCTAGGGCCACGTACCCCAATTTAGTAATAAAATCATCTACCAGCGGAAATTCACCCGCCACGGCCCGAATACCATCTGTTCCAAAATATTTTCCCATAGTTTATTCCTCGCTATTTTTGCTCCGTCGTTTCTATATTAAACAAGTCCTCTTGTTGCACGGATGCATTTTGGGGTGCTGTTTTAGTAGTAGCCGGGGCTACTTGACGAGCCAGTTCGTCTGCAGCCTCTTGGGCAGTTTCTTCCGCCACGGCAGCCACCGGTTGTAGCCCTAAAATTTCATCAATTTCACGAGCTTCTACCACTTCTTTTTCTAAAAGCACAGTTACTAATTTATCAAATGCAACACGGTGGGAAGAAATAATTTCTTTCGCGCGCGCATAAGATGTTTTAATCAAACTCATAATTTCTTCGTCAATTACTTTGGCCAGTTCCGGCGAATAGGTAGTATGACGGGAAATATCACGCCCTAAAAATACTTCGCTTTCTTCGCCGCTGGGTAAAGCAATCGGGCCTAGTTTTTCACTCATTCCCAGTTCCATTACCATTTTGCGGGCATAGGCCATGGCCTTGTTTAGGTCATCACTCGCACCGGAAGTAATTTCCCCAAACACAATTTCTTCTGCCCCGCGGCCCGCCAGTAAAATACACAAACGGTCTTTAAATTCCGATTTACTGACCAAGAATTTATCTTCCGTCGGCAGCTGCAACGTATACCCAAGTGCCTGCCCCCGCGGGATAATGGACACTTTATGAACCGGGTCCGAATGGTCGGTAAGGCGGGCTACAATCGTGTGGCCCACTTCGTGCGCGGCAATTACCTGTAATTCGTGCTTAGAAATGATACGGCTTTTTTTCTGCGGCCCGGCAATTACACGTTCAATGGCTTCATCCATATCGGCAGGTTCCACAGATTCTTTATCGGCACGCGCGGCTAAAATAGCGGCTTCGTTAACGACATTTGCCAAGTCTGCCCCTACAAAACCGGGAGTTCCTTTGGCTACGGTTTTTAAGTCTACCTTCTCATCCAGTTTTACTTTTTTGGCATGTACTTTTAAAATTTCTTCACGGCCTTTTAAATCCGGCGCGGGCACGGAAATATGACGGTCAAAACGACCGGGGCGAATAAGGGCCGGGTCTAGCACGTCCGGACGGTTGGTAGAGGCCATTAGGATAATACCTTGTTTGCTTTCAAACCCGTCTAATTCAATTAAGAGTTGGTTTAACGTCTGTTCACGTTCGTCGTGTCCGCCTCCAATCCCGGCAAAGCGGCGGCGGCCGACGGCATCTAACTCATCAATAAAAATAATGGCAGGGGAATTTTTCTTGGCTTGGTCAAACAAATCCCGCACACGCGCGGCCCCTACGCCTACAAACATTTCCACAAATTCCGAAGCAGAAGCTGAAAAAAATGCCACGCCGGCTTCCCCAGCAACGGCCTTTGCAAGCAAGGTTTTCCCAGTACCGGGGGCCCCGTATAATAAGACCCCTTTGGGGAGTTTACCGCCTAACTTTTGGAATTTTTTTGGATTTTTTAAAAATTTAATGACGTCTTGCAATTCCTCTTTGGCTTCATCACAGCCGGCCACGTCTTTAAACGTAACCGTTTGTTGGGACGGATCCTGCATTTTGGCTTTGCTGCGCGCAAAGTTGAGGGCACTTTTTCCGTCGCTGCGCTGGGGACGTAAAAAAACGAACCACCATAATCCTATGAGAAGTACAATCCATAGCACATTGGCTAAAATACTGCCAATCCAGCTATTGTCTTTTTCGGCTTTGTATTTAATGTTGGCGGCTGACAATTCTTTGACTAAATCCGGGTCCGACATACGGACCGTTTTAAATGGGATAAATTCCCCTTTGTCATTTTTATATAAGCCGGAAATCATTTCCGGAGCGACCGTTAAATCCGACACTTCCCCTGTGGACACTTTTTGTCTGAAATCGGAATAATCCAACATACTTTGCTGGGTACCCGGACGGTTAAATAGTAAAATGGCAATGGCAAAAACGGCTATCCAGCCGATAATTTGACTCACCGAAACAATTTTGCGGTGATTAGGACGCTTGGTATTCTTCATTATTTCTTAAAAACCCCTATATATGGTAAATTGCGGTACAGTTCGTTATAATCCAGCCCGTACCCGATCACAAATTCATTTTCTACACTAAACCCTACATATTTGGGATGAATATCCGCCTTGCGGTTACACGGTTTATCCAAAAGGCAGCAAATTTCCAAACTGGCAGCCCCGCGGGAGCGTAAATTGGCCATTAAATAATCCAGCGTCAGCCCTGTATCTACAATGTCTTCTACAATAACAACATGACGGCCTTTGATGCTTTCGCGCAAATCCAACATGGTGCGTACTTGCCCGGTACTGGACGTACCCGCGTACGAGGACAGACACATAAAATCCATATTGCAATCAATACTGATGTTTTTCATTAAATCGGAATAAAACAAAATACAACCGCGCAAAATACCTACAAACAGCGGTGTTTTACCACGGTAATCGGCCGAGATTTGACGGCCCAGTTCGGCTACACGGTCCGCCAGTTGTTCCTGCGAAAATAAAATACGTTCCAAAACGGGTGTTTCCGGCATAAGCCCTCCACTAGAGAATATATATAAAAAGGATACCTTTTTTTTAAGCAAAAATACAAGGAACCTGTACGCCCCGTTTCCGCGCGGACCCAAAAATTATGTTATAATAGCAAGGACGTAAAATACAATTTCATTCTGTTTTTGGAACCGTTTAAGAAACGGTGCGCTCAAAAGAGCACAAGAGTAGTCCAAAACTAGCCAATCAAGGTACAACGTGACGGGAATTGCAAACCCATTGTGTTGTACCGAATGTTTCTTGTTTTGTGCAAGGAATTACGGTTGTTATGGCTGGGTTACTACTCTTGGCTCGGTATAATAGCCGTTTTATTGCGTTCTCCAGGGGCAGGTAAATTGTACACATTCAAACTAGGAGAACCAAGCATGGAAAACCAAAATACCTGGCGAGGTTTTACGCAAGCAATAAATCAAAATAAGAGTCATTCCCGAGAGGGCAACCCACAGGATTCGAGAATCTTCAATGGGTGTCGTTATAAAAAGAATTGTCATGCTGGACTCGTTTCAGCATCTACTCCTCTTGCGCCGTTCAAAGCGGATGAGATCCTGAATCAAGTTCAGGATGACCTGATTTTTATACCAGGGATGACCCCTTTATGTAACACCCCCTCACCCGCCCCTGCGGGGTACCCTCTCCCTCAAGGGGCGAGGGAAACGACAGATTCCCGAACCGGGGAGGCCGCCAACTCAGAAATGACGTCTTTATTTAACGACGGGTTTACGCAAAAAACGAAACCTGTCGTTATCTGTCCCCCTTGTGGGGAAAGTGTCGCGCAAGCGACCAAAGAGGGGAAAAATTGGAAAAAGTCCTTATGTTCCCTCCTACCCCGCCTTACGGCGGTGCTCCCTCAAAGCGGAAAAACTAATTTTATAACCCTCCTTTGGCACTACGTACCACTTCCCCCACACAGGGGGGAAGATAATGTGGCTAGGACTTCATTACCACAAGGGAGAGAGATGACGGCCTGTGGGTTTACACTAATTGAGTTGCTCGTCGTCGTCCTCATCATTGGTATTTTGGCCGCGGTGGCGTTGCCGCAGTATCAAAAGGCAGTTATGAAATCTAAATTTAGTCAATTTCAAAATAGGGCAACGACATTTGCCCGGGCAGCCCATGTATATCACTTAAATACAAGTAAATGGCCAAATTCTTTTGACGTGTTAGATGTAGACATCCCGGGTGAATGGACCCTGACGCCTAGTTCATTTGCCTGGACTTGCGGTTATACAAGTGAAATGTATTGTTGTATACGTGCCGAAGGAGGAGGTATGGTGGGTTGCGGCGACAATGCCTATACTTTTGCTTTTACACGTAATTTATCAGGAAATTCGCAGGGGGATTACTGCGTAGCAAATCCGAATGACTCATCCACCGTTCAATTCTGTCAATCCCTCTCTACAAAAAAATTATCCGGTGCCCCTAAATGGGCATTATTTACCCCCACAGGTTCAAAGGGCAGTTACGCTTATTTCCCCTTAAAATAAATTCGAACAATTCATCATAGATATAAAAAATGGCCCCGGTTTACACCGGGGCATCGGTATCGTGAAATACTTATTTCGTTACGTCTTGCGCGGGTTTTTTGCTCGTCAAAATTGCCCACGAGAGTACGGCCAAGAGCGCAATTACGACCACCCAACCGATTTTGCCCAAAGGCGTAAAATCATTGTGATAGTTGACAATAATCGGCGCCACAATGACCGCTACCATATTGACTACTTTAATCAGCGGATTGACCGCCGGGCCTGCCGTGTCTTTCAAGGGGTCGCCCACGGTGTCGCCCACGACGCTGGCTTTGTGGCGTTCGGACCCTTTACCCGTGTTGGCAGCAATGTTGCTGGGTTCATCTTCTACCACTTTTTTGGCGTTATCCCACGCACCCCCGGCGTTGGACATAAATACCGCGAGTAACTGCCCGGAAACGATAATCCCGGCTAAAAAGCCGCCTAACGCTTCCACACCAAACGTCAAACCAACTACCACCGGGGAAATAATCCCTAACAGGGCCAAAATGACGAGTTCTTTTTGCGCGGCGACGGTGGAAATGCCTACTGCACGCGTATAATCCGGCTTGCTCTTGCCTTCTAACACGCCCCCTTTAAACTGGCGGCGCACTTCCTGCACAATTAAGGCAGCCGCGCGGCTTACCGCGTTAATGGCAAAGGACGAGAACAACCAAGGTAGTGCCCCCCCGATTAACATCCCTACAAATACAACCGGGTTGGAAACTACAATGCCTACTTCAGAAAGTAACGTAAGGGCTTGTTCTTTCCCTGCGGCGGCCCACGCCTCATTTAACAAACGTTGCACGTTGCTGACGTCCACCATGTATGAAGCAAACAAAGATACTGCCGCAATCACGGCAGAACCAATCGCAACCCCTTTGGTAATGGCTTTGGTAGTGTTGCCCACGCCGTCCAAATCGGCCATGATTTGGCGGGCTTTTTTGGTTTCTTTGTCGTCTTGTCCGTGCCAGGCCATTTCGCCAATACCGTTGGCGTTATCGGCAATGGGACCGAACGAGTCCATGGCTACGTTATTACCCGTTAAGGTAAGCATGCCGATACCCGTCATGGCTACACCGTAAAGAATAAAATTGAACTTTTCTACCGGGCTTAAACCGTCAATTGTACCGAAAATGACGACGGAACAAAAAATAGATGCCGCAATCACTAAAGTGGTCCAGACGGCCGATTCAAAACCGACGGCAATCCCAGACAGAATGGTCGTAGCCGAACCCGTAGCGGTAGATTTTTTGACTTCTTGCACGGGTTTATTTTCGGTGCCCGTAAAGTATTCGGTCAAACGGTCAATGGAAATGGCCAAAATAATACCAATCGTTGTGGCTGCAAAAGGACGCCACCAACCGCCCGGTACGCCGTCCATATAATAATAGGCCAATACGCCAAAAATAGCCACAGAAATAGCCGCCGATATGGAGTAGCCCTTAAAAATGGCTTTCATCGCGTTTCCGGCCGAGCGTTTGGAATCTTTTACCGCATACGTACCGATAATGGAGCAGAGCACCCCAATCCCGCGCACGAGAAGCGGATAGACAATCCATTCGTGGTGCCCCGTCAAACGCCACAAGCCAATCCCTAAAATTAAGCCCGATACAATCGTTACTTCGTACGATTCAAAAATATCGGCCGCCATACCGGCGCAGTCGCCCACGTTGTCGCCCACTAAGTCGGCCACGACAGCGGGGTTACGCGGGTCATCTTCCGGGATTCCGGCTTCCACCTTTCCCACCAGGTCTGCCCCTACATCAGCGGCTTTGGTATAAATACCCCCGCCTACCCGCATAAAGAGGGCTAGTAACGTGCCGCCAAAACCAAATCCTAACAACGCATCCGGTGCAGCGATCCCAAAAATAATAAAAATAATTGTGCCGCCAAAGAGGCCAAGCCCGTCGGTAAGCATCCCGGTAACGGTTCCGGCGCGGTAGGCAATCCGCAAGGCGTCGCCAAAGCTGCGTTTAGAAGCCGCCGCCACGCGTACGTTGGCATCCACAGCAATACGCATACCCAATTGGCCAACTAACAGCGAAAATACCGCCCCCAAAATAAACGCCCCTGCACGCCCGAATGCGGCAATGAGTTTTACCGTGCTGGCATCTAATCCCGCAAAGCGTTCCATAGAATCTTGCGAAACAGGCACAATGTAAACGGATAAAAACAAACAAACTGTTAAGAGCCCAATAAGCGGCAAAATCGTCTTGAGCTGCCGTTTGAGGTAGGCATTGGCCCCTTCGCGGATAGCCCCCCATACTTCTTGCATTTTAGCTGTACCGGCATCTTCGTTCATCACTTGCCGGCGTAAAAATAACGCATACAAAAGCCCTGCTACCGCAATTGCCAGTACGCCAAAAAGTGCGTATTGTTCAAACGGCCGCAGGGAAGCAATTCCATACCACATACAAAATCCTCCTGATGTAAAATACTACCCTTATTATAATAAAAAAATACGCCTGCGGCGCAAATTCTAAGAAATTGCACGCCAGGACACAGCGAATATCGTCCGCGTCAACACCAAGCTCTGTTGCAATGGGTGTATAACCCAAATTTTTAGTTCTTTTATATGCTACAATAAACATAGAATTACATCTTAGGAGGCATGCAGTACCCCCTGACCGGGGCAAATAACAATTTTATAAATCTGTTTTTGGAATCCTATGAGGAATAGGAGGTTATTGAAGTAAAATTCAATTTCCAGGTAACTCCAAAGCGGTCATTTAGGCAGAAGATAACCGGGAAGTCATGAGCCCGTTGCATTCTGCCGAATGTTCGCGCGTTCTTGTTTAGAAATTTTCTATGCTAAGAATTTTTGCGGCTACGACTGTTGTTGGCTATACCGTTACCTGGAGTAACCAACGGCAGTCGTCTTTTTTTGCCGGCTGCCCAGTATGGTTTTTCCATACCAATTCAACAGAACTGGAGTAAATATGTTTCAAAAATTAGTTGTAAAAAATACAGTATCCCGTAACTTAAAAGGGTTTACGCTCATTGAGTTACTTGTTGTAGTATTGATTATTGGTATTTTGGCAGCGGTGGCGTTGCCGCAATACCAAAAAGCAGTATGGAAAGCACGACTAGCCGAAGTTGTATTATTTCAAAGTAATGCAATGAAAGCACTAGATGCATATGTATTAGAAAACGGGAATGATACTACAATATCTTTTTCGGGCACAGAGGCAAATGGAGTATTAGATATTGATTTAACTGCCGGGTTAACTTGTACAAAGGAATATCTCTGTTTTGATAATTGGTTTTCTTATAATGTATATGCAGAACCGGATCCAGATTATAAGGGTATGTGGGGAAGTGGCATTCAATATAAGGACGATGTACAAATTGTATATGAAAAGCATGGAGATGGAACTTTTTATAGAGATTGTACATTTTTTACTGAGTTTGGAGGAAAAATTTGTAACATTTTACACAGTTTAGATAATAGTTACTTGGTATATGACAGTCTTTAGCAATTTCTTATAATTTTTCTCCAATAAAATAGCGAATATCATTCACTAAAAACTGCCCTTACAAAAATGTAAGGGCAGTTTAAACGTATGTAGGTAAAACTTAGCGGATGCCGTTCATCCACTTGATGACGTATTTCTTAATGGATAACAAGAGTAAGCCGCCTACCACCGGCATTACAACAAGCGTAGTAAAGAAACGCACATTGGAAATATGCCCGAAATAGCCGGAGTAGAAACCCGCCGTAAAGTTGGCAAGTGCATTGGCCAAGAACCACGTTCCCATTAACAAGGACGCGAACCGGACAGGAGCCAATTTTGTTACCAATGACAAACCGACTGGGCTTAAACACAGTTCCCCAGTAGTGTGGAACATATACGCAAAAATCAGCCAGAAAATACCTACTTTAGCATCCGTTACTTGGATAACATACGAAGCTGCCACCAAGATTAAGAACCCAAACGCTAAGGACATAAACGCCCATACGAATTTGGCCGGGGTGGAAGGTTCCATGCCTTTTTTGGCAAGCCCTAACCACATCTTAGAGAATAACGGCGCAAACAAGATGATAAACATCGGGTTGACGCTTTGGAACCAAGAAGTTGGCATTTGCCAACCGAAAATTACACGGTTGGTAAATTTTTCGGCAAAAATTGTTAATGAGGCCCCCGCCTGTTCAAACGCAGACCAGAAGAAAATGCTGAAAAACGCCATAATGAAAATAACGGCGATACGCTGTTTTTCTGCGGTTGTAAGCGGTGCATTGGGGTGGGCTAATTTCTCGGCCTTGGTCATTTTTTTGGGTTTTTTGCCTTGGCCTTGCAAATGTTTGTTTTTACCCCAAATAAAGACAATAAGCCCGATAATCATCCCAAATCCGGCAGCGGCAAACCCCCAGTTAAAACCTACTTTTTCCGCGAGCGTACCTGCTACAAAGTTGCAGATAAATGCGCCCAAGTTAATCCCCATATAGAAAATGGTAAACCCGGCATCACGGCGGGGGTCATTTTTAACATACAGTTCCCCTACAATGGTAGAAATGTTCGGTTTAAATAAACCGTTTCCCAAAATGAGGAAAAATAACCCGGCGTATAAGAACGAGAGCGTAGGGTTAGAAGCAATGGCAAATTGCCCGACAGCAATTAAAATACCACCTACAATAATAGCACGGCGTTGGCCCCAGAATTTATCGGCAATATAACCGCCGATTAAAGGGCTCAAGTAAATTAAACTGGTTACTAAACCGTATAATTTGCTGGCGTGGGATTCCGAAAACTGCATTACTTTAATCAAATACAGCACTAAAATACCACGCATCGCGTAGTAGCTGAAACGTTCCCACATTTCAGTTAAAAACAGCACATACAAACCCGTAGGCTGCTTATCCGTTTTGACGGATACTGCTTGTGAAGTCATTTGTTTCTCCTTAAAAATAAATAAACAGGTACAGTTTATTTTACAAAATTAGGAGAATAAACGGGAAAAAACTTAAAAACCGCCCAAATTGCCCAGATTATTCAGGTTGTTTAGGTTATCCAAGCCGCCCATCATCATTTGCAATGAATTATTCATATAGGTAAATACTTTGTAGAGCGAAAGCCCGATATAAAAACCAATTGCCAGCAACACGGCTGTGTAGATAATCTTAGCCGTAGGACTAATGACCTTACTCATCCATACAAACGGTAGTGCCAGCGGCCCCAAGATTAAAGCCATTAAAATAATGCCGCCGTGCGTAAACAAAAAACCGCGGCCCGGCTTTAAACTTTTACCGCAGTTGTGACAATAATTATCCGTTTCGCGGATTTCGGCCCGGCAGCGTGCACATAAAAGCGGCTGCGAAACGTCTGAGGGCAATACATCAAAATTAGAGGCAGGTGTCATAAGTCTACTCCTTTACTGCGTAAAAAGCGTTTGATGTGGCTGCGGGCATTGGCCGTTTTGGCAAATTCCAACCAATCGCGTTTGGGTTCGCCGTTTTTGCGGGTAATAATTTCGCACACATCGCCCGTTTTAAAATTATAATCCATACGTACCATGCGGTTATTGACACGCGCGCCTACGTAATGATCCCCAATATCGGTATGAATAGCGTACGCAAAATCAATCGGCGTAGAGCCCACCGGCAGCGACTTTACATCTGCCCGCGGCGTAAATACAAAAATCTGCTGCAAGTTGACGTCTGTTTTAAAGCCTTCCAAAAATTCACTAGGGGCCGTTAAATCCTGCTGCCATTCAATCCAGCGGCGGATCCAGTTAATTTTTTCATCAAAATTTTTATCGGCCTTCACATTGCCCAATTTGTACCGCCAATGCGCGGCAATCCCGTATTCGCAGGTTTTGTGCATTTCTTCAGTACGGATTTGGATTTCAATAATATCCCCGGTGGGCGATAAAACCGTCGTATGAATACTTTGGTACATATTGGCTTTGGGCGTAGCAATATAGTCTGTAAACGTCCCGGCTAGCGGCTTAAATACGCTGTGCACCAGCCCCAACGCGCGGTAACAATCCGGCACGCTTTTGGTAATAATCCGCACCCCTAATGAATCCTGGATTTCTTCAAACGTACAATGATGTAACTGCATTTTACGATAGATGGAATAATAATTTTTGGCACGAGCTAAAATGCGCGAATCTAAATTCTCTTTGGCAAGGGCCGGAGCCAATGCTTGTTTGAAAGATTCCAACGCGGCCTGGCGGTCGGCTGTGCGGGCGGTTACTTGGCTTTTGATGTCCTCGTATTCAGCCGGGTGCAAGTATTTAAAAGACAAATCTTCCAGGTCCGTTTTGATGGTAAACATCCCCAAACGCTGGGCCAGCGGAGCATATAAAGAAATGGTTTCATAGGCTTTGAATTTTTGCTTTTCCGGCGGCATAAATTCCAGCGTACGCATATTATGCGTGCGGTCGGCCAGTTTAATTAAAATCACGCGCACATCTTCGGCCACGGCTACTAACATTTTGCGCCAGTTTTCCACGGTTTCTTCATCGGTAGAAGAAAATTTTAAATCGCTGATTTTAGTTACACCCTGCACCATGTGGGCAATTTCTTTGTTAAATTCCAGACGGATCGTTTCCAGCGTAACACCGGTATCTTCTACAGTATCATGCAAAAGGCCGGCACAAATTGTGTCGGCATCTAGATTAAAATCCATTAAAATGTTGGCTACATGGCAGCAATGCGTAAAATACGGTTCGCCGCTTTCGCGTTTTTGGTCTTTATGAGCATTTTGGGCAAATTGATAAGCCTTTTCAATTAAAAACGTATCTACGTCCGGGTTGTAACCTTTAAATTTGGTTAAAAGTGCATTTAAATCGGGCGCGTTCATAAACTAAGTTCCTGTAAAATGTCAGCGGCTGCGCGTTTGGCTACACCGGGCTCGCCTAAACTGGCACGCAAGGTTACAAGTTCCCGGTGCATAACCGCTAGTTCCTGCGGACGAGCAAACAGCCGGGTTGTTTCTTCCGCCAATTCATCTGCGGATAAATGTTGGATAAATTCTTTAACAAGTGGCTTATCGGCTAAGATATTAACTAGTGAGATATATTTTACCCGGATAATCATCCGCGCAATCGCATACGTAGGCCAAAAAAGTTGGTATGCTACTAACATAGGTACACCTAAGAGTGCGTTTTCTAACGTAGCCGTGCCGGAACACGCGAGCAAAAAGTCCATTTGACTACGTATTTTGTAATCTTTTTCTTTGACAAAATGCAAATTGGCGGGCGGTTGTTCGCCCATTAACTCAATAAACCGTTTTTCATCGGCATCCGGCAGTAAAAAAATATAACCTTGCGTATTAGGAAATTGTTTGCAGATTTTTTTAAACGCTTGGTAAAAAACCGGCGTTAAGCGGGTAATTTCCCCCGGGCGGCTTCCCGGTAAAATGCCCAGTTTCCACGCGTGCGTTTGCGGGTCTTTGATGTTAAAATTTTTTGGCTGCGCAGCAGGCATATTGTCTAACAAGGGATTGCCTAAAAACACCGCATTACCGCCGCGTTTTTTATGAAAAGCAGGCTCAAACGGATAAATAACATACATTTTTTTTGTTAGTTCGGCCAAAATGTTAGCGCGGTATTGGCGCGTGGCCCATACTTGCGGAGCGACATAATAATAAGCGGGAATATTCTCCGCTTTGGCAATTTTTAAAAACTGATGATTTAAGCCGTAAAAATCCACGGCAATAAAACAAGCCGGGCGTTTTTCTTGAAAAATACCGCGCACTTGTTTTAACAATTTTAGTAAAGCGGGCAATTGTTTAATAGGTTCAATAAACCCGTGGATGCCTTGGCTGGCCAGGTCCGCTAAAAATTCGTCCGCTACTTTTTTTAGATGCACCCCGCCAATGGCTATTATACGCAACGACGGGTCTAAAGTTTTCAAGGCTTCTGCCAAATGGGCCGCGTGAATATCGCCGGAAACATCTCCTGCGGAAATAAAAATTGTTTTGCCTGTATGGTTCGTAGTGCGTGTCATATAAAAACCCTCTTTTTATTATACTTTATGTCGGCAGGGTTTGGGTATGCCTTTCCAGCCGGCCCACGCCCCGGGTACCAAGAAAAGCGTACATAAAAACACCGCCGCTTTTAAATCCCACGAGTCCGAAGCCCACCCCACTAAAGCCGGAGAAATGGCATCCCCCAATAAATGAATCAGTAAAATATTGACGGCAAACGCCATGGAACGTAACTGTTCTTGCGTAGTGGCTACTAGGGCAGCGGCGATGGCCCCCGTAGGCATAAATAGAAGCGTAAGAGCCAATCCTAAATAACTAAGAATAGCTGTTGTTTGCTGTGCCTGTAAAGCCGCCCAACAAAACGGTAAAGCAGCTACACAACAAATCCCTATCAAGTAATAATACGCCGCCCCCGAGCGTTTGAACCACCACTCGGCTATCTTACCGCCCAGTAAAGTTCCTAAGGCTCCGCACCCTACTACTAGTACGCCAAAATAGGTACCCGCCTGTGCAGCATCTAACTCAACATAGCGGTGCAAATACATCGGCATCCAGGCGGCTAATCCGCCCATCACAAACGTAATCATGGCTTGTGCGAAACAAACATGCATAAACGGCCGGTTTTTAAAAAGCGGCAGATAGGCCAATAACGGCGGTTTGGGAGCCGTTTGATTCGTACGCTTTCTATCTTTGAAACCATAAAACACCCATGCCCCCAACAACATACCTGGCACACTTACTAGCGTAAACGCGAGCCGCCACCCACCGTGCTGCCCGAGCACACCGCCTAACACATACCCCAACGCGCTACCTACCGGGAGGGCCAACCCAAATAGCGCAAGCAGCCACGCATGTTTTTCTTTGGGATACTGTTCGGCTAAAAACGGTTGCGCAAGTGTGGTAAATCCGCCTTCTCCTACCCCTACCAGAGCCCGCGGTACTAATAAAGAAACATAATTTTGGGCAAACGCACATCCGGCCGTAGCCCCACTCCATAAAATAGCACTCAGCCCCATGAGCCGCGTGCGGGAAAACCGGCCGGCCAAATACCCCATTACCGGCGCATAACACATGTATACCACCATAAACGCCGAAGCCAAGGTACCCAGTTGTAAGTCGGTTACGTGTAAATCTTGTTGCAAAAGCGGAAAGACAGCATACAACACTTGCCTGTCTATGTAATTCAGCAAGTTAAGAGCAAACAAAATCCAAAATACGCGCTTGATTTTCATCCGTTTTCTCTTATTCTATAAAATAAGGAGCATTTTCGGATGAAAGTTGTATATAATAGATATATGAAACAGGGATTTTCTTTTATTAGTTTACTGATTGTTCTGGTTATTATTGGGGCGTTATGTGCGGTATTTTTGCCGCAGTTTAAACAAGAAGTAAAAAAACAACATACCACCCAATTAGGTGTAATTAAACAAGCCCAACAAGTGCAAGAGCAGTTAAATGCCCAAGCACAGGCCCAACAGCGTATGCTGGATAACCTAACCGGCACGGCAGACCGCCCGCGCAAACGGTAAATTTGTTACAATACATAAAGAAGGAGCATAGTATGAAAAAAGGTTTTACACTCGTAGAATTGTTAATGGTGATGGTACTTATCGCCGTTTTAGCGGCGGTAGCCCTACCTAAGTACCGACTGTCCGTGGAACGGGGCCGGGCTGTAGAAGGGGTATCTAATATCTGTTGGGTAGCGCAGTATCTGGCCGTTCAAAACGACTTAGGAAATACGGTTAATGTCGCAACTGCGATGTCCAACTCTGACTTAAAGTGGAACTATTTTACGAAGGATTCCGCAGGGGCTCTTAAAGCCTGCCGCGGAAACGGTTGGGATTATTGTATTGAAGGTGATGCGATCCTCGGAACTGCTACATGTGTCGGTACAGATTGTGACCCAGTAGGGTTAGAGGGTACTTTGTGTGAATATGACAAAGGCTTATAATTGGGAGGAAGGATTGTAACTTTGCGGTAGATTTGTTATAATAAGTAGGTAATGCCGGGGTAGCTCAGTGGTAGAGCACTGGTCTGAAAAACCAGGTGTCGACAGTTCGATCCTGTCCCCCGGCATTCTTTATTTTGTAAGTTTGTAACTATAATTTGACTTGTAGCGGAACCGTATAACGAATATGGAGTGGGATAAAACCCATTGTACTAAGCCGCCAAACAGCTGTAGGTAGAAGTGATTTCTATAGAATTACTTGTACCGAAGGTTTCCCGCTTTGCG
This sequence comes from uncultured Elusimicrobium sp., assembly GCA_937891135.1. Taxonomy (GTDB): domain Bacteria; phylum Elusimicrobiota; class Elusimicrobia; order Elusimicrobiales; family Elusimicrobiaceae; genus Avelusimicrobium. The sequence continues at coordinate 38,631 of CALAFB010000004.1, forward strand.
GGGAACTACGGCTGTTATGTCGGGTTCTTAGTACAAACTCTATGTATCAGCCGTTTGTACGGGTACGGTTCCCGGGAACCGTATGCACCCAGAAATTACCAAAACCCTCCGTGAATTACAACTAGCCCGCCGGGAAGCCGCCCGTTTGACCCGCCGTTTAAAACACCTCAATGCCCACAAAATGCCGTTGTATTGGTGGGTGCCGCCTTCGGCGGAAAGATGTGCGTTGGCAGTAGAATCGTTATTAGAAGAAAGCGAAACTATTTTAATGGAACAACTTAAAAACCAATAAATATCCCCCGGCCGGGGGTTTTTTCACAGGACGGGCCTAGCCCTCTCCTTACTAGCGTATACTCCAAGTAGTTCCAACTACGCTGTTATCAGCACGCTTCTTGTGTTTCTATTCTTGTCATTTCTATTCGTATGTCATCCCCGAGGAATGTTGTCGGGGATCTCCCTTCTGCCTATTCATTTGCTTGAACAACCGCCTACACCCTTTCTTCTGAAAACGGATGAGGAAGATTCCCGACAAAAGCACTCGGGAATGACACCTGATTACACAACCAATAAAAAAGCCCGTCAGTTCTGATATAGAACTAACGGACCCTAAAAAATGCAAGGTTATACTGCAGCAAATCCCGCCTCTAAGGCTTTTTTATTTAAGGCGAGCATTTCCGGCTTGGCCCGTTTGTAGACTTTTTTCATGGCGTCTTCCACAGATTCTATACTTACCGCACCGGTTAGTTTGATAAACGCCCCTAACGCCACTAAGTTGGCAATCCGGTCCATGCCGAGTTTTTGGGCAATTTCGTTACACGGCACGCAAACCGTTTTAATGTCTGTACGGGCCGGGCGCGAGTTAATAAGCGAACTGTTCAAAATTAAGAGACCGCCTTTTTTAAGCATCGGCTCAAATTTAGGCAAGGACGGCTCGTTCATTACAATTACTGTGTCCGGCGCGGAGACAATCGGCGTGTACACTTCTCCGTCGGAAACAACTACGCTGCAATTGGCTGTTCCGCCGCGCATTTCCGGCCCGTAAGAAGGCAGCCAACTGGCATTTAATTTATTTTCTACGCCCGCTTGCGCGAGTAAAATCCCGGCAGAGATGACCCCCTGCCCGCCAAATCCGGCAATACGAATCCCTTGGTACATTAGTTGGCCCCCTCGTCTTTAAAAATTCCTAACGGATATTGCGGCATCATTTTCGTACGTACAAATTCTAACGCTTGCTGCACGTCCGCGTGCCAGTTCGTAGGACATTGGCTGATAACTTCCACCATGGAAAACCCGATATTATTTACTTGGTTTTCAAACGCTTTTTTCAGATATTGTTTGGTTTTGAGCACGTTTTGCGGCGTGTCTACGGCCCCGCGTGCTAAAAACTTAGAACCCGTAATTTGCGAAAGCATTTCACACATGTTAATTGGCCAGCCTTGCAGTTTCGGGTCGCGCCCTTTGGGGGCCGTGGTGGCCACTTGGCCCACGAGCGTCGTCGGGGCCATTTGGCCGCCGGTCATCCCGTAAATGGCGTTGTTAATAAAAATAACGGTAATATTTTCGCTGCGTACGGCGGCGTGTACAATTTCCGCCATGCCGATAGAGGCAAGGTCGCCGTCGCCCTGATACGAAAATACAATCGCTTGCGGTTTGGAGCGCTTAATGCCCGTAGCAATCGCGGGGCCGCGCCCGTGTGCGCCCTGCACACAATCACACGCGAAGTAGGAATCGGCAAACACAGCACACCCGACCGGGGCCACGCCGATAGCGCGGTCTGCAATTTTTAATTCATCTAATGTTTCCCCGATTAAGCGGTGCACAATGCCATGCCCACAGCCCGGGCAATAGTGCATCGGTGCGTCCGTTAAACTTTGCGGTTTTTTGGCTAAAATCGTACTCATTTGGTTTCCCCCTTGCGGTCCCCTTGCACGCCTAAGGATAAATCGCGCTGACAGTTATAGGTAAATCCGGCCGCATGGTCTTTTAGTGTAAACAAACCGTCTTTTTGGCCGTTTAACAGGGATTTGGCAGCGGTTAAAATTTGTGCGCCGTCCGGCTGACCGCCGGCAGGATAGGCATTTAAACCGACGGGGCACTTATCCCCAACGGCTAGTTTTACATCTTGCACCAGTTGCCCTAAACTTTGCTCTACCACTAAAATGCCTTTGGTTTTAGCGGCGAGTTCCGCTAAGCGCGTAGACGGAAACGGCCATAACGTAATCGGGCGGAAAAGGCCTACTTTAAGGCCCTGTTCTTGGGCGTGGTTCACAGCTTCCAAACACGCACGCGAGGACAAACCGTACGCCACTAAAATGACGTCGGCATCTTCACAATTGCGTTCTTCGTAGCGTTGCTCGGTCTGTTCTATGAGGCCGTAGCGTTTGGCGCGCTCTACCACGTCTGCAATTAAATTATCGCCTTTGTAAGAAAACACATTGTTTTTGGCGCGTCCGTTTTTGTGGATATCTACCGCCCAGTCAAATTTGCCCAGTTTATTGGGGTCCACAGGCTCAAAATTAAAGGACATACTTTCCATCATCTGCCCCAAAATGCCGTCGGCCAAAATCATAGCCGGCATACGGTATTTTTCGGCTAAATCAAAGGCCAGTTTGGGGAAATTGCCTAATTCTTCTACCGAGTTCGGGGCCAGGACAATCACGTGATAATCCCCGTTACCGCCACCGCGCGTAGCTTGGAAATAATCCCCTTGCGCGCCGGCAATACTGCCCAGGCCCGGTCCGCCGCGCATAACATTTACAATTAGACATGGCAAATCCGCACTAGCTAAATAGGTAATGCCTTCTTGTTTAAGGCTAACACCCGGCGAGGAAGAAGAAGTCATACTGCGCGTGCCGGTTGCGGCTGCGCCGTACACCATATTGATAGCGGCGACTTCACTTTCCGCTTGTACAAACGCGCCGCCTTCCTCTGCTAAATGGGCCGACATATATTCCGGCACTTCGTTTTGCGGGGTAATGGGATACCCGGCAAAGAAACGCACCCCGGCACGGATAGCACCTTCGGCGAGGGCTTCGTTTCCTTTACGTAAAGTTTTTTGGGTCATAAAAATTTAATCCTTTAAAACGGTAATGGCAATATCGGGACACATGGTATAACACATTTTGCACCCGATACAATCTTGCGGGCGTTCTTGCACCGCGGGGAAATATCCTTTTTTGCTAATGGTTTTGCTTTTGCCCAGACATTTCTTCGGGCATACGTTTACGCATAAATAACACGCTTTGCAGCGGTTAGCGTCTACTTCAATTTTTGGCATACAACTCCTGGGGCCGGGGGTATCATCCGACCGTACCTTTTTATTTTAAATCTTTTTGAGGGGAAATTACAATAAATTGCTACAATATTCCTATGACTACAACCCATTCTTACCCCTTATTACTCAAACAGTTGGAAAGCATTTTGTCTATGGAAACGGACCCCATAGCCAATATGGCGAATATGGCGGCCGTGCTATTTAACGGGCTAGCCAATTTAAATTGGGCCGGGTTCTATGTATTGCGCGGGGATACATTGGTGCTGGGGCCGTTCCAAGGCAAACCCGCGTGTGTAAGAATCCCGCTAGGGCGCGGAGTATGTGGAACGGCAGCCCAAACCGGGCAAACGCAACGGGTAAACAACGTGCACACGTTCAAAGGCCACATTGCGTGTGATAGTGCTTCCAATAGTGAAATTGTCATCCCTATTTTTAAAGATGGGGCTGTATGGGGTGTATTGGATATAGACTCCCCGATACTGGCGCGGTTTACTCAAGAAGACCAAGAAAATTTAGAACAAGCAGTACAATTATTCACTCAATTCACTTCTCTCTGATAGGACGGCCCTATCGTGTTTCCCTTCCTTGAAAAAAGGAAGGGTTTTTATTATACTATAGATACAATTTTACTCTGTTTTTGGAAGCGTTTAAGAAACGCAGGGCCTTTGAAAAAAGGTACTACCTGAAGCCAAAAATAGCCTTATGAGGCACAAGCCTTTCCTGCAGAGGGGCTTGTGCTAATGTTTCTCGTTTTATACGGGATGCTACGGCTATTATGTTCGGTTCTTTCAGGTAGACCTGCGTAGTTGCCGTTTTTACATACGTTTTCCAAACAGGTAGATTGCAAATTAAACCTAGAGAGGAAAAAGTATGAAAAACAAAAAACGAGGGTTTACCCTCATAGAGTTGTTAGTAGTTGTGTTAATTATCGGTATTTTGGCAGCGGTGGCGTTGCCGCAATATCAAAAGGCAGTAGAAAAATCCCGCGCTACGGAAGCAATTACTATTCTAAACGCGATGGATAAAGCCCTGTCAGTATGCATATTAGAAAGAGGCTGGGAAGCATGTACCTCAAACAATTTCTGGACGCATGCTCCTTTTGAGGCACCCACTCCATTACTGCAAGATGAATGTTTGGATACTTCTCCTTGTTTTCGTACAAAAGATTGGGAATTTTGGTTAGATGATCTTTTGTATGCCGGGCGCATCAAGAACGGAGAATTTATGGGACGTCTTTACATAGATACCGATGCTGGTTATCCTTTAACTTGCGTTAATGATAGCGGCGAAGATTTTGATTACTGCTCCTTTATTGGTATGTAACCCTTTACGCGGCGGCAAGGGCGGCCCCTAACAATGCTAAAATCGTGCCGCCAAATAAAATCAGTAATATAACTGGAATAGCAGCTATTAAAATGGTCAGCCACCCAAACAAGCCCGCCCACCAGGCGGCTTTTTTGGCTTCTTCTAGGCGTTTTTGGTAGATTAAATCGCTAGACCGCAGCGAAAATACGAGGGCCGCCAATGCTAGCGGAATCGTCCAAAATCCGGTAAAACAAGAAACAATAATGGCAATAATTACCAGTACAAAATGGGTATTTAATTTTTCTTCGTTCATAAACAACTCCCGGTTGTGTAAGTTATTCATTATTATATAAAATAGAATTAAGAGAGGTTTTTTATGATTACTAAAAAAGATGTAGAACTGGCTGGAAAACTAGCCAAAATGTCCGTCAGCCCGCAGGAAGCCGATATTTACGAAGGCCAATTAAAAGCCTTGTTCGGCTGGGTCAACGAATTAAAAGCCGTTAATACCGAACATGTACAACTGACTAATGTAACGCTAGCCGCGCATACCCGCAAGGACCAAGCCGTTACGGACGAACAAGCCGCTGCAAAACTGCGCGCGATGTTCGCGTGCGAACTCGCCGGCCAAGCCAAGGTAAAAAAGGTACTTTAATATGACGATTTCCGAAATTATTTCCGCTATCCAAAACGGCACGAAAACGGCCGAAGAAATTACCCGCTACTATTTAGCGCAAATTGCCGAAAAGAACGCACAAATTAACGCGTTTGTAGAAGTATTTGAGCAAGACGCATTGGCGCAAGCTAAGGCCGTGGACGCCAAAAAAGCCCGCGGGGAAAAATTAGGTGCGCTTGCCGGCGTGCCCGTGGCAATTAAAGACAACATTTTGTACCAAGGGCACAAAGCCACTTGCTGTTCTAAAATGTTGGAAAATTATACGGCTGCCTATACGGCTACCGTCGTGGAAAAACTCCTAGCCGCCGATGCCGTGATTATCGGACGGACCAATATGGACGAATTTGCGATGGGCAGTTCCAACCAAACCTCTGTATATGGCGTGGTGCATAACCCCGTGGATACCACACGCGTGCCGGGCGGTTCTTCGGGCGGTTCAGCCGCTGCTGTGGCTGCAGGAATGGTTCCGGCTGCCCTCGGTACCGATACGGGCGGTTCGGTACGCCAACCGGCAGGATTTTGCGGTATTGTGGGGATAAAGCCCGGGTATGGACGGATTTCGCGCTATGGTATAATCGCGTTTGCCTCTAGCGCGGACCAAGTAGGTGTATTGGCAGGAAACGTGGCAGATGCGTCTTTAGTTATGGAAGTAATTTCCGGCAAAGATGCCCACGATTCTACCTCGTTAGAAGCCCCGGTGCCGCATTACGCGCAAGAATTTACGAAGGATTTAAAAGGCGTAAAAGTGGGCCTGCCCAAAGGGTTTTTGGACGGACTCAACCCCACCATTAAAGCCCAAACGGAAAAGGCCGCCCAACAATTAAAAGAACTGGGTGCAGAACTGGTAGAAGTAGACGTACCGCTCGCCCAGTATTCGGCCCCGTGTTATTATATTATTACAAGCGCGGAAGCCAGCTCCAACCTGGGCCGTTACGACGGGATTCGCTACGGCTACTCTGCGCAAGATGCCAACGGGCTAGCCGATTATTACGAAAAATCACGCGCACCGTTTGGATTGGAAGTCAAAAAACGTATTATTATCGGTACTTATGCGCTGACATCGGAGCGGTATGAAGAATGTTTTTTAAAAGCCATGAAAGTGCGCGAACTCATCCGCGAAGATTTCAAAAAAGCATTTGCAAAGGTGGACGTCATTTTGACGCCGACTTCTCCTACCACGGCCTTTAAAATCGGTCAAAAAGATGACAACCCGCTCTCACTATACCTGGCTGACTTGTATACGTGCCAAGGTAATATCGGCGGGTTAGCAGGCATTAGCGTTCCGTTTGGCAAGGACGAAAACGGACTGCCAATCGGCGTGCAATTTTACGGACCGATTTTAGCGGAAGAAAAAATCTTAAACGCCGCTTACCACTTAGAGAAAGTAAGTAAATGATTGTATCGGAATTTTCGTGCGGGGGCGTGATTTTGGACGGGCGCAAGGTGCTACTTGTGCAAGTTAAAAATCTAAAAGGCAAAAAAATTTGGACCTTCCCCAAAGGCCATATTGAAGCGGGCGAAACCCCCCGCCAGGCTGCCTTGCGCGAAGTATTGGAAGAAACCGGCTATAAGGCCACGATTATCCGCCCGATGATACGTGTTAAATACGCGTTTACGTTTCAAGGAAACTACATCAAAAAAATGGTGCAATGGTATTTGATGAAGAAACTTGGGCGTATCGGTAAGCACGACGCGAGCGAGATTTTGGCTATCCGCTGGGTTTCTTTATTAAAAGCGCACGAGCTTGTACAATACCCAAGCGATATCCGCCTGGTAGATATGCTATTAGCCTCTATGCATCTAACGCCGGCCGATCCTTCCGGCGGGAACGAAACCTAACAACAACTTGTTGGCAAATGCCATCTATTTTTCGCCTTACCGCCCGGCAGATGACGCTGGGCGGGATTTTTGCTATACTATACATACAATTTACTCCTGTTTTTGGAAGCGTATGAAGAATACGCAGTACCCGAATAGGGTTCTTAGCATCCCAAAGACAGCCTAATTAGGTACTAAACGATAAGAAGTCATGAGCTTGTTGTTTGGTACTTAATGTTTGTTATTTGCAAAAATAATAAATTACGGCTGTTATTTATTGGGTACTATGCTAAGAATCCAACGTACCAGCCGTTTCTTATGGTACGTTTTCCAATGCAAGTAAATTGAATTTAAACTTAGAGAGGAAAACGTATGAATCAACAAAATACTCGACGGAGTAATACGCAAACACAAAATAACATAGTCGTTAATCAATTGGGTCATCCTGAACTTGTTTCAGGATCTTCTACGCAGGTTGTTTCCGTTCATAAAAACTGTCATTCCCTCATCAGTTTTTGGAAGGAAGGGTCTAGGCAGTTATTCAAACAAACGAATGGGCAGAAGGGAGATCCCCGACAACATTCCTCGGGGATGACACCTTTATTGGATACCCCCTCATCCGGGCTTGCACCTCACCTCCAGGGGGAAGATACCTCTCCCTTGAGGGAGAGGATGTCCGTAGGACAGGTGAGGGGGTTTACCCTGATTGAACTTTTGGTAGTTGTACTTATTATCGGCATTTTGGCAGCGGTGGCATTGCCGCAATATCAAAAGGCGGTTATGAAAAGTAAGGCAATACAAGTTATACTATTTCACCGCAATGTTATGCAGGCATTAGACCGGTGGGTATTGGAAAATGGCGTTCCTGAAGATTATATATATTTTACAGGTGAAAATGCTTCTGCCCAATTGGACATTGATGTACTTCATACACTTCCTTCTGATTTTCTAGTTGGAATATCAATAAGTAACGGAGGAGAAAAACGTATCACAACAGATTACAAATGGAGTTATGATTCCCAATCCAATACAGGGACAGGAGCTGGGATTGAAACCAGCAAAGACGACAGCACCATTACAAAAATGTGTGGATATGAAAATACCGAAGGAGAACAAATGTGCGCTGCTTTATGCAGTTTAGATAGCGGTTTTTGCTAAGGACACTCAATGAAATCTTGGCTAATCTCACAAAAACCGATGTATGAAGTGAAAACTCCAAAACTTTACGTTTTGGAGTTTTTACATAAAATAAATACCCTGTTTCTAACTGCAAAGCAACTTCGTTAGTAACTGGCTGATGACGCGCGGATTGGCTTTGCCTTTGCTTAACTTCATCACGCCACCCACCAGCGCACCAATCGCGGCTTTATTGCCTTTTTGGTAATCGGCTACTGCTTTGGGGTTCGCCGCCATGGCCTCTTTGGCCCAAGCTTCTAATTGGCCTTCGTCGCTCACTTGCACCATGCCGCGTTTTTCTACAATTTCCGCCGGGTTGCCGCCGTTTTTGTAGATTTCCTCAAACACTTCGCGTGCTTGTTTACGGTTGATTTTGCCCGACTCGGTCATTTCTAATAACGCGACTAATTTAGTGGCCGGAATGGGAGAGTCTTCAATGTCTTTATTATCAGCGTGCAGCAAGCCAAGCAAATCGGTTTGAATCCAGTTAGAGGCGGTTTTTAAAGAGACTTTGCCACTTTTAGTTACTTCTTCAAAATAGTTGGAAATTTCACGCGAAGAAGTCAGCACCCCCGCGTCATACGCAGAGAGCCCCGCCTTCATAAAACGAGCTTCTTTGCTGGCCGGTAATTCGGGCATAGTTGCTTGCACGTGTTTAAGCCAATCCGCTTGCAAAATAACGGGGGGCAAGTCCGGCTCCGGAAAGTAGCGGTAATCCAAGGCATCTTCTTTAGAACGCATCGGTTTGGTAACCAGTTCCACTTTATCCCATTGGCGGGTTTCCTGCTTGACCGTACCCCCATTATTTAAAATTCCCGTCTGGCGGTTAATTTCGTAGATAAGTGCTTCGCGCACACCTTTGAAAGAGTTTAAGTTCTTAATTTCGGCGCGCGTGCCGAACTTCTCCTGCCCTTTCGGGCGCAAAGAAATGTTGACGTCAACGCGCAACTCGCCTTTTTCCATATCACAGTTAGACGCCCCTACCCAACGCATAAGACGTTTGATTTCCGTTAAATATGCATACGCTTCATCGGGGCTACGCATATCCGGCAAAGACACAATTTCCAAAAGCGGGCTGCCCGCGCGGTTGTAATCTACGAGGGAATATTCCGCTTCGTGCGACGACTTGGCGGCGTCTTCCTCCAAATGCGCGTGGTGGATGCCGATTTTTTTCTTTTGCAAATTATCTTTGGGCCCATACGTGATTTCAATGTATCCCGCCCCGTTAATGGGTTCATCATATTGGGTAATTTGGTAGCCTTTGGGCAAATCCGGGTAAAAATAATGTTTGCGCGAAAAAGAGGAATAGTTATTGGTCTTGCAATTCATAGCAAGCCCGGCCCGTACGGCCAGTTCCAACGCACCTTCCGTTAGCACCGGCATAACGCCGGGGTGCCCCAAACAAATAGGGCATACTGCGGTATTGGGTTTTGTATCTTCGCTTACTCCGTTGGGGCAAGCACAAAATAATTTAGTATGGCTGGCCAGCTGCACGTGGATTTCCAGCCCGATTACAGGTTCAAATTCAGTCATAATAAACACTCCTAAAATACTATAATACCAAATATGAACTCCCTTTTTAAGCCCACGTCTTATGCAAAAGGCACCGCGCAGGCCGTAGCCGCTACGTTTGTGTGGAAATTTATTTCATTTATAAATGCCCTTTTGCTGGCCGCCTATTTCGGGGCTACCTATAAAACCGATATTTATTTTTACGTAGTCATGGTCATTGGGTTTGCCGTCGCATTTGTGCAACGCCTCAACCAAACTGTGTTAATCCCGGAAGCTATGTTTTTACATGAAAAATCTACCCAAAGTGCCCGTTCTTTTTTAACGATGTGGTTTTACATATATGGGGTGGCCGGTCTCTTGTGTACAACGGCAGGCAGTTTGTTTGCCGTGCATGGGTGGGGGTTGTTATCCCGTTTTAGTGCTGACGAATTAGCCCGCCAACAAATGGTACTCTTGTTAGGAGCTGGGTGGTTTGGGCTGCAATTACTTTCTTATTATTTGCAAGCGATAGCGGAAATGTTTAAATACTTTGCAGCAGCCTGGCTAGGGGCCTTAAATGCACTATTCCCGCTAGTGTGTTTACTCAGTTTCGGCAAACAGGTGGGCCCTGTCAGTATGTTATACGGGTTTGTAGCAGCCAATGTCGTACAAATTGGTCTTTTATTATATACGCTTAAAATACAAGGGAAATTATCGTGGACATTTACATGGCAGCCCATACCGCGGCGGGCCCGTCAAAATATGCTGGCCGGGCAAAGTTTAGCAGTACTAGATATTGTAAATAGTTTACTACCCGTGTATTTGATGAGCGGATATAATGCCGGCGTTATTACGGCTCTTAATTATTGCCGTCAGTTTACCGATTCTTCTACCGAAATCTTTACGGCACGCACCGCCAACATTACTAAAATTGCCCTGACTGAAACTGCCGCCCGTCAACAAGACATCCGCTTTAATGAGCAGTTTTTATTAGCCACCCAGTTATTGGTTTTAATTTTAGCCCCGCTGGCGGTATTTTCTTGTTATTTTGCGCCGCAAATTATAGCGTTATTTTTTCAACGTGGGGAATTTACACCCGAAGCCACTCATCAAACGGTTTTATTTTTGCGCCCCATGCTCTTTGTAATGTTATTATCTGCCCCAGGCTATTTGCAAAATAGTGCCATTGCAGCCTGCCGCCAAATTAAAATAAATTTTCCGTACGCCTTAACAACTGGAATGTTACTTACCGGGCTATTATGGCTCGTTATTCCGCACTATGGGGCATTTAGTTATCCGTATTTACTGGGGATTGGGCTATTAACCGGGTTTTTACTCAATGCATTTTTCTTCCGAAAAAATTTGCCGTTTGTAGAATACGGGAAACAACTGTGGCTGACAGTAAAAATTACTTCTTTAGCAGCCGTATCGCTAATCCCTGCTATCGGGCTAGCCACTTTCTTTAATAAACCTTTTTGGCAAATTGTAGTGTGCGGTACCGTATTTGTAAGTGTATATGCCTGGGTATGTTTACTTAGTAAAGACGGGAAATTCGTGTTTCAGTTCCTTCGCCACAATTTCTAACACCCTTTGCGGAGTGTGTACCGCCATATTTTGACAAATTTTATGCCCCAGCGGACAATCTGTATGCCATTGAGCCCCGTGCAGCCACATACAGTACCCGCAACGATCCGCCGATACATTGATATTTTTGGAAAGTGCAAATAAACAGGGAGCCGTTGGCCCAAATAAGACAACGGCTTTCGTTTTCAGCCAGCGCGTCAGTTGTACAAGCCCGCTTTCGCCGTCTATATGTAAACATGCTCCGTTTAAAAGGGCGGGTATTTCTTCCCCAGTAGTTTTACCTACCAAATCCACATCCACCCCGGTAAAATGCGGGCTGTTTTTTCCACCCATTTGAACTACTTGTATGTTTGGAAATTGTTTCTTAAACAAGAAAATAAATTGCTCCCAATTGTTTTGGGACCAACATTTAAGCGGTGTTTTTGTGCCACAGTTAAATGTAGTGTTAATTCCGCTATGTACCGTAATATACGGCGGTTTAAGGCCGTATTTAGAAATATCTTTTTGCAAAATGGGTTGCGGTAACAAACCCGTTTCTTGAACGTCAAAATCCAGCGCACTTAAATAACGCACCGCTTCTAAACGGGAAACTTTGTGATGATACAAAAACCGCCCCAACGCATCGTCTAATAAATAATTATCACACAGGAAAAACTCTAATTCTTTTTGTCTGGCCAATGATTTTTCCAACACGGGCATAAACTTCGGAGCTAACTTTTCCATCCGCCCCCGGTTTATATAGACAGTTTTGAAAGAAATACACCACTCACACGCCATATCATACGCCCTACGGTATGGTATACGGCCCAGCGGTAAAATGATATTTTGGGCATCGGGCATTACGAGTAAACGGGCTGCATACGGTGAATCCGTATAATAATAAAAAACGGCTTGCGGCAGTTGCTTACGTAAAGCACGTACTCCCACCCACAAGGCAGCGCAATCCCCCAGCCCCCCGCGCAAATGTAACAAAATATGTAGTTGCTGTTTATCTAAATGAGGACGTCGTAAACACCCTGCCAGTTGTTGCTGTAACCCGTAATATACGCGGTTACGCAAACGGCGGTACGCATACGCCCACCGTACCACGCGGCTGCCGCGCCCATACATTTCACAATAGGAACGAATTTCTTCAAAAGCAAGACGGATTTTTGGACTGGACCAATCAATCATTTGGTTATTAGTTCTGCAAACGCTTCAAACGAAAAGCGTTCTTTGTGCTTGCTGGCTTCTAACGCCATACCGACGCGTTTGCCCCAGTTGACCATGAGTTCATCTAAAGCTACTGTAAGCGGTTCTTCTTCCCCGGGGTTTACCAAAAGGCCATTAATGCCATTGGATACAAATTCTGTAACGCCAGGCACATCCGTAGCCACTACCGGCAGTTTACTGGCCATAGCATCTAACAGTTCGTTTAATCCTCCGTTCGTACGGGCCGGGCTGACATAAATATCGGCATTACGCAACAAACTATATAAATCCGTATTTGAAGGAATAATTTCCGTGCTGGCCTCTAAGTGATTTTTAGTAATAAATTTTTGAAGTGCGGTTTTTTGGGTACCGTCTCCCACCAAGGTTAAATGCCAGGTTTTATGAGCCGGAGCTAACCGCGCCCAAGTTTGCAAAAGTACATCCAACCCGCCGTTTTTGGTAAGCGGTCCGGCCGCTACAATGTTATTTTCTTTTTTAAAGCACACAGGCTTGTTGTAATTGTAATGTTCCACCCAAATCGCTGGGTTTACCACACGCAACGCGTTTGCACCATAGATTTTTTTGTTGAGAGGTTTTTCGGACGAACCAATTACCCATACCCGCAACGCTTTTTCTAAAAGAGCTTTTTTATTTTTGACGGGTTTTACTTCTTTTAAATCTTCGGGTTCAAGGTATACAAAGGGAATATTCAAAGCTGTTGCAGCTTCACACGCAGGCAAATGGGCCAGCGAAATGACACGCTGAGCCCCGGATTTTTTAAGTGCCGCAGTTATCGTTTTAACGGTGGCTGATGCGGGAATAAATAATGTAGGCAGTTCTACATAAGCAGGGATTTCTTTTTTAGCACCCGCTAAGAGGATTTCTTCTCCTTTTACTGTCAAAAAAGTACCTAATGCAGCCCCTAAACGAAGCCCCGAAAAAGTTTTATGCGAACCGATAAAAATAATTGTTTTCATAAATCCCCCTTTGTATTATTGTACATAAAATGCGAACGAAAGAAAAAGCCACCTAATCGGTGGCTTAATGAAAGGAGAAAAAATTGCGGGGGTTGGATTTGAACCAACGATCTCAAGGTTATGGGCCTTGCGAGATACCGGGCTTCTCTACCCCGCATAGTTATTGTAGCAAAAACAGGCTCAATATGCAAACAAAATGTTGGCATTGGGGGCTTTGTCAGACGAGTGAAATTTGCTTATTTAGTGCAGTCCGCACTTGCAGACGTGGTCTTTTTCGTGCTGGTATTTTTCCAAACTTTCTTTTTCTAAGGGTTTGTATTCACTGGTACGGCGGATGAGTTCGTCAAAATCAATTGTTTTAGACGGGAACATCGGCCCGTCTACACATGCAAATTTTACCTGGCCTTCTACCGTTACGCGGCAGCAACCACACATACCCGTGCCGTCTAACATAATGGGGTTTAAACTGGCATGCGGGTTCATATTTAATTTATCCATTAGACGCGAGGTAAATTTCATCATCGGAATCGGCCCGATAATAAACCCGGCGTTGATTTTTTCTCCGCTGTCATATAGGGCTTGGATAGCATCGGTTACCATGCCTTTTTGGCCGTAAGAACCGTCATCAGTAGTAGAAACCGTCTTATCACATAAGGCTTTCATTTCGGGCTCTAAAATCAGTAAATCTTTGGTACGTGCCCCCAATACGGCAATTACCTTATTGCCGGCTTCTTTCAGCGCACGGGCAATCGGGTACACTTCGGCAATCCCTACTCCGCCGCCCACTACCGCTACCGTACCGTAATTTTTAATTTTCACCGGGGTTCCCAACGGCCCGGCTACGTTTAAAAACCGTTCGCCTTGTTGCAACGAATTAAACATCGTGGTGGATTTACCAATGGCCTGAATAATCACGGTAATGGTGCCTTTTTGCGCGTCCCAATCCACCAGCGTAACCGGCACCCGTTCCCCGCCTTCGCGCCCGCGCAAAATGACAAATTGCCCCGCCTTGGCAGATTTTGCAATCAGCGGTTTATAAATTACAAATTTAACAACTACATCATTTAATTGAGTTCTTTCTAAAATTGTATTTTCCTGCATCTTATTTTTCCTCCAAATACGCGTTCATGCGCTTGGCCGCTTCAATGCCGTCTTTCATAGCCAGCAGCACCGTGGCCCCACCGCGGATAATATCCCCCCCGGCATATACGCCCGGGAGCGAAGTTTTGCCGTTTGCGTCCATTTCCAACACGCCGCGCTCGGTGGTTTTGAGTTGTGGCGTGGTCTTGGCAATAATCGGATTAGGGCGTTGGCCGATGGCAACAATAATCGTATCGGCTTTCATTATAAATTCCGAGCCCGGGATTTCCACCGGTCGGCGGCGTCCTTTGGCATCCGGCTCGCCCAGTTCGTTGCGGGTAAATTTGAGCCCATTCACGCGCCCGGTTTCATCCGTCAGCACTTCCTTGGGGGTCAGTAAAAATTCAAAATTTACACCTTCCTCTTTCGCGTGTTCTACCTCAGCCGCCCGTGCCGGCATTTCGGCCGCACTACGGCGGTAGGCCACGGTAACTGTATCCGGCCCCAGACGCATGGCACAGCGGGCCGCGTCCATGGCGCTATTTCCGGCTCCTAGCACAATCACATGTTTGCCGATTTTAATCGGCGTATCGGTTTGCGGAAATTTATAGGCTTGCATTAAGTTAATACGTGTTAAAAATTCGTTGGCACTATAAACACCCACGGCATTTTCCCCGGGAATGCCCGTCATGGTGGGCAGCCCGGCCCCGCTGCCTACATAGACCGCATCAAATTCGTTTAAAAGTTCTTGCACGGTTTGTGTGGCCCCGACGAGTACGTCCGGCACAAATTTTACGCCCATGGATTTGACGGTTTCAATTTCGTGGTCTATGACTTCGCGCGGTAAGCGAAAGGACGGTATCCCGTAGCGAAGCACCCCGCCAAACGCGTGTAATGCTTCAAAAACAGTAACATCATGCCCGGCACGGGCCAATTCAGCCGCCGCCGCAATAGAAGACGGGCCGGACCCAATACATGCCACTTTTTTACCGGTTTTCGGGGCGGTTTGCGGAGTTTTTAACAACCCCTGTTTGCGCGCGGTATCGGCGGTGTAGCGTTCCAACATCCCAATATTAACGGAGCCGAATTTTTCTTTTAAAATACAGTTTCCTTCACAATGCTTTTCTTGCGGGCAAACGCGACCGCAAATGGCAGGCAGCAAACTGGTTTCCATAATTTTGCTAACAGCTTCGCCAATTTTACCTTCTTTTACATACGCAATAAAATCCGGGATTTGCACCCCCACCGGGCAATTGGCCTGACAGCGGGCATTTTTACAATGCAGACAGCGGTCCGCTTCGGCGCGGGCTTCGTCCTCCGTAAAAATTTGGGCTACTTCGTCAAAATTGTGTTTGCGTACCTCAGGGACTTGTTGGGTTCCCGGGTGACGCGGCGCAGACGGGTTGGGCATAAAAAACCTCTCTAATTAAAAATTAGACTAGTAAAAAATTCATTTACTACTTATACTTATATTGTAAAATATATGTAAGAATTTAGCAAAACAGGAGGGAATTATGTGTAACAGATGTAAAGAAGCCGGGGCCGGATTGGCCGTATTTGTATTAGGTGCCTTGATTGGCGCGGCCGTGGGTGTATTGTATGCGCCTGCCAAAGGGGAAGTAACCCGCAAAAAACTCAAACGCTGGGCCAACGATACGTATGAAGACAACAAAGAAGCGTTGTTGGAACGGGCACACGATTTGAAAGAAAAAGCCCATGCTCAATTAGAAGATGCACGTGAAAAATTGAGCGAAGGCAAAGACAAAGTAGTTAAAGAATTTAACCGCCGCAAAGAGGAAGTAGTGGCTAAATTCAAAAAAGAAGAAAAATAAGAAATTAGCGAAGTTTTTAGTAATATTCCCTCACTATAATATAGTGAGGGAATTGCGTTTTAGTACACCCAATATTTATTATGTTTATTCAATAAGAACTGCTTGGTGAACCGAAGTAGGAACAATAGCATTAGGTTCACCAAAATAGTCACAATGATTTTTAATATCATTTTTACAATATATTTTATTCAAGGGAATAGAATAATAGAGAGTAACACCGTCAACGTCTGCATGAAACATTGAGTTACTTTGGCGTGCTTTTTGCGGGTTCCCTTCATTAAAACTTAACAAAAACAAACTAATACTATAATCGCGCCCTGACCAAGGGATTTGTATATCTAGTTTGGATGTATGTGAAGTAAACGAACCGTTTTCGTTATAGTATATTTCTTCTGCTTTGGCTACAGTTCTCATTAAGTTTACTACTTTGAGTATTTTATTTTTTTGAACTGCTTTTTGGTATTGCGGCAACGCTACGGCTGCCAAAATACCGATTATTAACACAACTACTAACAACTCTATGAGGGTAAACCCCCGTTTTTTATTTTTCATACACTTTCCTCTCTAATTCTAATGTTCAATTTACCTGTATTGGAAAATGCATGTAAAAACGGCTACTTGCATCAAGTGCATGACAAGGAACCCAACAACAAATAGCCGCGGCCTGTTATATCAATAACAAACGCTCGACACAACGAAAACGGTTTGCAATTCCGTCTAGGTTGTGTCTAATAAGGCTATTTTTGGCTTGTCATGCGTTTTTAGAAACTCTAAAAACCCAACGTATACGATATACGCTTCCAAAAACAAAGTAAAATTGTACCTATAGTATAATAAAGTTATCCTGTAAATACAAGGTAAAATCCTTTTTAACAAAACACGCCCAAAGGGCGGAGGTATTCAAGTCCCTAAATAGCAACGAAATACACAAAATTAGAAAGAAATGAAATTTCAAACTAATTTTGCGTAGTTCTAGGCGCGAAGGGGCGCAGTATACCGGCGGAACGCGCCCGGAGAGCGGAGGTATTCAAGCCCTTGAGCAACAACGAAATACACAAAATTAGAAAGAAATTTGTTTTTTAAATTCATTTTATGTTACTATGTAAAAGAGAATATCCCGTTTAACGGGAACATATTTATATAAAGAGGAACTTTATGAGAACACCAATTATCGCCGGAAACTGGAAAATGCACAACACGATCGCCGAAGCAACATCTTTAGTGGAGGCATTAACCAAAGCCGGAAACAAAAACCAAGCTGAAATTATTGTTGCTCCGTCTTACACAGCGTTAGCTGTGGCGGCCCATACCGCTAAAGGGAGCGAAATTAAAATCGCCGCGCAAGACGTACATTGGGAAGATAAAGGCGCGTTTACAAGTGCCGTTTCCCCTGTACAAGTCAAAGACGCAGGTGCTACGCATACGATTATTGGTCATAGCGAACGCCGCAGTATTTTTGGCGATACTGACGAAATTTTGAACAAAAAAGTGGCCGCTGCTTTGCGCCACGGCTTAACTGTAATTTTCTGCGTAGGCGAAACTTTGGCAGAACGCGAAGCCAATAAAACCTTAGCCGTCATTGAAGGCCAATTGGCTAACGGCTTAAAAGGATTTACCGCTGAGCAATTAAAGGGGTTAATTATTGCCTATGAACCTGTGTGGGCCATCGGCACCGGCAAAACCGCCACGCCCGAACAGGCACAAGAAGTACACGCAGCTATCCGTGCGTACCTGGCCAAAACCTACGACGACGCGTTTGCCCAAGAAACCCGCATTTTGTATGGCGGTAGTGTCAAAGACACCAATGTGGACGAAATTATGGCGAAAGAAGATGTGGACGGTGCCTTAGTAGGCGGTCAGTCTTTAATTGCCGAAAAATTCGCCCGTATTATTAACTTTAACTAAATTATGAATAATCCGGCTAAACTCATTGACCATACTTTACTAAAACCCACGGCATCACGTACAGATATTGAAAAACTCTGCACCGAAGCACGCCGGTACGGCTTTTGCAGCGTATGTGTAAACCCGTGTTGGGTGACATTTGCTAAGCAATGTTTGCAAGGAAGTGGGGTAAAAGTATGTACGGTCATTGGGTTTGCGCTGGGGGCTACTACTTCGGCCACCAAAGCGTTTGAAGCGCAAGAGGCTGTTAAAAACGGAGCTGATGAGTTGGATATGGTTATCAATCTGGGGGCATTAAAATCCCAAGAATACCAAACTGTACTTAGCGACATCCAGGCCGTACGCCGTGCATGCCCGGGTAAAATTTTAAAAGTGATTATTGAAACCTCCCAATTAACGGAGGCAGAAAAAGTAAAAGCCTGTGAATTAGCGGCGCAAGCCGGGGCAGACTTTGTAAAAACATCCACAGGGTTTAACGGAGGCGGAGCCACACCTGCTGATGTGGCTTTGATGCGGGCTTCTATACCGGACACGATGCAAGTAAAAGCGTCCGGCGGGATCCGCACACGTGCCGATTTTGACGTGATGACCTCCGCAGGGGCTACGCGCATTGGCGCAAGTGCCGGGGTAAAAATACTAGAGGGAACATGATTAATAATTGGGAACTTGTGAGCCGTATTGACCAAAGTACGGGAATGATTCACTATACCTTGTTTATGGACGGAACCGAACAAGATGCACGGTTAATTGCCCGAAAACTCAAAGGTTACGTGAAAGATGCGTTGCCAGCACAGGCACCGTATGTATACGCATTTGAACTTCCTTCCGATATAGACGATAGCACACAGGATAAAATCCGCCTGGCGGTACAGGAAGGGATTGCTATGTCTAACAAAGTAAACCAATTTGCTGCCGGGGGGACATTGGGCGACCCGCTATTTAATGCTACTAAAACATCCACACATAGTGCTTTCCCTACATTTTTAAAATTAGATCCATCTACCAGCATGCTTAAAAAAGGTGGCCTAAACGCTCCGGCCCAACGACCCCAATTAGATTTATCAACAAACGCTCCTTCCGCAGCCGATCTCCCGGCAGATTTTCCTCAAATGCATACGGTTGTGATGGGTGAAAATCCGGGCAATGCGGCCGTCCGGGAAATTAAACCGGAAGAAACCCAGTTTTCTACGGCTGCACGGGAAGTATTTGCCACTCAACCCCCTGCTCCTGTACTTGATTTGAACTTACCGGAGCATCCTGCCCAGCCGCCGAAGGACCCCACGTCAGCTATTCCGACTATTGATTTAGACTTGACGGCCCGTGCTAACCAGCCCCCGAAAGAACCTGCTCCCGCTGAGCCGACTGTTCCAACGGAAAAACGCCCCAGCCCACCGCTTCAGCCGAAAAACAGCACAATTTCCATTAGTGACCAGGATATGCTGTTAAAAGATATGGAAGGGTCGGTATTAAGCAAACTACCGCTAGATGAAATTTTATCTGCAGATACTAAATATGATATGTTTGTAGATGTTTCCAAACCTTCATCGGACGCAGCTAATCCGAATCAGAAATCCTCTAGTAAATCAGCTACTGCCCCAGCCTCGGATTCATTCAATGTATTTGATCCTGGAACTACTGAAGCAGAAAATTTACTAGACGTAGCAGAAGTACACGCTATTACAGAAAAATTAACTCAAAAGAATATGGACTTAAATAATAAACCAAATATGCCTCAACAAAATGCACAAACCCCGGCTGTTTCATCCCATCAAACAGACGGCCTCTCCGCTTCCCGGCCTGCAGCCCCGCAAGCTCCCCGAGCACCGGGCCAACCTGCCGAAAAAGTTCCTTTTGCCTTGGGCTCGTCCGAACCTGCTCAAAAGCCTCTACCGGAGAATGTTTCTGCCAAAGGTTTGCCAGAGGAAGAAATCTTAGCCAACACCGTACCGCCTGTTTCAACCACAGATGATGCTTCCTTGCCGGATATCACAATCCGGGAAACAGACGAAGAAACATTGGAAAAAACTTTTAATCTGGAAACTACCTTCAATACAGAATTGATTAAACGGCAGCATGATAAAACCATGTCTTTGCGAGAAGGGCAACCGGCCACGCCGGCCCAACCGCAAGTGCCTTCGGCCAAAACCGTGTTGCATCTGCGTAAACCCGGCTTACAATCTGCGGCTTCTTTGCAACCGCAACCTTCAGAAAAAACCATGCTCCGCTTGCGCCGTAAAGGAGAACCCGCCCCCACCCCAACAGGGGCTGCCAAACCGTTACGCAGTACCATGTCCCCGGAGCGCGTGGCTGAAAATTTACGCTTGGCTAAAAACAAAGTGATTGACCATTCTATTGAAATACCAATTTCGGAATTAAAAAAGCATAATTGGCCGTTAGAAGTGCCCCTGATACCGACATATACCATGAATAACATGGTCATGTCTGTAAACCGGTTTGCCCATGCAACGGCTATTTCCGTCATTGATAACCCCGGGAAGTTGTATAACCCCTTGGTGCTGCATGGCGGCACCGGTACCGGGAAAACCCACTTCTTAAATGCGCTTGCTTATTCCTTCAGCCAAAAATTCGGCCAGGAACATATCTTTATGACAAATGGCGTCCGCTTATCACGCGGCATCCAACGCTATGTCATGGAAGGAAATCTTCCTAAGTTTGAGAATTTTATGGAGTCCGTCAAAGTGCTGTTGATTGATGACATCCATTTATTAGCTATCAATGAACAAAACCGTAATTTTATTTCTAAATTACTCAATTCGTTCTTAAAAAACCAAAAGCAAATTATCATTACCTCTAAATATCCGCCAGAAAGTTTGGAAAAATTAGAGGAACTGATTAAGTTCCGGTTAGATTCCGGTTGGATTAGTGAATTAAAACCTGCTACCGGGGCTACTCATTTCCGTATCGTAAAGAAGATGCTCATTGAAAACAGAGTAGATTTAAACGATAAACAAATTGAGGAGTTTTTTGGGGGCAATCACATGACCTTAGGAACGGTCACACGTAGTATCCGCCGTTTAAAAGTGTTGGAAAATTTATTGTTCCAGAACTTAGAGCAGGATGCTAAATCCCAAGCCAGTATCTTTGAAAAGTTATTGGCAACTAAAGGAGAAGACCCTTCCAGCGAACTGATTAACAAAGATCCTAACGAAATTACTGGAATTACAATGTCCGGCAATGGGGAATGGGGACGTATCGGGTTTTTCTACCCGCAAAATTGTTCCAACATGATGAACTGGATGGTATATGCCTTGGAACAACGTGCTAAAGAATTGGGCATTGAAGGCGGCTTTGACATTGTGGTGCGTTCCTCCTATGCGACTGAGAATATTATCTCCTCTGCTTTTAAGATTGCTAATTTGTGTGATAATAAAAAACTCAAGGGAGCTGTCATTCTAGGACCGCAACCCAATTCGTGTGATCCGTCTGTACGGGAAAACTTCTACGATATTTTGACACACATGTTGGAAATTATGCTCATTCGCTGCGGAATTATTAACTATGAAAATGTCCGCTTGCCCAGTACATACGTAAAAGTAATTTCAGAACTAATGAGGTAAGTATGAGAAAAATAGCAACCTGGTTACTGGCCTGTACATTATTGAGTGCTTGCGGTTCTACCTTAAAAACAGCCGTTAAAGAAGGGAAAATCGCTCCTTCATTTAATGATACGCTTTTGGAGGAGGATTACTTGTGGGTACGCGGCTTTGGGGCAGCTAATCCGAATCACGTGTCGGACTCCCAACGACGTATTCTAAGCCGTGAAGCTGCCATTGCCCATGCTTACCAACGGGCCACAGAAGTTTTGTACGGAGCCAACTTAGATACCCATGTACAAGTAGTAGATGCCGTTTCTGTAGGCAGTACCATTGATTCTTCCGCCCAAGGAATGATACAACGCATGGAACTGGTGGAAACTGAATATTTAGAAGACGGCGGTTGTGCAGTTATTATGCGCTTGCCACGGACCTATTTAAAACAAGCCGGGTTGGAACCGCAGGAGAAAAAATGAAACATTTATCCATCTTACTCATTACCACGTTGGTATTAACTAATGCGTGTTCTTCTATACGGATCGGCCCAAAAGGAGAAGGGGAATATGTAGCGGCTGAATCACTTGTTCCGTATGATGAAAACAATATGCGCCAGATGAAAAAAGATGGCGAACTGGCCGCCCAAAAAGCAGCCGTAGAAAAAGTAGCCGGCGTATTTATTTCTTCTGCCACTACGGTAGAACAAGCGCAATTAGTAGAAGATAAAATTACCTCTAAAACCGCCGGATTTATCCGCAAATCCCATGTGCAAAAATCATATCGCAAAGGCGACGAATGGTATACAAAAATAAAAGCCTTAGTACTTGTAAAAGATATTGGCGATATTATTAAAGAATCCGAAAAAGACGCTTTTGCTAAAAAAACGACACTAGTTGTTACTTCCCGCGAAACAGTTGGAGAAGAAATTTCACTTTCCCAAGATTGCAAACAAGCTATTTACCGCGTGCTAAAAAACCAACCGTATAACTTAGTAAACGGGGATAATTTGAGCCAAAATAATATTGAAAACCCAAATGCTACCATTGATAAAGCCCGCGGGGAAGGTGCGCGGTTTGTAATTGTGGCAGATGCGGAAACCAACCCGTTAGCAGCTCTCCCGGGTGCAACCTCACCGTTTAAATCGTACCGGGCGCGGGCCAATCTACGCGTGTATGCCGCTAATAATTATGCGGTAGTAGCCGAAGGATCCGGGCAACAGAGCGGGCTAGATCCTTTAGAAAATATTGCTGCCCAAAAGTCTATTTCCGCCGCGTGTGAAACTGCTGCCAAGCAACTCATTGAACCCGTCAATGATGCGATTGATTCTGCCAAAATTTATCACGTAACCATTAAAAATATTAACACCATTGAACGCTTAAAACAAGTGCAGGATATTTTACGCTCGCTGCGCGAAGTGGAGGACTTTAACCTCGTGCGCTATGCTAATTCCGCCGGACAGTTTGATATTTCGGCCAATATCTCCACCCCCGAAGAATTAACAGCTAAAATTATCCGCAAATACAATATTTATTTTACCGTGATGAGCATTACGCCCAATGCGGTGGTACTGAATTATAACTAAACTATGCTTTCAAACATCTGCACCGGAGCTATCAAAGGGATTGAAGGGTTTGCTGTGTCCGTAGAAGTGGACATCGCCCCGGGAATGCCGAATTTAGCCGTAGTCGGGCTGCCGGATGCCGAAGTCAAAGAGAGTAAAGAACGCGTTACCGCCGCTATCCGCAATAGCGGCTTTGATTTTCCGTTAAAGCGCATTACAGTCAATTTAAGCCCGGCCGAATTACGTAAAAGCGGTACACAATTTGATTTACCGATTGCACTAGGCATTGTGGCAGCCAGCGAGCAATTAAGTGAAACTGCGCGGGAAAAACTCAGCAATCTGTTAGTTTTGGGAGAACTGGCGTTAGACGGTTCTTTGCGCCCGTGTGCCGGGGTATTGCCTATGCTAATTTCGTGCAAGAAACTCGGTAAAACAGCCGTTATTCCCCCCGCCAATGCGCTGGAAGGACAAATTTCCGCCGCTCCGTTTATTACACCACACACGCTACGGGAACTAGCTGATTATTTAGAAGAAAAAATACCTTTGTCTAACGTACAACTCAGCTACGTTCCCCCGACTGAAGAACCTTTACAACCCATACTAGATTTTAGCGAAGTAAAAGGCCAGGCACTAGCCAAACGTGCACTTGAAATTGCCGCGGCCGGCGGGCATAATGTGCTGATGATTGGACTACCGGGTACGGGCAAAAGTATGTTAGCAAAGCGTTTTCCCGGCATTTTACCGCCCCTAACGCAAGAAGAATCCTTAGAAATTACCAAAATTTATTCTATTTGCAATTTACTCGGCAAAAGCCGTCTGTTAACAAACCGCCCGTTCCGGGACCCGCACCATACAATTTCAAACGTGGCTCTTATCGGTGGCGGCTCTACACCGCGGCCGGGAGAAGTATCACTAGCACATAACGGAGTCTTATTTTTAGATGAATTTGCGGAGTTTTCCCGCTCCGCTTTGGAAGTACTGCGGGAACCTTTGGAAAACGGCCAGGTTACTATTTCACGTGCCAAAGAAACGGTTTCGTACCCGGCACGGTTTACGTTAGTAGCCGCTATGAACCCGTGCCCGTGCGGGAACTTAGGTAATCCGTTAAAACCGTGTACGTGCAGCCCTATGCAAATAAACCGTTATAAAAACCGCATCTCGGGCCCACTCTTAGACCGCATTGATTTAACCGTCAATTTAAATCCAGTCAAATTTACGGACTGGAAACAGGAAACGCAAGGCGATACATCTGCCCAAATCCGCGCACGTGTGTTAACCGCGCGGGAAATCCAAAAAAAACGCTTTGCCCAAACCGCTACCACCGCCAATGCCTTTATGACGCCCGCGCAAATTAAACAGTTTTGTCCGCTACCGCCCGGGGCAGACCGTATTTTAGAAGCTGCAATGCGTAAATTTGGTTTAAGTGCGCGCAGTTTAGATAAAATCTTAAAAACTGCCCGCACCATTGCAGATTTAGAAAATAAAGAAAACATTGAAACGAAACACTTGGTAGAAGTTATGCAATACCGTCCGTTAGACCGCAAAGGGGTGGCTGACCTATGAACCTGGGGATTTCTACGGAAGAACGCTTGGCCCGCATTCGTCTAAATGCTTTTTTATATTTTCGGGCGGATTGGTTACAACGGCTGGTAGATATTTTCGGTTCCGCCCAAGAAATTTTAAAACAAGATGCCAATACCCTAGCCCGCGAAGCCCATTTAAACCCTTCCACGGCCGCCAATTTACTGAAAGAAGCATTTACCATTAACCCGCAAGAGGAATGGGACAAAACCGAACAAATTGGTGGGCATATCTATGTACCGGAAGATGAAGAATATCCGCAATCCCTGCGTAACTGCAAAGAAGCCCCTATTGCCCTTTATGTACTCGGCAAACTGCCTACTGAAAATCAAGCGTGTGTAGGATTAGTTGGAACACGTAAAATCACCCCATACGGCAGACGCGTGGCTCAAAAATTAGCTACAGAACTGGCCCAATGCGGCGTAACCATTATTAGTGGCCTGGCCCGCGGCGTGGATAGCGTATGCCACGCGGCCGCTGTCAAACTTAAAAAACCAACTATCGGTGTAATCGGTACGGGAATCGGGCGTTGTTATCCACCCGAAAACCGCGAACTTGAAAAAGCACTCTTAGCGTGTGGCGGAGCCGTTTTAAGTGAATTACCATTTAACCGGCCGCCAAATGCATTTCATTTCCCGCGCCGCAACCGTTTGATTGCAGCACTCTCGCAACCGGTTGTGGTTATAGAAGGGGAAGTAAAATCCGGTGCCCTCATTACTGCGAAACTAGCTTTAGAACAAGGCAAAGACGTTTTAGCCGTTCCCGGTTCCATTGACAGCCCACAATCCGGTGGCCCCAATGAACTCATCCGGCAAGGGGCGGGGGTTGTCACGTGTGTGGCAGATATACTAGACTATATACCGCAAGCCTCCCGTTTTGGGTTGGATTTGCATTTCTTTGAACACACGGTTCAGACCCCGGCTAAACCCGAGGAGCAACTCTCCCCGCGTGAGCACGAAGTTATGCAAGCTATAGCAGACGGGCAATTAAGTCTAGACCAAATTGCCCTGGCTATTAAAGCCGATGTGCCGGAAACCGCGTCTTTGTTATTTGAATTAGAAGTAAAAGGATTTTTGGCCTGTGAAAACGGCTTATATAGTAAAAACAAATTTTAATTTTATAAGGAAGTGAAACCATGGCAGCAATTCGTAAAGGTAAAAAATTAGTGATTGTGGAATCTCCCACAAAGCAAAAAACTATTAGCAAAATTTTAGGCAGCGAATTTGTAGTCCGCAGTTCGTTTGGACACGTGCGGGATTTACCCCAACACGACATTGGCGTAGATATTGAAAACGGCTTTACACCTACCTATGAACCCGTAGACCGCGCCAAAAAAATGCTTAAAGAATTAACGGCTTTAGCTAAAGCCGCCCCTGAAATTTACCTGGCTACCGACCCTGACCGCGAAGGAGAAGCCATCGCGTGGCATTTGATTGAACTCTTAAAATTACCTAAAGACCGTTATCAACGTATTTTCTTTCATGAAATTACGCCCGCTGCCATTAAGGATTCGTTCTCCCATGCACGTAAAATTGACGAAAATTTAGTCAACGCCCAACAAGCCCGCCGCGTATTAGACCGCATTGTGGGCTATAAATTATCCCCCCTCTTGTGGAAAAAAATTACCCGCGGGTTATCGGCCGGACGCGTGCAGTCCGTAGCCGTACGGTTGTTAGCGGAACGGGCCAAAGAAATTGCTAATTTTAAAGAACAAGAATATTGGACCATCGGCGCCCAGTTTGAAAAGCCGGGCATTTCTCCGGCATTTTGGGCCCGCGTCAGCAAATACCAAGGCAAAAACGTGGAACAAACCAAAACCTATAAACTGTTTGCGGAAGATTATAAAGTTAAAACCACCGTTTTTGACACGAACGAAAAATTGGCCCCGGTATCGGAACTCTTACGCAAAGGCCCTAATACCGTAGCTAAAGTAGAAAAAAAGGAAGTCAAGCAGCACCCTAAACCTCCGTTTATTACCAGTACACTCCAACAAGATGCGTACAATAAACTGGGGTTTTCATCCCAAAAAACCATGCAAACGGCCCAACACCTCTATGAAGGTATTGACGTAGAAGGGCAAACGGTCGGTTTAATTACGTATATGCGTACGGATTCGTTTAATGTATCTAAACTTTTGCAAGACCAAACCAAAGAATTTATCGGTAAAAAATATGGCTCTGCCTATGTGCCCGCTAAGCCTAATGTGTTTAAAAGCAAAGTGATGGGAGCCCAAGAAGCCCATGAAGCCATCCACCCCACCGACGTACGCCGTACACCACAAAATATGAAACCATTTTTGACCTCGGACCAATATAAACTCTATGAACTGATTTGGTTGCGCTTTGTGGCTAGCCAAATGGCCGATGCGGTATTCAATACGGTTTCCGTAGATATCACGTCTGGCAAAGACAAAGACTGCACGCTGCGTGCTACGGGCCGTACGGTTAAATTCCCGGGGTACTTATCCGTTTATAAAGACCCTGAAGAAGAAAAAGAAAATGAAGAAAACGGATCCGCCCTCTTGCCGGTATTAGCCGAAGGCGACGAACTGAAACTGTTGGAACTAAAAACCAAAGATCACAAAACCACCCCCCCTCCGTATTACAACGAAGCCAGTTTAATTAAGACATTGGAGAAACACGGTATTGGTCGCCCGTCTACGTATGCCCCTACAATTAAAACAATTATTGACCGCAAGTATGTAGCCCGCCCGCCAAAATCTAACAAATTAGTAGCTACGGACTTGGGCATTACAGTAACAGAAAGTTTAAAAGATTTCTTTAAAGAAATTATGGACTTATCCTATACCGCCGGGGTGGAAGAAAAATTAGATAAAGTAGCGGAAGGTGCCCAAGCTTGGGTAAAACTGTTGGAAGAATTTTATGGCAGTTTCAGTAAAGAATTAGACCAAGCAGATAAAGGTATGCAACGCCCGGCTGCCCAAAAAACTGACGAAAAATGCCCTATTTGCGGTAAAATGATGCTGAAAAAGAGAAGCCGGTTTGGAGAATATCTCGTCTGTAGTGATAGTACTTGCAAAGGTAAAATCAATCTCTCCAGCACCGGAGAAAAGGTACAGCCCGAAGCGACAAACGAAGTTTGTGAAAAATGCGGCAAGCCCATGGTAATCCGCACCGGACGACGCGGTAAGTTTTTAGCCTGCTCCGGCTATCCGGCTTGCAAAAACACGTATTCCATTGACGCAGACGGCAACAAAGTAAAAGCCACCGGTCCCATTGTAACAGACCGCTTATGCGAAAAATGCGGCAAACCGTTTGTGCTGCGTTCTTCTAAACGCGGTGAATTTTTGGGTTGCTCCGGCTACCCCAAATGCAAAACAATTGTTACGGTAACACCGGAAGAAATCGCTCAAATTAAAGCAGCTCATATGGCCAAAACGGCTGCTAAACAGTAATTTTATGCGCGAGTGGCAAGAAGCGTTCATCACGCACTTAAAAAATAAGAATTTCTCTCCGTTAACTGTACGGGCATACCGCACGGCACTTGAAGAATTTGTTCAATTTTGTACCACTCGCCGTTTGACCAATGAACAGGCTTTTACCCCGGCCACTATACGTACATTTTTAGCCAATGTACAATTAAAAAACCCCAAACGTAATACCGTGCTTCGCAAAATTGCTACATTACGCAGTTTTGTGGCCTATTTACTGCGGCAAGGGAAATTAGCCCGAAACCCGTTTAAACTGATCGCTTCCCCCAAGCGGGAAAAATTGCTGCCCAAATTTTTATCCGTTCCGGAAACAGACCGGTTGCTACATACCGCAGAAGAAGCCCCCCATTTTGCCGCGCGTAATAAGGCCCTTTTTGAACTTATGTATTCCAGCGGGTTGCGCCGTAGTGAAGTAACCCGGCTTAAAATCCGCGATATTGATTTTTTTAATGGATTAGTCAAAGTACTCGGTAAAGGCAATAAGGAACGCTTGGTTCCTGTTACCCAAACCGCCCTACAGGCCCTCAAAGATTATTTGGCTTGCCGCCAAAATCCGCAATCCGGAGATGCCTTATTCTTAAATAAAAACGGCAAACCGTTAACTGGGGACGGGCTTGCCTACATTTTTAAAAATACGGCGATTGCTTCACACCTGGCCCGGCGGGTTACGCCACACAGCTTGCGCCATAGTTTTGCCACCCATTTACTGAGTAACGGATGTGATTTACGCAGTTTGCAAGAAATGCTCGGACATAGCAGTTTATCTTCTACCCAGGTATATACCCACGTCTCGCTAGAACAACTGAAGCACGTATATGACCAGGCCCATCCTAAAAGCAAGGAGTAATTATGATTGGAATCGGTATTGATATCGGCGGTACTTTTGTAAAATTGTATGTGATGAATGATCACGGAAAAATTTTTCGCCAAGAAAAAATAGAGACAGATTACACGCAAGGCGCGAAAGGATTTATCGCCCAAATTGGTCATTTTGTAAACGACCTTAAAACAGAATTTGCTGACCAACGCGTTTCCGTCTGTGTAGGAGCACCCGGCGATGTGGACCCAGCGTCCGGAGTACTGCGTTATAACCCGAATTTAAAATTTACAGATGTAAAAGATTGGCCACTAGCAGACCAATTACAAAAAATAACTGCCATCCGCCCTTATATGGCCAATGATGCCACATTAGCCGCCTGGGGCGTATATGAACAGGAACTCAAACGCCAAGGCACCAATGTACTCATTGTAACTTTAGGAACCGGGGTCGGCGGCGGGCTGATCTTAAATAAAGAATTATACCAAGGTTCCCACGGAACGGCTGGTGAAATTGGACACATGAAAATTGCCGATACCCAAACCGGGCCGTTATGCGGATGCGGCGCACGGGGTTGTTTGGAAGCGTTTGTCGGTACGATTGGTATTAAACGCCGCGCGGTACAAAGTACAGTAGACCACCCGGATTCTCTGCTGGCTAAAGAACTGGCCGCACAACCCGATTTTAAAATAGAACACGTTGCCCGGGCTGCTGCAAAAGGATCTAAACAAGCCTTGCAAATTTGGCAGGATACCGGGTACTACTTGGGAATTGGAATTGCTAATGCCGTATTATTATTAGATTTAGATACCGTAGTCCTAACTGGCGGTGTATCGGGGGCGGCCCCGTATTTTATGCCAGCCCTGAAACAAGTATTAAACAACCAACAGATTAAAACTCCGTTTCAAAAATTAAAATTATCTGTGTCCCAAAATCCGGACATTGGGGGTGTAGGGGCTGCCCTGTATGCCATTTACCGCGCCCAGCAAGAACCTTTACCATGAAATATTCTATCCTTCCGGCCCTATTGTTGTGGACAACCTTTCTCCCCGTGTACGGGGCAGACCGTGTTTTGCCTATACCGCCGGAAGAATCTTTTGTATATTTCACCGCAGACCAAGCCGAAGTATCCCCCCAAACCCAGCAAGTTTCTTTGTCTGGTAACGTCCTTGTCAAACAAACCACTCCCGCCGGAATTACCCGGACCCTTACCGCAGACCAAATTACATTTGATCAGCAACATACCACCCTTTCCACCCAAGGGCCCGTACGCTTAGAAGACGGACAAGGCGGTGTAATTATCGGGCAGGATATTTCCGTCAATTATACAACCCATGATTTTAAAGCCAAAAATATGACGACTGAATACCCACCCTTGCGAGTGCTTTCTGCCAAAGAAATTTCTTCTAAAAACGGTAAAAAAATATTACGCAAAGCCACCGTTACCTGCTGCGATAAGCCGGACCCGCACTATACGCTTTCCGTGGGTAAATTATCTATTTCTCCCACACAACGCGTGTTCGGTACCAATGCCCTATTACGTTTAGACGGGGTACCCGTATTTTATCTGCCGGTTTTTTGGCGGTCTTTAAATTCCCAAAAACCGTGGACAACGTACGTAGAATTTACCCAAAGTAATAAAACTGGGTTTGGCGTATTAACCACTACTGTTTTCCCACAACTTTGGCTATTACGCCCTAAATTAAACTTAGACTATTACACTAAATCCGGCTTAGGGGTGGGTGGTGAATTAACAGCCATTTCTTCCGACAAGTTACGCGGCTCGGGTGAGTTTTATTACATTAACGATCACGCTGATTATGATGATTTTTCGCTTCATAATTCCAAACGCTGGGGCGTACAGGGCGGTTATTCATGGGAGCTGTATGATTCTTCGGACTATTTTACGAATGACAGCGGGGCTTTGTATCAATTCCAAACCCGGTTCCGTATGGTATCCGACCCGTATTTTTATGACTCATTCTTCCGCAGTAACCCGTATATTTTCATGCCAGACCAAGATACAAACTTTTCGTTCTCACGCCAAAGCCGCAAAACCACCTTACGTGTAAATTATGAGCAAAAAGATTTATTCGTATGGAGTAAAGAAAAATATATGGCCCAAGAACGTGTATTGCCTGAAATTAAATGGAACGTACTGCCTTTTAATGACCCGTTCTTAAAAACTGCCAACCGCTTTGAAGTAGATTTTACAAATGTTTCTACTTTACAGTATGACCAAAACCAAATCCCGGACGAAGGCCCCTATAAACGGAAATTCCATGCTAAATGGACAACGGAGAAATCATTACGGTTTTCTAAATATTTCACGTTCCTGCCGCGTGTATTTTATGACCAAACCGTTACTTTAGATGATGAAAAATATAACCATAAAGATGCCTGGGTGGGACGTCTGGGCGGAGACCTTAATTTGCAAACTCATTCTCTATTGGGAAGCACCGACGTGGGATATGAATTTACCAAACGGCTTTCTACAGGAACACTTACTTCCGACCAACACTCGCTGGACAAAGGCATTGAACGCAACCACTTATATTTAAAACATTATTATTACCATACGTCCGGCTCGTACGTACGGTTTGAAAGCGGGTTTAATCTATCTGACTCTACTACCAATTTACGTACCGGCTATTTGGAAGAACTCCCGTGGGATCACCTTAAAAACCGTATTGAACCGTTGGTACTGGAAACGGGATATTTCTCTCCCGACGGGATCATACAGGCTTACATACAGGATCAGTATGACATTACTAAAAAAAATATCAACTTTATCGCCCAATCTTACTTACACATCAAACAACACAGTTTGGGTATCGGGCTTAACAATTTTGCCAATTATACCGCCCCCGATTCTAAATACGAAACCAATGCCGACCGATACACGTTTAGTACTTCATGGGGATTTCACCCGCAATCCGGGGCCTGGGCTACGGATTTAGGTATTGATTTTTCTTTCTTCCGGCGGCATTTTGACAGTTTTAATAAATTTTTTCGCTTGTCCCGTACGTTCCACGACGCCCGCGTAGAAGCTACGGTGCGCCACCGTAATGACAACCTATCTTTTGCCGTACGGTTTAGTATTATGTGCGGCAGCAAAGCCAAATCCGCCCCGGCACAAGATACCTATTGGTACCCGTGGCGCACACAAAACGATTTTAGAGATTAGAGGATACACTATGACCAATAACCCCCTGATGTACCACAAACAAGGCTGGATAGAAGTAATTTGCGGATGTATGTTTTCCGGTAAGACTGAAGAACTCATCCGCCGGGTACGCACCGCTCTAATTGCCAAACAAAAAGTACAGCTGTTTAATTCCAAAATAGATACACGCTACGGCATAGACAGCATTACAAGCCACAACCAAAACAAAGTAGCCGCCACCTGTGTGCGCCATTCCAACGAGATATTGTCGCTTGTAGAAAAAGATACACGTGTTATTGCCATTGACGAAATTAACTTTTTTGACAAAGGGATTATAGAAGTATGCGAAAAATTGGCAGCTATGGGCAAACGCGTGATTGTAGCCGGATTAGATACAGACTACCGCGCCGAACCGTTTGAAGTAACGGCCGCATTACTTACCAAGGCAGAATTTGTTACTAAAAATTTAGCCGTTTGTACCAAATGCGGCAACCCGGCCAGTTTTTCCCAACGTATTAGTAAAGATAAAAAACGCATTGTTGTAGGAACAACCGATACGTACGAGGCCCGTTGCCGCCGTTGTTACCGCAAACCGCGTACACGTACGGTAAAATAAAGTACAATTTAGTAAAAGGAGACTTTATGATTTATAGTGGTTTTTGGAGAAGATTTGTTGCTTTTATCATTGACATGCTCATTGTATCTATCCCGACGGCACTTTTATTTATACCTGTATTAGGTACCCAATTAGCCGGCGTGGAAACACCCGACCAATTATCCCAAATGCAGTTGGGGTTTCTGGGCCTTACTTTTATCAGTTGGCAATTTTTTTCTTTGTTAATTACCTGGTTGTATTTTGCCATTTTGGAAAGCGGTGCTAAACAAGCCACCTGGGGTAAACGGCTACTGGGCATTAAAGTAATTACAACAACCGGGGAACGTATGTCTTTCGGACGGGCTACCGGGCGGTTTTTTTCCAAATCGCTATCGTATGCGATTGTATGGATTGGTTTTATTATGGCCGGGTTTACCAGCCGCAAACGGGCTTTGCATGATATGATTGCCGGAACGTATGTAGTTAAAAAATCGTTTGAACCGGGACAAGAATTGCCGGAAACAAAATCCCGCAAATTTCTGTTCGTAATTGCATGTGTGTTATGGGTACTTTTCCTGCTGGGGATAACGGCATTATCCAACATAATGGCAATGTCCCCCACCCAACAAGCCGCCCAGTTAGCGGCCCAACGGCTCGTCAATTTAACCAACCAACGGATGGCTTTAAAAGAGCCGCTGCGGCTAGAGACTTCTACGTTCTACCAAACCGCCGACGGTTACCGGGCCGTCGTAGTAGACCCGCAAACAGACAACAAATTTACATTATTTTTACAAAATTCCTCGGGCCAGGTCTGTTGCCAGGCGTTCCCGTTTGGGGATTGCCAGGATACCGGATTTGAACCGTGTGAAAACTAAGGAGAAAAATATATGAATAACATCTATCCGTATGCCGGGTTTTGGAAACGCGCACTTGCGTTTGTCATTGACTCGTTTGTTTTGTCTATCCCAGTAGGCCTTGTACTACTGGCCCTGTGGGTACCGCAAATTATGTCTATTATGAAAATGGCCGCCAGCGGTGCGGAACCGTCCCCCGAAGTTATGATGGGGATTATGACCCGTTATTTTGCCAGTATGGCATTAACTTGGCTTATAGCGATTGTAGGCGGGTGGTTGTATTACGCCCTGTTAGAAAGTGGCAAACACCAAGCCACGCTCGGTAAAAGAGCCCTACGTATTAAAGTAACCGGATCCCACGGGCAGCGTATTACATTCGCCCGCGCAACGGGACGTTTCTTTGCCAAGATGATTTCCGGCATGACCTTATACTTTGGCTTTTATATGGCCGGGTTTACCCAAAAACGCCAAGCCTTGCATGATATTGTGGCCGATACCTTTGTAGTGGACAAACAAGCCCAAGAAGGGCCCGAACTGCCTGCCCTGCCGTTTAGCAAAGGATTCTGTGCTACCGGGATTATCGTCGCCGTGGCCCCGATAGTCATGTATATTGGAATGATTATTTTAATGATTGCCGCCGGGGTAGCTGCCGGAATGAACGAAGCAGAACATCCCCGCCCCGCAGCCATTACCCAACAAGTGCAACCTTAGAAATCTTCTCTTGCAAATACCCCCGGATCCAAAGTCCGGGGGTTTTATAGTTAATTAAGGTAGTAACAGATATAATCATTGTGCTTATCTACTTCGTTACAATCAGCCTGAGTGTGAGGAAAAGCACTACACAACGGGCAGGTGCTTTTATCGCACATACAAACAAATTGTTTGGAACTCAAATAATAACTAAAAAGATAGATGGTATCATCTTCTCCTTTTGTAAATATCTTGCCTACCCCTACACTTTGACTATCTTCGGGAACTGCTAATGTGGCAGTGGCAGACCACCCGCTGCTTAACGGGGGGAATTCAATATCTAGTTTATCTAACTGTTCGGTATATTCCCCATTAGCCAGGTAGTAAGTTTCTTCAGCCTGCGCTATTGCCTTTACGGCAGTAAGGGCCTGTACGGCGCGGCTTTTTTCCACCGCTTTTTGATACTGCGGCAGGGCTACGGCTGCCAAAATACCAATAATGAGCACTACAACCAGCAGTTCTAGCAAGGTAAACCCCTTCATAGAACGGACCCTGAAATTTCCCAGGGAACAACTATTTTTTACTATGTATTTCATATGAGTTATCCTCTCTATGTGTTAATTTCACAATTTACCCCGCCTTGGAAAATCTACACAAAACAACGGCTGATTGCCTGAGTTTCGCTAAGCTTCTAAAACAATAACAGCCGTAATTTGTTCCCTAATTAGAAAACAAACATTCAGCACAACACAGTCAAGGGATCAGCTTGACCATTTGTTGTGCTTGTATTCGGCTATTTTTGGCTTAGCGAAAGGTATTTTTATACCAAGCCCGTATTCTGCATACGGTTCCAAAAACAGAATTAAATTGTATCTATAGTATAATAAAAAAATGCCTAGATAACAAGGCAGCTGCCGCTATGTGTTTTCTAATGCGGGCTTATATTTTCTCTACGTGAAACTCCCCGAGCTCCCGCCTGCGATGTCCTGTGAGGTAGACATCAAAAAGGACCGGATTTACCAGCCCTTTTTGATGAAGAAAAACAAGTTAGGAACAAATTTTACATACTCCAATGCGGAGTAAAACTATCCCCTGCTACATCCGCTAGTAAGTGCGGGGCACTACCGTCCATATCCATCATATACAACTGCCGGCGGCCGTTACGCGTAGTGGTAAAGGCAATAAACCGTCCGTCGGGGGACCACGTAGGGTCTTCGTTAGACCCGGCATCACTAGTTAAGCGTTTGATATGGGTACCCGTCAAATCCACTAAGAAAATATCCATCGGGTGATAAGCCCCTTCCCGCCCGGAAAATACGATCCATTCCCCGGTAGGAGACCATTGAGGTGTATCGGACCAGTTAAAGTTTTTAGTTAACGGACGCGTTTGCCCGGTAGCTAATTCCATTACATAAATTTGCGGATTACCCGCCCGGTTAGACACAAACGTAATGTATTTACCGTCCGGCGAATAAGACGGGGACCCATCTACCGCGGTAGTTTTATTGGTAATTTGTACTTTTTGCTGGGTTTCCAAATTGTAAATATAGATACTCGGGTTGGTACCGCCGGAACTCGTAAATACAAGGGCTTTCCCGTCCGGAGATACTCCCCCAATTAAACTGAGTCCTTTCTTAATAATAATAGGCGAAATTTTCCCGGCACGCAAATCAATAGCAAAAATATCCGGGTTGCGGTATTTATACGTAGTATAGAAAATGCGCCCATCTTTGCTCCAGCGCGGCAAAATAGAAATAGAATTATCTTTCGTTAATTTTTGCAGATTGTGCCCGTCATAATCTACCACGTAAATTTCTTTGTGACGGGTCGCATTATTAGCAAAGGCGATTTTCGTGTCGGCAATTCCGCGTTTGCCCAGTAAAGCGGAAATGATTTGGTCCGACGCAATATGCGCCAACCGACGTAAACTGTTTTTAGTACCTTTAAAAGCCTTGGCAAATACGGCACTACGGCTGGACATATCATAAACGTATATTTTAATGGTGTAATAGGGCTCAGCATAGTGAATCGTACCCGTTAACACATAACTGGGCTTTTTACCTTCTTTGGTCCAGGCCGCTAACGAATCTTTCACGTGGGAAGGATCAAATGCAGGCCCGTCTTCAGACACATCAAAATAACGCGCAAATAACAAATCGGCCCGCATGACCTCATGCACTTCTTGGGCAGCTTCTTGGCTAGATTCATCCGCCGTAAAAGCAGGCATACCCAGTAACGGTAGCTGTTGTTTCCCCGCTGAAGTAATACCAATATAAACATCTGTTTTAGTAGGAGCGGCAATTCCTACACCGGCACAAAGTACAACGATACACCCTAAAAAAATTTTTCTTATCATAAACCGTGATTATTTTAATTTGGCTAGTTCGGCTTTGGCTTGGACAGCTTCAGAAGATTGGGGAAAATCCTGCACGACAGAAGCCAAATACCGTTTAGCTTCCTCCGTTTTGCCGAGGGGCAAAATGCTAAGCGCATATTTTAAACGCGCGGAAGCCGTTAATTTGCTTTTTGGAAATTGTTGTAAGAGCGTAGCGTATGCCACCGCCCCTTTTTTGGTTTGACCAACGGCAATATAGGCATCGCCCATATATAAATAAGCCTGGTCTGCCTGTTCACTTTCCGGATATTTAGACAAATATAATTTAAATCCGGCAGCAGCGGTTTCATACGCGCCCTTATCTAAATGATTTTTAGCCTCGGTAAATAAATCAGAAGGAAGAACAGCCGCTGGCTGTGCAACAGGTATTTCTTCCGATGAGGCCGCCACACGAGCACTCGGGCGAAGAACGGCAGAAATATCATCTAATTTAGCTGACAAGCCCGAAATTTGGCTGCCGGTTTGTTCTAAATTTTCATTTGAAACGGCTAAATTTTGGTTGAGTTCATCCATTTTGCTGGCTAGTTCTGCCTGATTGGCCTGCATTTGGGAAACAATGGCTTTTAATTCACTAATATCTTGTTGGCTGGCCGGCAAACAACCGGATAACAAAGAGCCCGCACTCCCTATTAAAATAAGTGTACATATATTTTTCATAGATGGACGGGCTCCTTGTCAAACAAACAGATTAGTTAGCTTGTAAAAGCGTATCTGCCCGGCGGTTTTGGGCCCAGCAGGCTTGAGTAGCTTCGTAGCAAACCGGTTTTTCTTCACCATAAGAAACCGTGGCGATTTTGTTAGCCGGAATACCTAAGCGTACATAATAGGCTTTTACTTCGTTCGCGCGTTTTTGACCAAGCGCGATGTTGTAAGCAGTAGTACCGCGATCATCACAATTCCCTTCTACCACTACTTGGTAATTGGCCACAGCAGAAGCGGCAGCTTTAATGGCTTGTGCGTTGGCTTCTACAATTTTGCGATTATCCGCAGACAAGGTAGCTTTATCCAAGGCGAAGTGAACCACTCCCAAGGCAACTTCTTGCGCCGGGACTTCCACATCTTCTTCAGCCACTACCATTTCGGAAACGGCTACTACGGTGCCGTCATTAGCGGCATCATCTTTTTTGTTTTTGCTGCAGGCGGTTAAACCAGCGGCTACAGCAAATACTAATACTACTTTGAGTAAGTTTTTCATTGCTCTCTCCGTTATAAGTTGAACTTCTACATATAAATAATAGCAACTTTGCATTAACAAGGTCAACTGGTTTTTAAATTCTAAATAGGCTCAGTCTTTAAAGGACCTAATTTTTAAATAGGTCTTTTAGCCCTTGAAATAAAACCAGACTTCCTTATACTATAAATAACTAAGAAAAACCCTAATTGAGGAGGATATTTCTTATGAAAAACGTATTATTTGGTTTTATGTTAGTAAGTATCAGCCAATTAGCTTTTGCACAATATTGGGGCCCGAACCCGACTTTGGCCCAAAAAGGACAGCGGGATGCCCAACAAGCAACTGCCAAAAAAGCTGCTAAAGCCCAAAAACCGGCAGACCAGCCTGCTGCGCAACCTGCAGCTAGTGCAGCTGCCGCGCCGTCCGCCTTGGACCAGGCCATTGAAGAACAGGTGTTACAGGCACAACGTAATGAAGCCTGGCGCGTACATACCGCAGGAGTAAACGGGGAGTCACCCAGTAAGATTTCAAGCAATCCAAAAGACTCCCGTGAGATCTATTTAAACGGTCAGAGATTTCGCTTGCGGAAAAAAGAACGAAATTATAAAGTTAACGCCGACGACGATGATGATATCCACACCTATACCAACCAAACTAATAACGATACCATTCAAGTGTACCGCCGTAGAAATCTGTTCCTCGAAGATGGAACCGGCGAACCTCGCTGGATGAATCAGGGTGAGGATTATCGGAAAACTCATCCATTCCAAAGAACAGCCAGCGAATCCACCAAGAAAAACGGCATCGTAGATAGAATAGAAGCTTGTGAAGAAACAAACCCGGATGGAAGCTGCCGTTACGTGGTAAAAAGAAGCATAATTGACTATACGAAAGCGCGTAATTTTGGCAATCCTACTCCGGGAACGGTGGTAGTTATTAAACGGAACTTGTATAACAACTATTCCGGCCCCACACCTTTGAGAGACCTCAAGAGAGGAACCTACCAATCGTTAAAAAATACGAATATTCAGCAGACCTTTGGCGTTAATTTTAAGCCAACAGGAAGAAACGATATCTATGGCCCGGAGACATACCCCGACTAAAATTCGTTCACGTAAAGACCCGGCTTTTGCATAGCCGGGCCTTTTGACTTGAGAATGTATGGAACTTATTTTTCTTCTTCGTCCAGTTTTTTAAGCGTGGGGAAGAAAATAATCTCACGGATAGAGTCTTGCCCGGTCAGCATCATAATAATCCGGTCAATCCCAATGCCCATGCCCCCTGTGGGCGGCATACCGGACTCCATGGCTTCAATATAATCGGCATCTAAAATATCGGCATTTTCGGCATCTTCGCCTTTGGCCGCGGCTTTGGCGGCAGCTTGGTCTTTTAAGCGTTGGAGTTGGTCCGCCGGGTCGTTGAGCTCGGTATACGCGTTGCCGAGTTCTTGGCCGTTGACAAACACTTCAAACCGCTCCACGAGTTCCGGGTCACCGGGTTTGGTTTTAGAGAACGGGCTGACAGCCGTCGGGTAATCCAGCGCAATCACCGGGTTGTGGTAATCAGCTAGCAACTTACCTTCAAACAGTTCGTCAAAAATCGCACTGTCAGAATCATCCGCGGAAAATTTAATCCCTTGTTCGCGTGCAACTTCTTCCAACTTGGCGCGGTTAAATTTTCGGCCGTCTAATACTTCGTGAATGTCGCGGCCGAATTTTTCCTGCCACGCCACCGGGATATACAAGCGTTTGTACGGCGGGCGCAAGTCCACTTCGTAGCCGCGGAATTGCACTTTTTCTACGCCAATGGCTTTGGCGGCGTTGCCTAAAATTTCATCAAATAAATCCGCCATGGTATTGACGTCCCCATACGCCTGATACAGTTCCATCATGGTAAATTCGGGGTTGTGGGTAGTATCAATACCCTCGTTACGGAACATATGCCCGATTTCATAAATCCGGTCCAGCCCGCCGATAATCAAGCGTTTGTGATGCAACTCCAGCGCAATACGCATATACAGCGGCATTTTGAGCGCATTGTGGAACGTCTCAAACGGACGTGCAATCGCTCCGCCGGAGGACGGATTTAAAATCGGCGTTTCCACTTCTAAAAATCCTTTTTCGTCTAAAGTTTTGCGGATAGAAGAAATAATCTTCGCGCGTTTGACAAAAATATCTTTGACTTCTTCGTTAGCAATCAAATCCAAATGGCGTTTGCGGAAACGGACCTCGGTATCTTGCAGGCCGTGGTATTTTTCCGGCATAGGGCGGATGGCTTTGGAAAGCAAGGTCATTTTAGTTACTTTAATGGTTTTTTCGCCGGTTTTCGTTACAAAAATATGCCCGGTTACAGACACAAAATCCCCTACTGCAATATGTTTTTTGAAGAAAGTATAGGCTTCTTCGCCCAAATTATCTTTGGCTACATACAGTTGGATACGGCCCGAAAAATCCCGCAAATGGGCAAAAGCAGCCTTGCCCATTAAGCGGATTTGCATCAAGCGGCCCGCCGTAATAGCATCGGCATTTTCAGCTAAGTTTTTAGCTTCTGCACAGGAAATTTGTTTTTCACAGCGGTTCGGATAAGGAGTAATACCCATTTGGCGGATTTCTTCCACTTCTTGGTAGCGTTGTTTGATAATGCCTTCTAAGGCAGTATTGTGTTGTTGTTCAGCCATAATAAAACCTCAATATAAGTAATTATTTATATTTTACCAATTTATTACCCTCAATGTGCTAAAATAGAGATATGAAGAAAAGCACTTGGATTTGGATTGGCATTTTAGTTGTATTTATTAGTGGGGGGCTGCTCTATCGCCATTTTGCACAAGAAGTAGATTCCCGCGGGGCCACCCGCCTGATGCGCGCACTAGAAGAAAATGATATAGATAAAATGCGTAAATTATTGGAAAATTCTCCGGATGTACACGCCCGGGATAAATCCGGCCAAACTGCTTTATTTTATGCGGCACATTATGCCCAAGACCCGATTGTTTTACATAAATTGATTGCTGCCGGAGCAGATACGCTAGCCACAGATAAGCACGGTTATACGCCCCTAATGGTTGCCGCGCAGTATAATCCTTCCCCCCGCATTGTACTGACGCTAGCCCGCTATGGACGCTTTTTAGCCCCCCAAACAAACAATAAAAATAAAGCCCTCGCCATAGCTGCTCAACATAACAATGCGGCCGTGATTAAAACATTACTTACCACCGGGGCAGACCCGGTTACTGAATCCGGGACCAATGCTGCTGAACTATTAGCCGTAAATCCGCACCTTTCCGAACAGGAAAAAACCGATTGGCGGCACATTATGTTAGTGCTGGAAATTTTAGAAGCACGGGAGAAATTCCAACGGGAAAATTATCCAAAACATTCGGGAAAATCCCAAAATACCCCCGTTAAAAAGCAAACCGTTCCTGCAGAAACCTCCAAACAAAAACCTACCGCTACACCGCTGC
This sequence comes from uncultured Elusimicrobium sp., assembly GCA_937891135.1. Lineage (GTDB taxonomy): Bacteria > Elusimicrobiota > Elusimicrobia > Elusimicrobiales > Elusimicrobiaceae > Avelusimicrobium. The sequence goes on from CALAFB010000004.1 coordinate 80,238, forward strand.
CGGACCCGCTCCCCGTATCGCCAGAGGCGCCGGTTTTTATTACACAACCGCAAGACCTTGCTCCCACATCCCTCCAAAAAAATGAGGAAATAGCACCTCTTGAAAAATAACCATTTACAAATGTACATATTTGTTATAATATATACATACTTATTTTAACCAACAAGGAGCGTGGAAACACACATGTACGAAGCGTTTGTACCGAAGGAAATCTTCCTTACCAAAGGAATCGGCCGTCATAAAGAAAAACTCGCAAGTTTTGAAGAAGCCTTGCGCGATGCTAAAATTGCCAGTTTTAACTTGGTGCCTGTTTCCAGTATTTTCCCGCCCGGCTGTAAAACCGTACCGGTGGAAAAAGGACTCAAAAAATTACATGCAGGCCAAATTTTGCATTGTGTGATCAGCCGTAATACCAGCAACGAATACCGCCGTATGATTGCGGCATCCGTTGGCGTGGCTATTCCGAAAGACCGCACGCACCACGGGTATTTGTCCGAACACCACAGTTTCGGTGAGACCGACAAGCAAGCCGGAGATTATGCCGAAGACTTGGCGGCGCTTATGTTATCCACTACGTTGGGAATTGACTTTGATAATGACACCACGTGGGATAAAAAAGAAGAAATTTGGAAAATGAGCGGCAAAATCGTCCGCACTTCTAACATCACTCAATCGGCTGTATGTGCCAACGGGGTATGGACCACCGTTATTGCCGCGGCCGTGTTTGTAAACTAATTATCACAGGAATTTTTGTGAGCGACAACGTACAAACTGATAAATTTATGGGGCTAGAGAGCAAAAACAGCGCTCTAGCCTCTTGTAAATTCGTAGTAGTGCCTGTGCCGTTTGAGAAAACGGTTTGTTACGGGCATGGTACTGCCAAAGGGCCGGCGGCCGTCATAGAAGCTTCCACACAAATTGAACTGTGGGACGAAGAAACCAAGACCGAAACCTGGGAACTGGGCATTAACACCCAACCTGCCGTTAATTGCAAAGGTTCCACCAATACGGTATTTAAAAACATTGATAAAACGGTACGCAATTTAATGAAATACAAAGCTATTCCGTTTTACATTGGCGGGGAACATACCGTTACGCAAGCCTTGGCCCAACCGTACATTGATAAGTACAAAAACTTAAGTATTTTGCATTTTGATGCCCATGCAGATTTGCGCGAAACATTTGAAGGTACGCCCAAATCGCACGCGTGTGCGTTATATCCGGCGTCGCGGCAAGTGCCGGTGGTGCAGGTGGGGATCCGTAGCGTAGCCAGCGAAGAAAAACAATACTGTAATGCCGGCAAGGTAACCACATTCTTAATGCATGAACACCGCGACGTGAAAAAACTCATCCCGCAAGTGCTTAAAAAATTGACCGATACCGTATATATCACGATTGACGTGGACGGCTTTGACCCGTCCGTCATTCCGGCAACGGGCACGCCGCAACCCGGCGGATTTATGTGGTATGAAGCGTTGGACTTATTCCGCGAAGTCATCAAGCACAAAAAAATTGTGGCCGTTGACGTAGTGGAAGCGTGTGCGCGCAAGGCAGACACGATTACAGAGTTTAACGTCTCTAAACTCATTTACCGCTTAATGGGCTACTTGGCGGTAAAGAAAAAATAAACATACTGTATTATCTATATAAACATGCCCTCGGATATCAAAACAATCCGGGGGTTTGTATTATTCTGTAATTAATCCTAGTTTATTACAAAGTGTTCTTTCTTCTACAGAGTTATGCACTTTTTGGCATGTCATTTTTCCGCGATAGGATGAAGTGCTATGCCAGCGGTAGAGTCGTATTGCTATCAAACATGTACCAAAACACCTTCCCCAATCGTTTTGATGGCCGGGGCAGTAATTGAAACTTGCTGCTTCTGGATAATCTGCCATCCATAGAAAATGATCGGGTCCGCATGCATAGGAATCAGCATGTCCATTGGATGATGTACGTGGACAAGGGAGATTAATATCCAAATCTTCCAGTTTGTTGGTGTATTTCCCATTTCTTAGGTAATAAACTTCTTGTGCTGTTTGAAGTGTTTTTAAATCGGGGAACCACTTTTTAGTTTTGGAAATCCTGGTTGCTTGTTGATACTGCGGCAAGGCTACCGCTGCCAAAATGCCGATGATGAGGATGACGACGAGCAGTTCTATGAGGGTAAAGCCGCGGGACACACGCTCCGTCACCCCGCAGGCCCGTAATGCGGGGTATAACGTGTCGGCCGCCCCTATATCCCGCATACCAACACTGCGGGATGACGAGGGGCGGAGGGTAAAACCGCTGTTATTAAATAAAGCGCGCCGTTGTAGGTCAGGTTCTACCTGACAATTAGTAAGGTTGTTTTTTCCTTTTACGGAGGTATTGTCAGGCAAAGCCTGACCTACCCAATTATTTTGCGTTTTTCCCCGCCGGGTGATTTTATTTTTCATGTTCGTCTCCTTTAGCAATTATTTCCAATTTCTCTGTTTAAGGAGACACACAAAACGGCCATTGTACCTAGGTCTAGATAAATCCCTCAATATAACAGCCGCGGCTTGCTACTAAGTAACAAACACTCGGCACCCTGTCTCCAAGGGATCAGCTTGGATATAGGGTGCCTCAAACGACCATTTTTGGATTTATCTAGGACTTGCTAACAAGTCATCTGCGTTTGCAGTTCCAAAAACAAAGTAAAATTGTACCTATAGTATAATAAAAAAACGTCGTAATAACAAGGTAACCAGCCGGGGCACAAGTTCCTTGGGACTCAGGAACCTAGCAGACCCCGATAAGAATAATCTAAAAGAATGTGTTATTGGTTAGAAGGTGTAGGCGGTTGGTAGGTTAATTCTACATCCGCAAAAATAGCATCTTTATTTTCGTTGAGCCAGCGACGGTGTAATTTGTAGTCCGGCGCAAACTGAGCCACTAACTGCCAGTATTCGGCCCCGTGGTTCATATAGGTTAAATGGCACAACTCGTGCACCATTAAATAATCCTGCACAGCCAGCGGCATTTTGACAATACGATACGAGAAATTAAGGTTTTTTTTGCCCGAACAACTGGCCCACAATGTGCGTTGGTCTTTAATAAAAATTTGGTTAAATGCTACGCCCATTTTCTGCGCCCATTCGGCGGTTTTGGCGGTTAAGGTTTCGCGGGCTTTTTCGCGCAGCCAATCCGTAACGAGTTGGGACGGACTATCCTGCTCGGTCTGCAAATACACGTGAAATACTTGCCCGTCAAACGCTACGCCCGGTTCCTGGTCCGGCGTCAAATACATTTGCACCGGGAATAAGTCCCCATTATACAGTACTTGGTTCTCGTGCGGCACTAGGGCAGCGGGGGTACCGTCTTTAGCTTCTTGGGCAGCCGGTTGTGTGCCAAAAACTTCGGGTAAATCCTTTTTAAGGCGTTGTAAGAATAGTTTTACATCACTAATTACACTTTGCGTATCTGCCATAATTATATTATAGCAAACTTATGAAGTTGGATTTTTGGAATGATTTTTATTATACTATAGATACAATTTTACTCTGTTTTTGGAACCGTATGTGGAATACGGAGCACTTTTGACAAGTACTCGTTCTCTCCAAAAATAGCCTATAAGAGCATAAAATAAACGGATTAATTACCCGTTTGCTTTATGCTTAATGTTTATCGTTTTGACGGTAAATTACGGCTATTTGTAAGGGTGCTGAGAACGAGTTTCCCAACAACATAGCCGTTTTATATGGATTTCCCGGGACAGGTAAGTTGAAACTAAATAGATTAGGAGAATATATTATGAAAAATGCAGTAAAAAATAGTTATTTCACGAAAGGTTTTACGCTGATTGAACTTTTAGTCGGGGTACTCATCATTGGCATTTTAGCCGCGGTGGCCCTGCCGCAATACCAATTAGCCGTAGAAAAATCCCGCGGGATAGAAGTACTTAATTTTTTACGCACAGTTTTACAAGCAGAACAGATTTATTATTTAGCCAACGGAACAACAACCGCTGATTGGGCTGCATTAGAGATGGATTTTCCTGCCGCACAAGGCACTCGGTTTACTATTAAAGATACAACGTATTCTATCAATATGAAAGATAGTCTGCCTGTGAGTTTAACAGGCATAAGAACCTACCAATCTCAAACTTATATTTTACAAGCTAACTTTAATAACCCTAAGACTGAGTGGAAAATAGTTTGTGCTGCTGAAGAAGGAAACAATTTTTGCCAGTTGTTAGGATTTTCTGCGGTTCCGTACACAACGGGCGGATATGGTAATTATTACCAATATAAATAATTGTAAAAAACCGTTTGTAGATTTTATAAAGGGGGCAAGTGCTAAAACTTGCCCCCTTCCATACTAAATACTTACCACCGCAAGTTCGGTTGCCGCGCGGCACTTACTTCATCAATCCGTTTGACGGGTTGATGGTGCGGGGCTTCCTTCACTACCTGCGGGCCCGTTTGGATTTCCTGATAGATTTGTTCCATAGCGGTTACAAATGCATCCAGCATCTCTTTATTTTCCGTTTCCGTTGGCTCTACCATGAGAGCCTCCGGCACAATGAGCGGGAAATAAATCGTCGGCGCGTAAAACCCGTAGTCTAAGAGGCGTTTTGCAATATCGGACGTATGCACCCCGGTGGTATGCGGGTCCGGCGGGGTCAGCACACACTCGTGCATGCAGGTTCTGTCAAAAAACGCATTGAATTTTCCTTTCAAACACGCCCGCACATAATTGGCATTTAAAATGGCGTTTTCGGCAATATTTTTAAGTGTTTTACCGTCAAATTGGCGCAAATAACAATATCCGCGGATGATTACTGCCATGTTGCCGTAAAAGGCTTTCATGCGGTTGTTACTTTCCGGGCGGTTATCTGCTAGCGTATATTTGCCGTCTACATACGATACAATCGGGTGCGGTAAGAACGGGGCTACGTGTTTGGCCGCCCCTACAGGCCCGGAACCCGGGCCGCCGCCCCCGTGCGGAGCTGCAAATGTTTTATGCAAGTTTAAGTGCATAATATCTACGCCAAAATCAGCCGGTTTGGCTAGACCGATGAGCGCATTAAAATTCGCTCCGTCCATATAAAGTAGGGCTCCTACGCTGTGAACCAGTTCGGCAATTTTTTTAATGTCCGGTTCAAAAAGCCCGACGGTATTTGGTACGGTTAGCATAACAACGGCTGTTTTTTCAGATAATGCCGCTTTTAGGGCTTCTTTATCTACGCAGCCGTTCGGAGCGGATTTAATATTTACCACGTGATACCCCGCCATATTGGCGGTAGCCGGGTTGGTGCCGTGGGCAGTATCGGGCACGATCACTTCGCAGCGGCCTTTATCGCCCTGGGCATCATGATAGGCCCGTGCGGTTAAAATACCGGTTAATTCTCCGTGTGCTCCGGCAGCGGGTTGCAACGTAAAAGCCGCTAACCCGGTAATTTCTTTTAAAAATTCCTGCAAGTGATACGCCAGTTCCAACGTACCCTGTACGGCACTTTCCGGCGCAAACGGATGGGCAGTAGCAAACCCTGGCAATACACTTAACGTATCATAGGCTTTGGGGTTGTACTTCATCGTGCACGACCCTAGCGGATAGAACTGGGCATCTAAACTGTAATTCTCTTGGGAAAGCCGCGTAAAATGCCGTACGGTGTCAAACTCGCTAAGTTCCGGAAGTTTGGGACTATCTTTGCGTAAATAATTGGCAGGTAAATACGCGGCCACGTGTTTTTGGACCGTTTCAAAACGTATACCACGGCGGCCCGGGCGGGATTTTTCTATAGAAAGTTCGCTCTGTTTCAAAATTTCTTGCATCTTACAACCCCCTCAAGGCCGTTGTATAAGCCTGTAAATCCTCTTCCGTGCGTAGTTCGGTAACGCACACTAATAGGCAGTTTGTCATTTGCGGGCAACATTGACCCAGGTCATACCCGGCGGCAATGCCTTGCTGTTCCAGCGCACTAATTATTTGCGCAGCCGGACGCGGGCAAGTAACCACAAACTCGTTAAAAAACGCGGCCCCTGTACCGGCTTTGAAACCCGGTACCTGGTTAATACGTTCCGCTAATTGGTGGGCGCGCTCCACATTTAGTTCCGCTACCTCCTTTAACCCTTGCGGCCCTAACAGTGTTAAATAAATGACCGCATTTAAAGCACACAGGGCTTCATTGGAACAAATGTTAGAGGCGGCTTTTTCGCGCCGGATATGTTGTTCGCGCGCTTGCAGCGTAAGCACAAAAGCACGTTTGCCGTCTTTATCTTGGGCGATACCTACTAAGCGGCCCGGCAGTTGACGTACATAGGCTTTTTTAGCCGTTAAAACACCCAGCCCCGGCCCGCCAAAACTAACGGGATTGCCAAGCGGCTGGCCTTCACATACGGCAAAGTCTGCGTTATATTCCCCAGGGGTTTGTACTACACCCAATGAAATGGGATTTACGACAGCCACCAGTAACGCTCCCGCCGCGTGAACGGCTTCGGAAACAGCTTGTGCTTCTTCCAAATTCCCTAAAAAGTTAGGGGTTTGTAAAATAAAACAAGCTGTTTTGTCAGATAGTTGGTCTTTTAAATCGGGTAAAGATAACGTCCCGTTTTGTTGTACTTTGGCTTCCGTAAGGGTAATACCCATGTGGCGCGTATACGTTTGTAATACTTCTTTATAATGCGGATGTAAGAGCGTAGAAATGATTATTTCGCTGCGGTCCGTAATACGGCAAGCGGCCAGGGCAGCTTCCGTCATGGCAGTAGCACCGTCGTAATGAGAGGCGGTGGCTACGTCCATACCCATTAACGCGCACATACAACTTTGAAATTCGTAAATGGTTTGCAGCGTACCCTGGCTGGCTTCGGCCTGGTACGGTGTATAGGCGGTTAAAAATTCGCCGCGGCTGGAAAGAGCCGGAACTGCCGCCGGGATAAAATGTTCATACATACCTGCGCCGATAAAATTTTTTAAAGATTTATTTTTAGCGGCTAAGGCATGTAAATGGGCGGTTAATTCCTGCTCCGTCAAAGCAGCAGGTAACTTAAACGCCGGGTATAAGAATTTTTCAGGAATTTGGGCAAGCAGCTCTTGAATATCTTTTGCACCGATTTTGGCAAGCATTTGCTGCTGGTCTTCTTTCGTATGGGGAATAAACATAAGACTCCTTTATAAAAAAATCCCCCGCATAAGGCGGGGGCGTAAGATTTATTTGCCAATCGTAGCGTTATAGGCGGCTAGGTCTAAGAGCGCGTCTACTTCGGCCGGGTTGGCCATTTTAATTTTAAACAGCCAGCCTGCGGCGTGCGGTTCGCGATTGACGAGTGCCGGGTCCGCGTTTAACGCTTCGTTCACAGCGACAATTTCGCCGGAAACGGGCGCATAAATTTCGCTAGCGGACTTGACCGATTCAATCACACAGCAATTTTCACCCGCTTTGACGACACGGCCTACTTTGGGTAAATCCACAAATACAATATCGCTGATTTCTTCTTGCGCGTGGTTGGAAATACCGACGACGGCATTTTCTCCTTCCACAAACGCCCATTCATGGGTTTTTAAAAAACGGCAATTCTCTTCGTTATACATAGTTACTCCTTATACTCTGTTTTTATAAAACGGTGTTTTGACTACTTCGGCGGGTACTTTGCGGCCGTGGATTTCTATTTCCACTTCCGCACCGACGGCAATTTCGCTAGCAACATATCCCACGGCAATCCCTTTAAATAAGGGGGAATAGGTTCCGCTGGTAAGCGTGCCGGCTTCTTTACCTTGATAAAATACTTTGCATCCTTCACGCGGCACACCGGGGGTTTTGAGTTTAAAGGCTTTCAACTGGGTTTTAAAACCCGCGGCCTTTTTGGCTTCCAGGGCGGCTTTACCAATGAAATTTTCTTTGGAAAGTTTAACCACCCAACCGCAGCCCGCTTCATACGGGGTTTTGGTTTGGTTGGCATCGGCCCCGTTTAAGAGGTACCCGGCTTCCAGGCGCAGTACGTCGCGCGCACCTAAACCGCACGGCTTCACGCCCAGTTTCAATAGTGCGTTCCATAACGCTTCTATTTGGCCATTAGGCAGCATAATTTCTACGCCGTCCTCGCCGGTGTAACCCGTACGGGTAATGTAGCCTTTTGCGCCGAAAAGTTCAATTTCTTTTATGTGAAAGCGCGGCAAATTGAGCACGCCGGGCAAGATTTTGTCCGCCACGCTTACGGCGTGCGGGCCTTGCAGGGCAATCATCCCCCAGCGATCGCTTTCATTACTGACTTGCACGTTAAAGGCGGCTGCCTGCTTGGTAAGCCATGCAAAATCTTCGTCTACGCACGCGGCATTGACGACGACTAAAAATTCTTCTAAAGACAAACAAAACGCAATCGCGTCATCAATAATCGTGCCTTGCTCGGTAAGCATATGAAAATAGGTTCCGGCGGAAGCGTCGCTTTTAATAATATTGCAACTGACGTATTGCAAGAGGTGCAAGGCCTCTTTGCCGACAATACGGATTTGCCCCATGTGGGACACATCAAACATCCCGCAGTCTTCGCGCACGGCTTTGTGCTCGGCAATAATGCTGTCAAACTGGACGGGCAAGAGCCACCCGTGGAAATCTACCATTTTTCCGCCGGCTTGTTCGCACGCGGCGCACAGGGCGGTTTTTTTAAGTGTATGTGTCATATTTTCATTGTATAAAAAACCGCCCCAGAAGTCTATGTATCCGGAAAGATTTCTCCCGTTTAGAAAGGAACTACCCACCCTTCTCCGTCATACCCGTTTTCCAAATTTCCGGTCCAATCACTAAGAAGGGAATTTTCTATACCCAGGGCATCTCCACTAATGAAACACAAGTCCGCGTTGCATACGGCCTCCCAATCAACGTATTTTGTGTGACAATGGTGTTCAGTACATCCTTCCCAAGGGATGTCAATATCTAAGGTTCCATTCGCTCCCGTTCCCAAGAAAATAGTATTGCTTTGCGGAAGTCCATTTTCCAATACCCATACATCAATGGCTTTGGACAACGTATTAAGCACTAGTTCCTCGCCAGAAATACGGCTTTTTTCCACGGCTTTTTGGTACTGCGGGAGTGCAACCGCCGCTAAAATACCGATGATTAAAACTACTACTAACAACTCAATAAGCGTGAAACCTCGCCAGGTGTTTGGTTGATTCATTTTATGTTTCCTCTTTATAGTTCGGCCCCGGGGTATAAAAACGGACCATTATACCTGGGACAACCAAACCAGCCCAACTATAACAGCCGTAGCCCCCGCCCTTGGGGGCGGGAAACATTCGGAATAAAAACGCTTGCAATCGTTTTTATGTCCTTTAGCGGCTATTTTGGAGTTTGGTTGTGCGGCGTTCTTACGCCGCCTGATTTTTCCAAAAATAATTTAACTTTGAAATGTTATCGTTTTGTTTGGTACCTCTCCTATTTTTTATTTTACTTGAATAAGCGCAAAATGCAAGTATTCCGTTTCCGGCATACCGATTAAAATTGGGTGGTCCTTCGCCTGTCCGCGCAGTTCTACCAAAACCGCTTGCCGCCCGGCCTTACTGGCCCCCTGACGGATAATATCCACAAACAGTTCGCGCGAAATATGGTGGCTACAGGTAGAAAACGCTAAATAATTACCGGGTTTCATCCCTTCCAACGCCATTTTAACAAGTTTTACGTACAATCCCACCGCTTGCGGCAAGGCCTTACGGCTTTTGACAAAGGCCGGCGGGTCCAGCAAAATAATATCCGGTTGGTCCGGCAGTTCGCCTTTTTTAAGGGCGGATAATAACCGCTCGGCATCATCCCGGTGAAAAACTACTGTGTCGGAAACGCCGTTTAGTTCCGCATTCTTTTGGGCACATGCTACCGCAGCGGCCGAAGAATCACACCCCCATACTTGGCTGGCCCCGGCCAGGGCTGCGGTAATGCCAAACGAACCGATATACGAATATAAATCCAACACCAGTTTATCTTTAAAATACGGTTTTAAGAAGGCGCGGTTTTCGCGCTGGTCAAAATAAAATCCGGTTTTTTGCCCGCCGCGAAGCGGAACCAAATACTTAACCCCGTTTTCTTCTATTTCTACTTGGTCGGGCACTTCCCCAACAATTTCCGGCGTATTCGTGAGCCCTTCTAAAGCACGGAAAGAACTATCGTTTTTGTAATAAATCCCGGTAGGTTTAAAAATTTTTTGAAGGGCTGCCGTAATTTGCGGTTTTAATTTTTCCATACCGGCTGTTAATACGTCTACTACCAAAATGTCTCCGTATCGGTCCACTACCAATCCGGGCATATGATCCGCCTCGCCGTAGCACATGCGCCCGTATTTGCGTACCCCGATTTCCTTGCGGTACGCATAGGCATTGTCTAAATTTTCAAACACAAAATCTTCGGGCAGTTCTTCTTCCCCTTTTTGAAGCAGCCGTACTGCAATTAAACTGTGCGGGTTAAAATATCCATGCCCCACCTGTTTGCCCTCATGGCTGAGTACGCGCACTAACGTACCGGGTTCAATGGAGGTATCCAGCCCGTCAATTTCATTGGAAAAAACCCACCAATGTCCGGCGTTTAAGCGGCGTTCTTCTTTAGCCTTGAGTTTAACTTCTATCATTGGTTCATTTCCTCCATTTCCGTAAACGGCAATTGGGCTGCACAGAGCGGACATTCCGTTGCTGTAAATGTTTGCATCGGGTAGGAAAGAAGCGCACGCAACGGCACAGTAAGCGGTAAATACCCCATCGAACGGTCTACTAACACCCCTACGCCAATGACGTCCCCTTGGTAGCGGCTTACCAGTTCAATCGCCCGGTTAATTTTGCGGCCGGAAACGGCCACGTCATCTACAATGAGCACTTTTTCACCGGGTTTTATAGAGAAATTGTGCTTTAAAATCATTTCGCCGTTTTCATCTTTAGAAGCAAAAATAGCCCGCGCTCCGCGCACGCGCGCGACCTCCTGCGCTAGTACACTATCAGATGGAGTAAGTGCTAAAATGACCTCCGCTTTTCGCGTAAATTTATCCGACAGGCACGCCGCAATTTTTTGCGCTAAATGCGGATGCTGTAACAGTAAAGACGTTTGAATATACGTCTGGCTATGAAAGCCCGAAGGCATCACAAAATGCCCTTCTAAAATGACCCCGTGTTCTTGCAAGAGGCAAAGGATGTCTAGGTTATTTCGTGGCATGGTATTCTCCTTGGATGAATTTTGCTGATTCTTCAAAATCGGTTCCTACTCCGGCCGCTTGAGCAGCACGAATCGTTTTGCCTGCCTGTTTGGCACGCAACATTTCTAATTTAGGTTTTATCATAGAAGAGGACAACCGGAACGCTAGTGCCGGGTTGCCGGATTCGTCCGTTAAATTTTCCGCAAGTACGCCGCTTTTAGAGGTGTTAGTAAACATGGTATAAATGGTAGTATCTACTTGTTCGTTGACCCAATCCACCCAGCCACCTACCGAGGCTGAAATGATCGGCCCTACCGTATAAGCATTGTCAATTTGCATGTGCCCGTTGGTAAATACTGCCGATACACCCAATTCTTCTACCGCTACATCGCGTAATACCTTACCTACGCTGAAACTTCCAGCACGTTCCATGCGGTGCATCATAATAAACGGTTGAAATGTAACATTTAACGCTTCCTGTTCTTCGGCCCATTTTTCCATTTGGTGAATGGTCCCCTGTTTTAAATGTAGCTGTATCGGGCCGGACAGTTCTTTGGCCCTGGCTGTCATACCCGTAAAATCAAACGCAGCATAAAACGGCCCCCCCGTCAACACCCCGGAAGTAAAGGTATCTGCCGCTAAAGAACCTGAAAAATTCGGCATAAAATTGGGCAAACGGTCCCGAAAGTTACGCAGCCAAGCCAACTCCCCGGTAACTTCGGGGATAGGTTCCCCCCTATGTGTCAACGGTGTTATTACCGTTACAAAATCCTGTACGGTAGCAATAAAAGACATCGGGTCAAAATTTTGAAAATATAGCCGGGTATGGATACGGCGATCCTCTTTTTTTAAGTCCACTATGTTTATATCCAATTTCATGGGAACCTGATTCAGTTCGGCCCCTTCTATAGAACCGTATAAAGTACCCTTACGCCAACTGGCACTCAGTTTTAATTTATCAAACACAGAACGCGCTACGGTTAATTGCCCATCCGTAGTACGAACATATAAATCGGAAAATTGGTTTTTGGCTTGAAATTCCCCACTTATGTTTTTGGTTAGAAATCCATAGAAATTACCGGATACATTTTCGGCTTGTAGTGTTAGGAGGGGAAGGGCCCAAGTCTGCCCAGCGTAAGATAATTTGCCCCCTGCTTTGGCTTGGCCGGACAAACCATATTGCGCCAAAAAAGGAAGAATTTTTTCTTTCCCCAGTAACGTAAACCCGTTTGTATCAAATGTAACCTGCGCGGAATTTTTGGAAAAATCTGCCTGCCCGCTAGCGGAAAGTTGGATATCTCCCACCGTGGCTGCCAGCTGGGTAACAGCGAGTTGGGTATAATTATCCGTCAAAATTCCGGTAGCTGTTATAGTAGAGGCAGGTACTTCAAATTCCTTATTGGGTAAGCCGAATTGGGATAAATCTTTAGCCTTAAAAGCCGGGGCAGCCACTTCTACTGAAAAGGAAGGGACTTTGAGATTTTCTAAATCCAATGTTATTTTCACCGGTTCATCAAACAAAGACACCTGTGTTTTTACCCCGCGTAGTGCAAATTTGGACCAATCCAAATCGGCTAAATTAAGTGTTCCGTTTACGTTAATTTCCAGTTCTGAAATACGCTCCTGCCATTGGTTACGCAATACCATTTCTAATTGAAACGGGGTATCATTATCAAATTGTAAATTATCAAAATGGGCATTAAATCCATACAACGAATGGGAAGCCCCAGACATGTTATCTTGGAAATAAAAGACTCCGTTTTTAATGCTCCAATCTTCAATTTGCAAAGCAAATTTACGCCCGCCAATGTTGGTGTAGGCGGAGGATTCTGCATGCGTATGCACTTGCGGCATATTATATTCTCCGTCAGAACGGCGTACTAAATTAAACCGTGGGCTGTTTAACGCAACCTCGTGAATAACCAGTTTTTTTTCAAATAAGGGTAACAGTTCAAAATGCAAGGTTACAGAATCGGCCGAGACGAGGGCTTGCCCCGGTTCCCCAACGGTATCTAAAATGTAAAACCCTTTAAGTTCCACCGTATTGATAAATTTAAGTTCTAACGAAGAAATTTTGACCGGGCGGTCCAACCATTGTTGCAATTGGGTGGTAATGACCTCGTTGATATGTTGGGCATTAAATGTTCGCAAAAAGAAAATCCAGCCTATGCAAAACAACAACAGCAACAACATCAGCGTAAACAACACAAGCCGCCACGTTGTTAAACAACTGGCTTTCGTGTAATGTTTAGTCTTACGAAGGAACCAACGTTTTTTGGCTTGTTTGCGTTTTTCTTGTTTCGTCATAGTTGCCTAGTGCAGGTGCACTCTTATATAGTTTACTATAATTTGCAGGCCTACGGTTGTATGAAGTAGCACTTGTTTGGCAGCGGCTCCCAAAAACACATCTTGCGGAAATAAAATTTTAAGTACCACGGCTAATACCAGCATATTGGCTAGTACAATCAGCACACAAGAGAAAAACTTGCCGCCTGCCAAGGTCAAATCCGGCTGTTCTACTTCCCACAAGGTATGAAAGGTTTGGATGAAGTGAAACATCATAAAAAACCCCACTACAAACAACACAACCGGGCGATAGGGGGCTAAATCCATAAAAAAATCCAGCAAAATATAAAGTAAGGCCGTTATAACGACGTACCCGGGCACAAAATACGGAGCCAACACTACTAAGGCATTGGTACGGTTCATTTTTACGTAACCGCTATCTTGCGCAACAGACACTTTTTTAATGCGGATACCGCAAATAAGGGCCGTAAGTGCGTGCGTCATTTCGTGAATAAATACATACATGCGGGAAAAGTTATAAACCTTATAGTGAATAACCGCATATACCGCCGCCCCGGCTACAAAACTAACGGCTGCGCTAAAATGTTCCAATACCCCCAGTAAAATGCGCAAATCCTGCCATACCACTAAACACGTGATAGGCAGTAACAAAAGGGCCAACATAAATTTAAAAAATTTAGCCATTAAAACTTCTCCGTCCAGGCCGGGGTTTGGTATTGGGTATCCGCTTGTGTACGGGCCGCAGCAAGTGCGGACTCATCAACCGGTTGTACCTGTAATGCTACCCCTAAAAATTGGCGTACGCCTTCTATAACGGCTTGTTTGCAAGCCGGGTTTTCCCGCGCGCCGGGCAACTGCAAGGACCCTTGATAAAGGATGGTGGAACCAAAACGGCGGATCGCTCCCCCCAACATTTTTTGCCCGGTTTGTAAAAGTAAATCGTTTTCTACCGGGTTTACAAAACAAGCATTGGCGGTATGGTGTTGGCTAGGCGCATAGGCAGCAGCGGGTACTTTTTGGGTAAAGGCATAGGCCGTAATACCGTGCGTGGTTAGTGCCGTGCGAATGGACTGATGTAATTGGGCATAAATTGTGGACGGCCTTTCTTGCGACGGGAAAATTAAAGAAAAAGTCAGGTCCTCTGTATGATATACCACCCCGCCCCCGGTCGGCCGGCGGCAAATGGAGCCCTTAAAACTCGTATCTATTCCGCGGCGTACTTCACGCACAAATTGGGCATAGCCGAACGTAACCGCCGGGCCGCCTGTCCATCGGTATAACCGCAAGATAATTTCCCCTGCACGGCTACGCGCGAGTGTTTCATCCAGGGCCATTTGTTCATATACGTTTAGCGGCGGAGTTGTAAGCAGCGTATTCATATTGCAAAAATTATATCAAATTGCCGGCACGCTACAAAGGCACCGAAAGGAAAAAACAATTATGTTATAATAAAAAAAGAAGTAAATTAAAAATTTCATTTTGTTTTTGGAAGCGTATGAAGAATACGTAGAACGCTTACCCAGTAAGCGTTACCTTAGAAGCCAAAAACGGCTGTTTTTAGGTACAAGATAATGTTTTTTCGCGAACTCATTATTTTGTACCGAGTGTTTTCGTTTTTTGACGGAAGCCGCGGCTGTGGTATTAGGTCTTCTAAGGTGCTTGGTATAGCAGCCGTTCTTCGCATAGTTTCCTTAAGCAGAATAAAAGGAGATCAAACTATGCAAAATAAAAGTACCCGGCGGGGTAAAACGCAAAATGGAAATGTGGTTATTAAACAAAAGGGTCATTCCCAAGAGTTTCTATTGGGAATCTTCAACGCTTGCCGTTGTTATCAAAAGTCAATGGCCTTATTAAATAGGTACGTGGAAGATCCCCGATTACAGACCTCGGGGATGACACCCTTTACTTATAACGGCAACGACAAGAATGCGGAAGAGCCCCGAGTGCTGCGTACAGCAACATTGGAGATGACAACTTTATTCAAGGATGAGGCCCTGAACAAAGACGCTTTCAGGGCTCCGCTTCGCTCCGGTTTTACGCTCATTGAATTGTTAGTTGTCATTCTTATCATCGGTATTTTGGCGGCGGTGGCGTTGCCGCAATATCAAAAATCGGTAGAAAAAGCACGAGTAACAGAAGCGATAACGATGTTAAAAGAAATGTCGGCAGCCCAACGGCTCTGCGTATTAGAGTCCTCCAGTATGAACGATTGCGGCTCTGAAGATTTTTTTGAAACATCTTCTTTTGAACCACCAACCCCTCTATTGGATGCAGATAATTGTTCAGAGGGGCTTATTTGCTTTAAAACAAAAGATTGGGAATTTTGGTCAGAAGATACTCTTTACGCGAGACGATTTATCAATGAAAATGGAATTTATACACTTGGTATCTCTCCTACAGGTAACATCGAATGTGATGATTATCCAGGCAACCAAGAGTATTGTGCCAAAATCGGAATGTAAATTAAACATCGTAAAAGTACTGATCAAATAGTAGTACCCTGATTTGTTTACATTTGCACCATTTCCCGTTTGAGGTTTAATGGAGTATTTCCAGCGGGGCGAATTTGAGCATAAACGTCCGACGCGTGCCATTACTAAACGCTACGGTAATTTTGGAACTTTCGCCACTGCCTACAATTTGTACGATTTTTCCTTCGCCAAATACGCCGTGTTTTACACGGCCGCCTACGGCTACGCCGTCCTCGTTCTTGGGGCCGGGGGTGGCCGGTATGGCGGGGATTTTGGGGGCTTGCACAAAGCCGGGCACGCGGCGCGGATCGGATAGACTGGGTTGCTTGGGTTTAGCATAGAGCGCACTTACGGGCGGTATATCGTCGTACTCCGGGAAATCGTTATCTAAGGCAGATTCTATTTCGTAACCGTCCTCGTCATAGCGTTTTTGGAAGCGGCTCTTACGCGCGTAGCCCGCAAAACCGCCGTACGAACTACCGTAACTTTTGCGCGGGTAGTCGTCCGAATACTGGCGTTTGCGCGCCGTAAAGCGTTCGTAATTTCCGCCGGAATAAGCCGAACTCCCCCCCCACGCAAAGCGGTTTGGACGGGCTTGCACTTCTTCTTCCGTTAATAGTTTGCTTTCAAACAAGAAGCGGCTCGGCGGGTTTTCCTGTACTTGGCCGAATTTGCGCCGCCGCTCGGCATACGTTAAAAAGAGTTTCTCTTTAGCGCGCGTCATAGCCACGTAGCACAGGCGGCGTTCTTCTTCGGTATCGTCCTCGTTATCGCAGCCAATAGGGAACAAATTTTCTTCCAGCCCGGTGACAAACACGTTTTGAAATTCTAACCCTTTGGCCAGGTGCACGGTCATCAAGGTTACCGCACCGCCCTCGCCAGCTTGGCTGTCGTCCTCGCCGGACAAGAGCGACACTTCCTGCAAAAAGTCCGCCACACTGGGCTCTTTTTCGCCGCGCTGGCAGCGTTCTTCGTACTCTTTGACGGCGTTAATTAAAGCGTCCAAGTTCTGCAAGCGGCTTTCGGCTTCGGGGTCTTTTTCCATCTCGGCCTTGACGGCGTCCATATAGCCCGATTCAATCAAAATTTTGTGGAAAATATCGGCGGGGGCGGTCAGCAGCATATCGCCGCGCCAATGCTCAAACAATTGCGCCAATTTCACGGCGGCCTTCATGGCCGCGCTGCCCAGGCCGGGCACATAGGCGGCTTTTTTGAGTGCGTCATACAGGGAAATCTGTTGTGCTTCGGCGTATGCCAACAAGCGGTCCTGCGCCACTTTGCCAAGCCCGCGCGTGGGCGTGTTGATAATGCGCAGCAGGCTCACGTTATCGGCAGAGTTGACCAGCAACCGCGCGTAGCACATGATGTCTTTAATTTCTTTACGGTCGTAGAAGCGCACCGTACCGATTAAGCGATACGGGATTTGGTATTTGCGGAAATAATCTTCAAAGCTGCGGCTCTGCGCGTTGGTGCGGTAAAAGACCGCCATGTCTTTCAAACTCGCGCCGTCGTTCTCTACGAGTTTTTGGATTTGCACGCTCACCCAGCGGGCCTCGTCGCCTTCGGTTTGGCAGGCGTGCACGGTAATGGGCTCGCCGGCGGATTTATCGGTAAATAGGTTTTTGTCTTTGCGTTTTTTGTTATGCGTGATGAGGCGGTTGGACGCTTCCAAAATGGCTTTGGTGGAGCGGTAGTTTTGCTCTAAGGTGATGATTTTAGCGTCCTTGAAATCTTTTTCAAACTCCAAAATATTACGGATGTTTGCCCCGCGCCAGGAGTAGATGCTTTGGTCCGGGTCGCCCACCACGCAGAGTTTGCGCGTTTTGGCGGTTAAATATTTGGTGATTAAATACTGCGTGTGGTTGGTGTCCTGATACTCGTCCACCAGCACGTATTGGAAAAAGTCTTGGTAATATTCGCGCACGTCCGCGTGGTCGCGCAGCAAGATGACGGTTTTGACTAACAGGTCGCCAAAGTCCAGCGCGCCGGCTTCTTTCAACTTCTGTTCGTAGCGGCGGTAGATTTCGGCGGCGCGGATTTTACCGTCTAAGCCCGAAGCGGTGGCCTGCTGCATGAGTCCGTCGGGCGTGACCATTTCATCCTTCGCGCGCGAGATAATACTGACAATTTGGTTGACCTCTTTTTTGGGCTCTTTGACGCCCATTTGCTCTAAAAGTAGCGTGACGACTTTCTTCTGGTCGCTGTCATCATAAATGGCAAAATCTTTGGTGAGGCCGAGTTTCTCGGCATTTTGGCGCAATACGCGCACGCCGAACGAGTGGAACGTGTGAATCCACACGCGCCGCCCGGCCCCGGGCACGAGGGCTTCCACGCGCTCGCGCATTTCGCCGGCGGCTTTGTTGGTAAAGGTAACAGCCAAAATGCGCGCGGGATGATACCCGTCCGCGATTAACTTGGCGATTTTAGTGGTTAAAGTTTTGGTTTTTCCGGTCCCCGCCCCGGCCACAATGAGGCACGGCCCACCGTCGTACAGGGCGGCTTCTAATTGCTGGGGGTTTAATGATTTTAAAGATTCTTCAACGGTCATTTTGTTTCTTCTTTTTGTTTTTGTGGTGCGGCTTGCGGGGTATCTTGCGGCACGTTTTGCACCACTTGTAAGCCCATCAGTTTTTTACCGAGGGAGGCCCCAAACATACTTTCTAAAACTGAAAAATAAATTAAAATAAGTATGGGCCCTAATACCCAACCACTCAAAAACCACAAAAACATTTTCTCCATATCATTCCAAACAAAAGTAGCCAAAAATATAATGCCCCATATTAAGAAAAATAATCCAATACATTCTATACCATATGCACTAAAAACCCGCTTGGCAGAAGACTGGTTCATGAATAACTTAAGATGAAATAATTTTTTTCCTAAACTACCTTTTCCGTGCTGCTCAAACAGTGCAAAATATCCCGCATTTAAAATTAAGAAAATTGCGAGGTTGATAGAAATGCTCCACATCCAAGGCAAGGTACTTATAGCGGAACGTACCTCCCACATGTAATACCCCAAATTAAGCACAAATAAAATTAAAATATCAATGCTATACGCACCCAACAATCGCCAAAAACCGGGTTTTTGTAATACTACTTCTATTTTATTTTCCATAATTTATTCTCCTTTTTTTGTTTGTGGTGCGGCTTGCACGACGGTTAACCCCATGAGCTTTTTGCCCAGGGTTTTGCCAAAAAAATGTTCTAACATAGCAAAATATAATATTATTGCACTAAAATACAAAGAGGTCATACCCCAAAAAACACAATAATAAAACGTACCGGGATTACAGTCAAAACAAACTAGAGCCTGTATAATCAAACCCACTATTAGACAAAATGTTAATGCAGGAATAAGCAGTAGGAAATCAAGGCCATACGCTGCCAATAATTTCTTTTGTATATTTTGTTGAGTTTCTCCGAAAATTCTTATTCCAAGTAACCGCTTGCCAAGGGTTTGTTTTCGCCAACTTTCACATCCGGCAAAATACAAAATATTAGGGATACAAATACATACTGTACATATTCCCACTAGTATAAATACACCCAAATGCTCGTCCACACCCATAATCCTATTGGGGACAAATACCCAAAGCAGTTTCCACAGAACCCAGGCAACAAAAAATGTAATTATAAAATCTATAAAATATGCCCCAAATAGCCGCCAAAAACCGGGTTTTTGTAATACTACTTCCGTTTTATTTTCCATAATTTACACTCCTTTACTTCAGTTTTAACTGCACAAACGTCTCAATATGCTCGCTGTGTGGGAAAAAATCAAACGCTTCCACATCTAAAATTTCGTAATGCTGCGTGAGCGTTTTTAAATCCGTCGCCAGCGTAAGCGGGTTGCACGAAATATACAGCACATTTTCCACGCCACTTTCCGCCACCGCCTTACACGCACGCGGGTGCATACCGCCGCGCGGCGGGTCCAAAATAATGAGAGCATCTTTGCGCTCAATGGGCTGCTGGCGCACAAAATCCTCCACGCGCGAGCAGAAAAACTGCACGTTCGTTACGCCGTTAAGTTTGGCGTTTTCAATGCCGTTGTAAATGGCGGGCGCGACTGACTCCACGCAAATACTTTTTTCGCACAAATCGGCGCACGATAAGGAAAAACTCCCCGCCCCGCCGTACAAATCGTAAATCTTTTTGGACGCGATTTTTTTGACGATACTTCGCACGCGGGAGTACATCTTTTGCGCGGTTTGGGTGTTCGTCTGAAAAAACGATTGCGGCGAGAGTTTAAAAATCACTTCGCGCTCGGTTTTTCCGTCCGCGCCGCTTAGCAAAATCTTCTCAAAAATATGGTCCTTGCCTTTGAGCACGCGCAGACTTTCGGGCTCGGCCGTGTCGGCTAGCCCGGTATTGACCGCCGCCATAATGTTAGCATTGGGCAGCACACTTTCTACGGCTTGCACAAAGGTTTTTTCGTTAAAATCGTCCGTCACAAACAGCACGACAATTTGCTCGCCGGTGTTTTTGCCTTCGCGCACCATTAAATGCCGCAACACGCCGGTGTGTTTGCGCTGGTCGTAATACGGCAGATTTTCGGCTTGCGCCCACGCGCGAATCGCCTGCACTAAGGGCACTAATTTCTCGCTAAACAGCCAGCACTCGGCTAGGTCTACGGCGCGGTCCCAGCGGCCTTTTAATTTAAAGCCCACACACTGTTCAAATTCTAAAGGGCGCGTTTTGTTGGCGGGGTCTTTCTTGTCGTAATCCGCGCGCCATTTGACTTGGTGGCAAAACCCCAGCTCCACTTTGTTGCGAAAATACACCGGGCTATCCGTCACGGTTACCGGGATTTCCTTCGTCCAAAAGTCTTTTAAAATTTCCTGCAGGCGCGCGCGTTTTTGGGCTACCTGTTCTTCGTAGGACAGATTTAAGAGCGTGCAGCCGCCGCACGTGCCGAAGTGTTTACAGTTACGCATTTACTTTGAACAGGCAAACGTCGCCGTCCTTTACAATATAGTCTTTGCCCTCGGAGCGGATGAGGCCGTGCTCGCGCAGGGCTTTTTCGGAGCCGAATTTTTCCAAATCGTCAAACGTATACACGTCGGCGCGGATGAAGCCTTTTTCAAAATCGCTGTGGATTTTTCCGGCGGCTTGCGGCGCCGTGCACCCCACCGGGATGAGCCAGCTGCGCACTTCTACTTCTTCGCCTGCCGTGAAATACGTGCACAGGTTTAAGAGCTTCATCCCCTCGCGCACTACTTTTTCAAGGCCCGTGTATTCGCTGCCGGTTTCGGCTAAAAATGCTTTCTTTTCTTCGTCTGAAAACTCCGCAATATCAGCTTCAAACTTCACGCACAACTCCACAAACCCCGCGCCGTTTTCTTTAGCGTATTGGGCTACGCGCGCAGCGTTTTCGGCGTTGCGTTTTTCACTATTATTGCCCACATATAAGACGGGTTTTGACGTTAAAAACTGGTATTCTTTAAGTTCTTCGGGCTCTAACCCTAACGAAGAAACAGGTTTGCCGTTTTCCAGCGCGGTTTTAATTTCCTTCATGCGCTCCCATGCGGCCACGGCATCTTTTTTGCCGGATTTAGCGTTACTGGCCAGGCGGTCACAAATTTTGGTGGCACTTTCCAGGTCGGCCAGCATAAGTTCGGTATTGATAACTTCAATATCGCGCAGGGGGTCCACGGAGTTCATTACGTGCGTGACGTTTTCGTCCTCAAACAACCGCACGACGTGGATAATCGCATCCACTTCGCGGATGTTGGCTAAAAACTTGTTGCCTAGCCCCTCGCCCTGGCTCGCACCTTTTACAATCCCGGCGATATCTACAAACTTAATAAACGCAGCGGTTTTCTTGGGTGGTTTAAACATCTCAAAAAGTTTGTCTAACCGTTTATCGGGGATAGCGACAATGCCCACATTGGGCTCAATGGTGCAGAACGGATAGTTGCTGGCTTCCGCGCCGGCACAAGTTAACGCATTAAACAAAGTGGATTTGCCGACGTTGGGCAACCCTACGATACCGATTTCCATAGTAAATGTACTCCTAAAAATATCTATGTGGATGAGATCCCGAAACGCATGCAGGATAACAGCCCTGTATTATAGATATTTTAGCATTTTTTGACTCGTTACAAAGAGAGTCTGTTGTAACAAATGAGCGTAAAAAAACACATGCTGGGTGTATTTCCCCAGTATGTGTTTTAAAACACCATAGACGTCTTACTTTTGTTACAAGGAAATGAGTGCCACATCCCCCCTAATTTGTACCTGTTTGCCGGGAAGTTTACTTGTATGTCCGTCTGCAAAAACCAGTTTTACAGCCGTAATATGATATCCTTCTTCCTGCGCGCATACGGCCGGGATATACACTTTTGAGCCATTTACTTTCCAAAACCCGGTACACGTATTTTCTTTTTGCTTTGTAGAAATGATTACATTCTTACGCGGTCGGCGGAACATCACATCGGAACTATACACCGGTTTTACCAGTTTAACTTGCACAGATACAGGCTGCGTGATTACAGCTTTTGTAACCGCACGTTCCACTTGACGGTCTAACGGCTGGGCCCATAACAACGGGCCGAACATACAAACTACAATTAAGTACACTACTTTTTTCATGGTTTTTCCTCTCTTAAGCATATTATACAAAAGTTAGTGGAAACTAACAAGTATTTATTTTTTACTTCTAAAAATTAAATAAAAAATTGTTAGGTTAATATAACAATAAGCCAACTAGTCCACTAACTAATAATACGGAAACGGGGCCGCGTTTGTATTTCCACACCGCTACAAAAGCCCCCGCGCACAAGAGTACGCTTTTGTAATCTATAAAATTTTCACCGTTACATAACGTAAGCGCGGCCGCGGCAATTAAACCGATTACCGTTAGGCGTAACAAGTGCCAAGCAACATGATATTTTTGGCGCGTAGCAAACAAAAATTTCCCCGCCAAAATAAGCAGTAACAACGACGGCAAACACACCGCCAGCGTAGAAACCGCTGCCCCCCAAACACTCCCGCTGGCCGTATACCCGGTATAGGTAGCCAGGTTAATGCCCACCGGCCCGGGCGTACCTTGCGAAATAGCCACAATATCCGTAAATTCGGCCGTAGAAAGCCAGGCTTGTTTGTAGACCACTTCATTTTGCAAAAACGAAATCATGGCATACCCGCCGCCAAAATTAAACAGCCCGATTTTAAAAAACGTAAAAAAGAGTTGCAAGTAAATCATACGGACCGCCCCTTCATTTTCCCATAAATAATCCCGCCGATTACGGCTAACAATACCACATACACCGGGGACAGTTCTGCAAGCCATACCGCCAATGCCACGGCTACGCATATCCACACGGTTTTACGTGTAACCCCAGCCGATTTTGAGAGCGTAAACACGGGCACCATAATAAGTGCCACCACCGCAGGGCGCACCCCTTTGAATATACGCTGCACAAGAGGGTTTTCGGCAAAAGAACGGAAAAATAACGCAATGAGTAAAATAATAATAAAAGAAGGAACAGCCGCCCCCAACGCCGCCCAACATGCCCCCGCTACGCCATATAGCCGGTGCCCGGTTAAAATAGCTACGTTAATGGCCATAATACCGGGGGCGGATTGGGCTACGGCGGTAATGTCTAAAAAATCCTCTTTGGAAAGATATTTGCCGACAAGTTCACGCTCCATTAAGGGCAGCATCGCATACCCGCCGCCTAGCGTAAACAGGCCGATTTTAGCAAACATAAAAAATAGTTTGGCGTGATTTTTCACAAAACTATTGTACTAATTTTAAGAAGATATTTTATTTTGAAGCCTCCTTTTTTCTTGCCGATCAACTGTTTGATAGCGGGATAAATCTGCCGCAGTCAAAGGTAAGTTTTCCATTTCAGCAATTACCAGGGCCCCATCTTCCAAGCTGCAACGAGCGGAAGATAAAGACTGTAACAGTAAGGGTGGAATGTCTATATAGCGGTCTTTAAAGCGACGCGGAATCTGTTCCAAACGGGTATGGCACGCTTGTAACAAGCGGTGTATTTCAGCCAAGTCCTGCAAGGTTTGTAAGGTCCGTTTTTTCATAATTGTGCAAACCCATAAAAACGGCTGATACCATGAGCCAATCTAAGTAACCCAACATAACAGCCGTAGCCTGCCAAAGGCAAGCGTTCGGTGTAGTTGGGGCAGCTGACCCCGGCTAAACCTAATCTGTTATTTTGGAACTTAGATTGTATCCGTAAATATACCGTTTTACGGTTCCAAAAATAGAATAAATTGTAGTTACATTATAGCATAAGTAAGAGAAACCACACAGGGAACAAGCTGGAGGTTCCGTTGAAATGATTAGCCACCGTATGTGGACCCACCGCGTAAAGGAAACAACGAAACACAGGAAGAAAATTTGAGGATAAGTAAGGCCGTAAGTTGCCTGAAGCTGTACTGACAGATACTGCGGCAAGTCGGTGCAAAGATGCTCAAATATGGCAAATTGTTGCCCGAAAAGCAACAAAACTTAAAACATTTCGTTTTAAATTTTGTGCGTTAAAAACAAAGTTCACAGAAAAGTTTTAAATCTATTTCAGCCAACCTTCCTGTTTGGCATAGTTCACAATCCCGTTATATATCCCTTGTGCCATTTTCTTTTGCACGGCATTTTGGGCTAAACGGCCGCGGTCTTTGGGGCTGCTGATAAAGCCCATTTCTACTAAAACAGCCGGGCTCTGCACCCCTTTTAATACATAGAAATTGGCTTGGCGAATGGCATTTTTCTGATCTACGGCAATACCAATACCGGGTTGTTTATAAACGGCATTTTTAATGTAGCCGGCTAGTTTGGAACTTTCGTTAATATATTCATTTTTGGCCAAAGACTGCAACAATGCATCTACAAAATTATAGTGCACTTCTTCATATTGCATAGCCTCGTTTTCTAAGGCCGCTGTATCGGCAGCTTCTTTATCGGTGGCTTTTTCGGAACGGAAATAGACTTGAAACCCGTTCGCTTTTGTGTTTTTTGTAGCATTTACGTGCACAGATACAAATAAATCTGCCTTAAAATTATTGGCAATTTTAGAACGGTCCGACAAGGCAATAAACGTATCTGTATCGCGCGTAATTTTGACTTCAAAATCTCCTTTTTTAAGCAGTTTAGCCAACTCTTTCCCTACGGCTAAGTTCCAATCTTTCTCCCGGTATTTACTACGCACAGCCCCGGCATCTTTGCCACCGTGGCCCGGGTCCACCACAATACGCATCTTTTTATGGGCAGAAATAGATAATGGGTTGGGTTCTGCCTTGATGATCGGCGTAGGCGGGGTAGCCGGCTTAACGGGGGCCGTTTTTTCTTCCACGGCAGAAATAGATAATGGATTGGGCTCCTCTTTCAAATTCATTTCCTCAAATTCATCTTCTTCCGCTTCCAATACAGACGGAATGCCTACTTCTGAACCGGTTACTACGTCGTCAGCCAACGGAGCGGACTCCTGGGTAAAGCCCGTAGGCACCGTTGGTTTTACCGCTACCGGTACCGTTCTGGCAGGCAACGAGGGTTCCCCTGCAGTTGCCGCCGCACGGAAAACTAAACGGTTATCCGAGGCCGGGGTAAAACTCCACGTACGGGCTTTACTGCCCAAAATAACTTTCAGTTGCACATTCCCACGCACCTGCCGCACGTCCGCCGAAGCAATATAATCTGTATGTAAGCGTTTGTATGTATCCCGCTTTAAGACGGCATCAGGCAACGTAACCAACACCGTATGGGCATTGGGCTGCTCAGTCGTGTAATTGATTTCTTTTTGGTTATCAAAAACAAGCAGCGTTTCCCCGTCATTGAACACAGGGGGAGCCAACTCGGTAGTATAGCGGCGTTCCACCCAAAAAGAACCGTCTTCAAATGAAATACGACGGTTTACAGCCCGCTGAAAAGTATCTAATAAAAATACATCCACCGGCGCCATTAACTGCCCGCCACGGATCACTACCTCTCCCGCAATAGGCACATTTTTTCCGTTCACAATAATTTCATTTAAAGACGCAGTAAGAATTGCAAAAAAACCTTTGACCGTAATTTTGGCTTGTTTAGATGCAGCAAACAAATTGACGCTGGCCCCTAATTTACGGGCGGTACTTTGCACATCCACATACGTAAGCCCGTTTAATTCTACAGCAGCTACAGACCCGGCTGAATGGCCTTCTACTTGTACGGAAACCCGACCCTGCGCATAGACAACGCTGGCTAAAAACAGGCATAAACCGCTTAGTAAAACAATCCCAATCCGTTTCATAAACCCTGTAAATTTTCCCTGGTGTATGGCACCGGAGGAACGGTTACTCTAATACAATTTTATAATCTTCCCACGCCAGTTGCGGATCCGCCTGGATTTTGAGCGACCGATGGATATTTTCTTCAATGTCCTGCTGACGATACCGAATAGATTCAGCCAACACCGGGTGCAATACTACCCGCAAGTTACCGCCGGGGCGGCCATTGGTCAAATCATAAATTTCACGTTGGATTTTAATTCGCATACTTTCAGCCGATAGTACCCGCCCGGAACCATGACATTCGGGACATTCTTCACTAATAAAACTGCCTGTACTGGCACGTTTGCGTTCACGGGTCATTTCTACGAGTCCCAATTTGGTAATTGGCAAAATGCGGATTTTGGCCCGGTCCCCCTGAACAGCTTGGGCCAACGCTTCTACTACACGGTGGCGGCTAGAAGCCTTACGCATATCAATAAAGTCAATGACAATAATCCCGCCGATATTACGTAGACGTAACTGGTGGGCAATTTCGTTGGCAGCTTCAATGTTTGTTTGCGTAACGGTTTCTTCCTGTGATTTGCTGCCCGTAAATTTGCCGGTGTTTACGTCAATAGCGCATAAACTTTCAGCTTCTTGGATAATAATACTGCCCCCGTTCGGAAGCGGTAATTTGATTTTACGCAAGTTGTCAATCTCCGGTTCAATATTATATGCTTCAAAAATCGGCGTTTTGCCTTTGTAAAGTTGCACACGGTCGGCCAAATCCGGAGAGTTCTTTTCCACAAAATCTTTTACCCGTTCATAGTCCTTTTTGTTATCCAACAAATATACTTTGGCATTTTCAGACAATACATCCCGCGCCACTTGGAGCACCGCATCCATGTCCTCATGAAGTAAATGGGCCCCGCGTACGGAATTAAATTTTTTGGCAACGGACTGCCATTGGCGGTAGAGGTATTTAATTTCGCGTTCCAGTTCGTCCCGGGTAGCTTCTTCGGCTTCTGTACGGGCAATACATCCCATGCCGTTTAAATGTTTTTCAGCCAGTTCTTGAAGTAAATTGTTTAATTTGTGGCGCACATCCGCATCTTCAATATTTTTGGAAAGACCCACAAAACTTTGGTTTGGCGTGAGTACCAAATAACGGCCCGGAAGTGTTACATCCATGGTTACTTTCATACCTTTGGTGCTAATGGCATCTTTAACAACTTGTACCATCACTTCTTGGCCTTTATGTAACACTTTATCAATATTCTTTTTATCGCCGCCGATTACATCGGAAATATATAAATAAGCATTTTTTTCATACCCGATGTTTAAAAACGCGCTGGAAATACCCGGCAATACATTTTCTACAATCCCTTTGTAAATATTGCCCACAATATTGAGTGCGCCGCGGCGTTCCCACAAAATTTCATTCACACGGTCATTTTCTAAAATAGCAATACGCGTTTCTTCAAACGAAGTATTGACGAGTACTTCTACATTATTTTTTGTTTCTTCCTGTACAGCTTGTGTCATATTCAAAATCCTCTCTTGGTCCTTGGGACCTAAATTAAGTGAAGTTCTCCGGCACTATCTTGCCAATAGAGCCCTTCCCGAATGATTTGTATCCCGCTCAGTTCTGTAGGGGTAGTCCCTAACCAAGCGGCTACCAACTCTTGGAGATTGGTCCATTTTCCTTCTATACACTGCAACGTCAGCCGGATGCTTTGCGTAGCAAACGTTTCTACCCCTACAATATGAGGTTTAACGTCCCATACTACATTCATCCCATTGTCGGACACACGCGTAATTCTTACCTGCGGGGCATTAAAATAGTCTTCCGCCCGCGGATGAGGTGGAAAAGCCTCCCAATCCCCTTCTATGCGATATTTGGCTACTGATGCTAAATACTGCACCGAGGCAAATGCACACGGTACCCGCGTTACTTCCAACACATCTAGCCCTGAGGCCGGGTCCGACAGCGCGTCCCGCAATTCGTGGACCGGGACGTTGTCTTTCAAATAAATATCTGCGTATTCCCGTTCGGCGCGGATTCCCCGGCCCGCAGCTGGTCCATACGATACCCGGGGGACATCTGCCGCCCCTTTGGCAGGCACATAATGTAGACCGCTTTGGCGGATTCGCTCACGTAACACAGCGGCACTATCCCCGCTAAGAGAACGGTTTTCCAGCCAACGAAATACTATACGCATTTTATAAATTTTTGACGTGTTTATCATCTTTTTTATGCCCGTATACGTCTTGCGTAGACGGATTGCAAAATTCCCAACGCCCATAAACTGGCTACTAGGTTAGAACCGCCATACGAAATGAACGGCAACGGAATCCCTGCTACGGGAACAATCCCTAAAAGCATGCCGAAGTTCACTAACATATACGTTAAAAACATACCGAATATGCCGGAACACACTAAATATCCGTAACGGTCGCTGGCCATATAACCAATTACCACCGCCCGCCACAAAATGAGTACATATAACCCTAATACCAAAAACATTCCCCATAACCCAAGTTCTTCCCCGGCTACGGCTAAAATAAAATCTGTATGTTTTTCCGGTACAAACCCCAAGCGGGATTGCGACCCGGAAAATAAACCTTTCCCCAGTACCCCCCCCGAACCCATGGCAATTTGGGCTTGCAGTACGTTATAGCCTGCACCTTGCGGGTCCGACGTGGGAGCTAAGAATGTTTCAATCCGCTTACGTTGGTGGGGTTTCATGTGATTTTCTACTACAATACCGCCAAATAACCCCGCCAAAACAGCCAGGGTCATCAGTACAAAATAGACAGACGGTAAAAATACACGCAATTGTTTACATAGCCACCAAGTTCCATATCCAGCCAGGGCCACCAATAGTGAAAAACCTGCCATATACCACCCGTTATGGGCCAGTTGGTAAAAAGTTTGTCCTAAAAAGGTCTCTGTAACTTCCGGATGCAAATAAATATAAGTCCAAACAATGGTAAAGAAACCGGCTACTCCCCCCAATACACAACCTAAACACAAATAAAACAGATGTGCCCCAGCACAGTACAACAGTACCACAATAGCCGGTAACGTAACTACCACGGAAGAAAAATCCGGCTGTAGCATAATGAGACCGAAGATGGGCACCAGTAATATCCCCATCCAAAATAGTGTAGACGGGTCTTGTACCCGGCGACCACACCTGTCTAAAAAAGCCGCCGCTACCAACAAGGTGCATACCCGGCAAATTTCAGAAGGCTGCATTGAAAAAAACGGCAATACAAACCAAGAACGGCTCCCACGTTGATACGAACCAAATACTAACACCCCAACTAACAACAGCAAAATAAACCCATACACATATTTCCATTGCTCGTTGTAAATTTGATAATTAAAACTCCACCCAAAAGCGAAACACGCCAACCCCAACGGTAACGCAATTAAGTGTGTACGCACGATAGCATTGGACCAGGCTAAACTATTCACCGCGGACATAATACACAACGTCCCTAATAGTAAAAGCCCTAACATGGCATAAAGCAACATACTATCTACCCGGCTACGTGCCGCATTTGGCATGGTTCTAAATACAGACATTTAAGACTCCGTCCCCGGGGTATACTTCCCTAACCCAAAATAGGCCTCTAACATTTCCCGGGCGATCGGGCCGGCAGCCGAACTGCCGCCCTCCCCAAATTCTACAAAAACCGCCAAAGCAATGGAAGGTTCTTCTCCCTCTCGTCCGGCAAAGGCCATAAACCAGCCATGGTCGGCCCCGTGTGGATTTTGCGCCGTTCCCGTTTTGGCATATACATTGAGCCCTTTAATTTTAACACGGCGGGCGGTTCCATCATCCACCGTATGTTTTAAGGCTTTATATAACAAATCATACGTTTCGGGTTTCAAATCGGCCACTTGCAATACTTCACGCTGCCCGATTTTTTCTTCTTTACCGGTTTGATTGCTGACAATTTTATCCACATAATACGGACGGTATACATTCCCGCGACTGGCAAGGGCCGCCGCAAATTGAGCCAGTTTAATAGGCGTAACTAAAAGTTCCCCTTGCCCAATAGACAAGTTAAGCGTATCCCCTACAAACCAATAGGTTTTATTGCGCGCCCGGCGGGTAGGGCCGTAAATATTACCGGCTTTTTCGCCAGGTAAATCAATCCCGGTCGGACGGCCAAACATAAATTTACGCTGCATACGTTCAATCGGGGCCGGGCCTAACACAGAAGCTACCGCATAAAAATAAACATCACACGAATTACTCATTCCGTCAAAAAAATCTACCGGCCCATGTGTTCCCCAACATTTAAATACGCGGGGACCGGAATCGTATTTGCCGGTACAAGTAATTTTACGGTGAATATCCAAATTGCCTTCTTCCAAAGCAGCAGCCGCCGTAATGACCTTAAAAGTAGAGGCCGGGGGATATACCCCTTGTACAGCTAAATTGTATTCATCAATGCGTTTAGAAACCGGGCCAGTCAGTTCATCCGTATACGGTACAAAGATATTGGGATTGTATGCCGGTGCGCTGGCAAGGGCCAAAACTGCCCCGTTGCGCGGGTCTAATGCCACCGCAGCCCCTCTGCCTGTTTTGGAGTTTTTTAATGCTTCTTCAGCCGCTTTTTGTACCGTAAAATTAAGGGTAAGATATACATCACTACCTGCAGCCCATTTTTTATCCTGAATAATGCGTTTTACCCGACCGCGGTAATCTACTTCCAAATAAACGCCGCCGTCTTTCCCTTTGAGCCGGTTTTCAAATTTTTTTTCAATGCCGTTTTTCCCTACTTTGGAAGTTAAACGGTACCCTGTACTTACATCCCGTTTTTTCCATTCCCGTTCATCCATACTGCCGATATAGCCTACCAAATGGCTGGCTAAAGTTTGGTACGGATAGTCCCGCTTTGTTTCCTCTAACAGATATAACCCCGGATAATACTGTAATAATTCTTGCAAAGCAGCCGCCGTTTTTACCGAAAGACTTTCCACAAGTAACGTAGCCTTTCCGGTTTTACGGCCTTCTTCCAGTTTGGCCAGCAACACGCCGGGAGCCATTTGTAAACGAGAAGCAATTTCTTCCGAAAAAGAGGGAATCTTTTCCCCAGACGGTCCACCCGCACTCAAATAATATAAACTAAAAGCCGGCGCATTGGAAGCAATTGCAATTCCATCCGCTGTAAAAATACGTCCGCGCGGGGCCGTTTGATAAAGAATTTGAGTACGGTTCCGTTCAGCCAATTGTACATAGTTTTGGTGTTTAAATACCTGTATGTCCACCAAACGGGCGGCAATAATCCCACCTGCTATTACTGTCAATACAAAAAGCAAGCGCAACCGTCCGTTAAAATGAATTTTAGTAACGGCCATATTCACTTATCCCTGGCGACACAACGAAGACCGACCCAGCAAATGGCCCACCGTCCAAAACACAAGCGGGGCACAAAGCCCGTCTATAAAAGCTCCGCCGAGCAAACTAAAAAAACCCGGCCAATTACTCGCCGATGCAAATAAAAATACCAGCCACGCATTTAACAAGCTGGCTAACCAAGTTAAACAAAATACAGCTACGACCTGCGGAAACAGGGCTTCAAAATCAAACCGGTCCACCATACTGTCAATCAAACACGCGCATACCGTAAATGTAAACGCATTATTCCCAAACAGTTTTGTACCAAAAAAATCTAAAAATAGCCCGCATATAAATGCCCCGGTATAAGCAAACGGCGGTTTCAAATATACACAAAACGCCGTAACAAATACTAGCATCATATTCACACTAATACCTGCTGGAGCAAAAAAAGAAGCAAACGCCCAATGACATACCGTAGCCAATACAAATAAACAAATCAATTTAAGCGTATTAACAATCACCGGGAAATCTCCTTATCTAAAATTACAAACATTTCTTGTATGGCTGACGAGCGTATTTGCGGGGTTACATACACCGTAAGGGATGTTTGAAATCCGTCTCCTTCCCGTTTACCGCTTACTTCTCCCACTAAAATTCCGGCCGGGAATATACTACTGGACGCAGAAGTATATACTTTATCCCCTTTTTCCACTTCTGCTAAAAGCGGAATATATTTTACTTGTACGGCCCGTGGGCCATCCCCCATCAAAAGGCCTTCTTCACCCGTTCGCTCCAAATGAACGGCCGCAGAAAAATCCTCATCCCGTACCAGTAAAACCTTCGCCGTTTTATCCGTAGTTTCTATCACTACCCCGGCTAAGCCTTCTTGCCCGTTTTCCAGGGCAATTACGGCACTACGTTCTTGAATACCATCCTCGGATCCTTTATCAATCACTACCGTATTCCAACGGGCCGGCTCCCGATAGGCTACTTGGGCCCATACCCCTTTCCAAGGGTGGGTAGGTGCTAACTGCAACAGCTGAGTCAACCGTTCGTTTTCTGCAAGAATGTTTTTTGCTTGGGCCGCTAACAACTGCGTACGTTCCTTTTCTTGTTTTAATTGTTCATTTTCTGCGTGGGCACGTAATAATTCTTGTACCGTATGGGAAACATCTTGTCCGTACGCTACCGCCTGGTGGGAAACACGTACTTGCGGAATAAAAACATACGCCAATACTGCTTTAACGGAAGCCACAAATCCTTCCAGCGGCAAAATCATCAGTAAAAAAGACAGAAGTAAAAAAAATACCGGCCAACCCAAACGGCGGTATACCCCGGGAGCATGTTTATGAAGCGGATTTTTTACACTTGAAAAACTCATACTGCTACACCAATGCCCTTATTACTAAAAACGGACACCGTCCCTTTCCAGAACTGTGTCCGTTTGGTAAATAGTTTTAGCCGAAACTAGAACGATTTATGACGTGCACCGAAAAAGCGGGAACCTTTCTCGTTCAATTGGTCCAAGAATTTGCCCGTCCCTAACGCCACACAATTAAGCGGATCAGCGGCGCGGTGGACCGGAATATCTGTTTCCTTGCGGATAAGTTCCGTAATCCCGCGCAACAAACTACCACCGCCAGCAACCATTAGCCCTCTATCCACCAAATCGGCCGCTAATTCAGGGGGTGTTTCTTCCAATGTACTTTTAATGACATCCAAAATAAGCCGTACCGGTTCCATAAGTGCTTGACGGATTTCTTCGGAAGTAACCGTTAAGGTACGCGGTAATCCCTGGGTCTGGTCACGGCCTTTGACTTCCATGGATTTTTCTTCTTTCAGCGGATAGACGGACCCTAAATTGATTTTTACTTCTTCAGCCGTCGTTTCCCCTACAATCAGGTTATATTTCTTGCGGAAATATTGTACGATACATTCAGTCAGTTCGTCCCCCGCTACGTCAATGGACTTAGCTACCACCATTCCTCCTAAAGAAATTACAGCCACTTCCGTTGTACCGCCGCCAATATCTACAATCATGCTGGCATGCGGTTCCGCCACGGGCAGGTCTGCCCCCATGGCCGAAGCCATCGGTTCTTCAATGAGGTATACTTCACGGGCACCAGCTTGCCGAGCCGCATCATCTACGGCACGGCGTTCTACGCCGGTAATGTCAGACGGAATACCGATGACAATCCGGGGGCGCAGTAAGCTGCTGCGGGTGTGCACTTTGCGAATGAAATAACGGATCATTTCTTGCGTAACTTCAAAGTCCGCAATAACTCCGTTTTTCATCGGGCGCACGGCCACAATGTTGGCCGGAGTACGGCCCAACATTTGCTTGGCTTGCCAACCGACAGCTTTTACTTCGCCGGTTTCTTTTTCCATCGCTACTACAGATGGTTCATTGAGTACAATGCCTTTATCCTTGACGTAAATCAAGCAATTGGCCGTACCCAGGTCCATTCCTAAGTCCGAAGAAAACAGCCCCCCCAGATAGTCTAGTACCATAAATTAGTCCACCAATTTTACAATTGCTACTTGTGCATTATCGCCCTGGCGTAAACCGGCGCGGTAAATGCGGCAGAAACCACCCGGACGGTTGGCATAACGAGCCGCCAATACGTCAAATACTTTCTTCACGGCAGCAGCATCTTTGAGCGTGTCTTTAACGGCACGTTCATTTTTTGCTTTTGCTAAGGTAATTAAACCTTCTACCACACGGCGTACTTCTTTCGCTTTGGGTAACGTGGTGGTTACTTCTTCGTGCAGAATAATACTGGTAGCCATGTTGTTTAACATAGCGCGGCGGTGAGACGCCGTTTTACCCAGTTTTCTGTATCCTGTATTTTTAATCATACAACAAATACTCCTTAAATTTTCATGCCCAGCGACAATTCCATCGCGGCCAATCTGGTTTTAATTTCTTCCATTGATTTGGCACCGAAATTCTTAATCATATTCAAATCGCTTTCCGTCATTTTTACTAAATCACGTACGGTATGAATATTTTCAGATTTCAAGCAATTAATGGAACGGGAAGATAATTCAATAAACTCAATGGATTGGTTAAGTAAATCTTCCTGTTTGCTGTGGGCGGCTGCAGCCGCGGTAACCGCTGCAGAAACGGGTTCTTCCACGGCTTCATCACTAACGGTTTTTACACAATCGTCTTCGCCTTCAATCGTAAAGATATGCAAGGAACCCGACAAAAGTACCGCCGCACGATGCAATGCACGTGCCGGAGAAAGAGTGCCATCTGTCGTAATTTCCAAGATCAAGCGGTCATAGTCCGTCTTTTGGCCGACACGGGCCGGTTCCACATCATAATGGACTTTGACAATCGGCGAGAATAACGCATCTACCGCAATAAAACCGGCCGGGCGTTGCATTTTGGCCAACTCTTCACCAGGCATATAGCCCTTGCCGCGGGAAACTTCAATATCAATTTCCAATTTGCCGCCGGCTTCTAATGTAGCCAGGACTAAATCTTTATTGATAATTTCCACGCCGTCTACTTCTTCAATATCAGCGGCCGTTACCACACCGGCTTTGGAAGTATGCAGCTGTAAAATTTCGTGGTTTTTACCTTCCATTTTTACACGTAAGTGCTTGAAGTTGAGCAAAATGTTAATGACATCCTCGCGCACATTCGGAACTGTGCTAAACTCATGAACCGCCCCGGCAATACGTACGGCCGTTACAGCCGCACCTTCCATACCGGAAAGCAAAATGCGGCGCAAGGAGTTTCCTACCGTATGCCCATAACCGCTTTCGTACGGCTCAGCAATAAACTTACCGTAAAAGTCAGAAGCGGTTTTTTCTTCTAACTGAATTTTTTGGGGAAGGACTAATTCATTTAAAGCCATGCAATGCCTCCAAACTATCTAGAATAATATTCTACAATCAGCTGCTCATTGACAGGGTAGGACATTTCCTCTCTGTCGGGCCATCTTAAAAGTTTACCGGACAATTTTTCCGCGTCATATTCTAAGAAACTCGGCCGCGGATTATGCTTTTCAGCTTCGGTTAAACCTTGTTTTACCATCGCATTTTCGGCTAAAGAAGCCTCTTTTAAGGCTACTTTATCACCAATACGCAATTGATAAGACGGCACATTTACGGCTTTTCCGTTTACGGTTACATAGCCGTGCAAAACGAGTTGGCGCGCAGTTTTGAGTGATACCGCAAAACCTAAGCGGCGTACGACATTATCCAAACGGGTTTCTAATTTCCGCAAGAAATTTTCACCGGTTTGACCTTCCGCTTTCGCCGCAGAGGCAAACATATTGTGGAACGGAATTTCCGACATGCCGGACTGTAAGCGGGCTTTCTGCTTCTCTTGCAAGCGAATGCCATATTCAGACACTTTGGCTTTGCGTACTTTACCACCGCGCTTAGCGGCCGCTGCCAATTTGTCTACGACACAATTGGTGTAGCATTTGGTCCCTTTCAGGAACAATTTGCAATCTAATTTTCTGCATTTTTTGCAGGTAGGTCCAATATTTCTTGACATAAAAACTATACTCTCCGTGCTTTGGGCGGTCTGCATCCGTTATGAGGAATGGGGGTTACGTCTTTGATAGAAGAAACGACTAACCCGGCTTGTGCTAAGGCGCGTACGGCGGTTTCACGCCCTTGCCCCGGGCCGCATACTTTGACGGCCACTTCGCGCATCCCCATAGATACGGCCTTTTCAGCAGCAGTATTGCTGGTGATTTGCGCGGCAAACGGCGTAGATTTTTTGGTACCTTTAAAGCCGTGAGAACCGGCCGTAGACCAAGCAATCGTGTTGCCTTTATCGTCAGACACGGTTACAATGGTGTTGTTAAATGAACAGAAAATATGCACGACCCCAAATACCGGAGCTTTGGCATTTTTCTTTTTTGCTTTAGCCGCCGGAGCTTTGGCTGCAGCGGTTTTAGTTTCTTTTTCTTCTGCCATACTTAAAATTCCTTACTTAAATTTATTTGACTTTAGAACCAACCGTTTTTCTTCTTCCGCGGCGGGTCCGGCTGTTGGTTTTGGTACGCTGACCGCGGACCGGCAGGTTGCGGCGGTGGCGTTGCCCACGATACGAACCGATTTCAATGGCACGATGAATGTTTTGTGCCACTTCACGGCGAAGTTCACCTTCCACTTTGTATTCTTTCTGCAAAATGGTGTTTAGTAAACCGGCTTGTTGTTCGGTTAAATCTTTGACACGGGTAGCCGGGTCAATCTGGCCTTCCAACTTAGCGAGGACTTCTTTAGCGTTTTTTTTGCCGATGCCGTAAATGTATTCCAAAGCGACATCAATTCTTTTGTTTTTCGGTAAATCAATACCTGCGACTCTAGCCATATTCTTTCTAAAACTCCTTCTTTTAACCTTGGCGTTGTTTGTGTTTTGCTACTTCGCAAACCACACGCACTACGCCGTTACGTTTAATGATTTTGCATTTCTGACATATTTTTTTTACACTGGCTCTGACTTTCATTTATTTCTCCCTATAAGTGATTCTGCCGCGGGTTAAGTCATACGGGGAAAGTTCCAATTTGACTTTATCGCCCGGAAGAATTCTTATATGATGAACTCTCATCTTGCCGGATATATGCCCCAGAATTACCTTGCCGCCTGCAATTTCAATTTTGAACATAGCGTTAGGCAACGCTTCTAGGACTTTACCTTCAATTTCGATTTTATCACTCATACAACTCCGAGTTCGGATTAAATTCGGAACACCGTGCGCGAGCCACCGCGCCCGTTATTCAAAAGCAGTTAAAATTTCACTGCCGTTAGCTGTTACAGCTACCGTGTGCTCAAAATGAGCCGCCAGACTTCCGTCTTGCGTTACCACAGTCCAACCGTTTGCCAGCTCCCTGACTTTATAGGTTCCCGCAGTCAGCATGGGCTCAATTGCCAGCGTCATCCCCGCTTCTAACACAGGGCCCGTTCCGGGTTTACCGAAATTCGGGATGCTGGGTTCTTCGTGCATATTGCGGCCGATTCCGTGCCCACAATAATCGCGCACAACGCCCATACCATTTTCTATAGCAAAAGTTTCCACCGCGTGTTGCACGTCGCCTAAGCGGCGCCCGGCTTTGACTTGCCCGATTGCTTTGTAAAGCGACTTCTTGGTTACATCTAAAAGCCGCTGGGCTTCATCAGAAACTTTTCCTACAGCGAGGGTGATTGCGGCATCTGAACAGAAACCGTCAAGGCGGGCTCCTGTATCAATACTGATAATATCACCACTCTTTAATATTTTATCTTTTTTTGGGATTCCGTGCACGACTTCTTCATTGACAGACGCACAAATACTGCCCGGAAACCCGTAATAACCTAAAAATAACGGAGTCGCCCCGAAGGAACGAATCGTTTTTTCGGCCACGCGGTCCAAATCCAATGTGGACAAACCCGGTTTGACGATTTGGGTCATTAACTTCAAAACCGCCGCCGTCACTTTACCGGCTGCCCGCATTTTTTCTAGCTCGCTTTTGTTTTTTACTTCAATCATTTTACCTTCTCAAGGATATATTGCTGCATATCCTCAAAAACTTGGTCCGGCGTTTGGTTGCCGTTGATTTCTACATACTTGCCTGTACCCGCATAATAATTTTTAACGGGCAACGTATCTTGGTGGTATACTTCTAAACGGTGTTTTACCCGCTCCGGTGTATCGTCCGGACGGGTATATAATTCACCTCCGCATACCGGGCACACGTTACCGGATGCCTCCGGCCCTACATGCAAGATTTCTCCGCACTTTTGGCATTGACGGCGCGAAGAAATACGCCCCACTACTTCACTTTCCGGCAGCGTAATCATAATCACGCGGTCAATATTCCGCCCCAAGCGTTGCATCATTTCATCCAACACTTCGGCTTGCGCCACTGTACGCGGAAATCCGTCAAAAATAATATCTTTGTCCGTGGTGCTGACGATTTTTTCCAACATAGAAATCATCATCTCATCCGGCACCAAATTACCTTGATTGATAATCCCGGCAATTTGCTTGCCCAATTCGGACCCCGAAGCAATTTCCCCGCGTAATACATCCCCGGTAGAAATATGTTTCAAGTGATAGGTATCTACTAATTTTGCCGATTGGGTCCCTTTTCCGGCCCCCGGGCAACCCATTAAAACGATATTCATTTTTCAACTACAACTTACACAGATTTGGATTATTTTGCGGGATTTTTAGAGGATTTCTAGGAGCCTAGGAACGCAGCGTATAAGAGAAATACGTAAGTTCTATAGCGGCAACGAAATCCTCCAAAATCACTCAAAATTTACTGTACATTGAACCAGCGACCTTTAATGCGTTTACTACCTTTCATCAAAGGCTCATAGTTGCGCGCCAACAAGTGCGCTTGCACTTGGCTGACAGTATCCAACGCTACGCCAACTACGATGAGTAATGCCGTACCGCCGAAGTAGAAATCTACCCCAAAGTACGAGCGGAACGCATCCGGCAGCACCGCCACCAAACATACAAAGATGGCTCCACAAAACGTAATACGGTTCATGACCCATTCAATGTAATTTTTGGTCGGTTCACCGGGACGAATCCCCGGAATAAAGCCGCCCCATTTCTTCATGTTATCTGCAATATCAGACGGATTAAACGTCATGGAATTGTAAAAATAACAGAAGAAGATAATGAGTGCAGAAAATAATAACATATACAAAATATTGCTGTGATTAAACATGCTGAGAATTTTCTGAGCCCATTCAGCTTCTTGGTTAAAACTGGCTACTGTCAAGGGTAAAGAGATGACTGACGAAGCAAAGATAACTGCAATTACCCCGCTCTGGTCTACTTTAAGCGGCAAATAGCTGGTTTGACCCCCATACATTTTATTACCCACTTGACGTTTGGCATATTGTACCGGAATTTGGCGTTGAGCTGTTTCCAGCCATACGACGAGGGCCGTAATCACGACCGCCGCCCCGCAAATCACTAACGCCATAAAGAAATCCATTTCTCCGGTAGCGACACGTTCCTTAATTTCCAGTACTGCGCTGGGCAAGCGGTCTACAATCCCGGCAAAGATGATGAGCGAAATACCATTGCCCACCCCTTTTTCGGTAATTTGTTCACCGAGCCACATCACAAACATCGTACCGGCAGCTAAGGTAACCAGCGTGGTTAAAAAGAACAAAAAGTTCGGGTTTACCACGGCCGGAACACCACCCGCGCCTGTTACGCGCGAAATGGCAAACGTCATCATACCGCCTTGTAACAAGGCTAAAAACAGTGCAAAAATACGGGTAATTTGGTTTTCTTTTCTTCTTCCGCTTTCGCCTTCTTTATGCATGCGGTCCAACGCCGGGAAAATATGCGCCCCGCGTACGAGCCCCATGATAATGGAAGCGTTAATATACGGCATAATACCTAATGCCAAAATAGAGAAACGCCCCAATGCACCGCCTGAAAAAATATTCATAAAACCAAGAATACCATTCTGGTGTGCCGCAAACAATTGGCGTAGTACCTCTGTATTGATACCAGGTATCGGGATTGCAGCAGCAATCCGGAAAACAGCTAACGCCCCGATCACAAAGAGCAAGCGCTTTTTGAGTTCGGGAGCGTTAAAGATATTTGCAACTGTGTTATTTTCCATTATTTTATCTCAATAACGGTTGCGGTTCCGCCCGCTTTTTCAATCGCGGCTTTGGCCGTGGCAGAAAAACCATGAGCAGATACTTTGAGGGCTTTGGTTAAAGTCCCGTTGGCAAGTACTTTCACGCGACAAGCACAATGAATGGCACCTGCTTTTTTCAAAGCTTCCGGCGTTACTTCAGCCCCGGCAGCAAAGAGTTTTTCCAAAGAGCCCACGTTTACATAATCATAACGGGTGGCAAAATCTTTATTAGAAAAACCACTTTTCGGCGTATGGCGGATTAACGGCATTTGTCCACCTTCTTTGCTTTCTTTGCGGGTGTTACCGGAACGGGAGGTTTGCCCTTTCATTCCTTTCGTGCAGTAATTACCCAAACCCGATCCCGGGCCGATGCCCAAGCGGCGTTTGGCCTTGCGGGAACCGTGTTTCGGAAAAAGTTTATTTAACGTTACCATAATTCTATCTCCTTCACACTAGGCGGCCTTTTCTTCCGTATTTACTTCGGCTTTTTCAGCTTTGCCGCGCAGTACGTTGACGGCTTCTTTGCTTTTTAATTGTTTAAAAGCTTCCATCGTGGCGTACACTAAGTTGCACGGATTGGTGCTGCCTAAACTCTTGGCGAGCACGTCTTTAATCCCGGCAGCTTCAAAAAGCAAGCGTGCACCAGAACCGGCAATTACCCCGGTACCGGGGGCAGCGGGCTTCATCCATACAGAGGCCGCGCCAAACTTCCCAATGACTTCGTGCGGAATTGTATCACCGACTACCGGAAAGGTAATCATGTGTTTGCGGGCATGGGTTTCGGCTTTGGCGATAGCAGCCTGTACTTGATTGGCTTTTCCAATGGCTACTCCTACTTTTCCTTGTCCGTTACCGACTACAACCAGGGCACGGAACCCCATGCGTTTACCACCCTTTACTACTTTGGTTGTACGAGCCACGTTGATGACCGTCGTTTTCCCTTCCGTAGCGGGTTTGGTTTTTTGAAACTCGGCTTTTTTGCCTTTCGCTTCTTTCATTTCGTTGGACATTAAATTCACCTATGACCTTAGAATTTTAATCCTGCTTCGCGGGCAGCATCAGCTAATGCTTTGATTCTGCCGTGGTAGACACGTCCGCCGCGGTCAAACATTACTTCCGTAATGCCTTTATCCATGGCTTTTTTAGCAATGGCAGCACCTAATGCCTTGGCGGCTTCAATGCTCTTGGCGGAGGCTTCAAATTTGCCTTCAAATTCTTTAGACAACGTGGTAGCAGACACTAACGTGCTATGCGTGTTGTCGTCAATAATTTGGGCATACATGTATTTTAAGCTTCTGTATACAGACAAGCGCGGACGGTGGGCACCGTTTTTTAACAGGTGGCCGCGGCTGCGGTCTTTTCTGTATTGATATCTTTCTTGTTTAGTAGCCATACTTATTTACCTCCCGCTGCGGTCTTACCGGCTTTGCGAACGATATGTTCGCCTTGGTATTTAATACCGCTGCCTTTATAGGGCTCCGGCGGGCGGATGCGGCGGATTTTGGCGGCAAAATCGCCCACGAGGAACTTATTGCTGCCTTTGATGGTTACGAAGCCGGTTTTACCGTCTACCGTAACAGTTAAACCTTCGGGAATATCCAAGTTTACCGGGTGAGAAAAACCGAGTTCTAAGTTCAGTTTTTTACCGGCTACGCTGGCGCGGTAACCTAACCCGTTAATTTCCAATACTTTGGAAAAACCGTTCGTTACCCCTTCAATAATATTGAAGACGTTCGCGCGGGTCGTTCCGTGTAAAGCGTTTAAGGTTTTGTAGTCTTTTTCTTCAATAGAAAAAGTTAACACGCCGTTATCTAATTTCGGCGTAATACCGGCCGGAACGGTGTAGGATAAAGAACCTAACGCCCCCGTTGCGGTAACGATACTTCCTTTAATTTCCACTTTGGTTTTAGCGGGAACATTGATGACTTTTTTACCAATTCTGCTCATAATTCCCCCTTACCAAACCTGGCACAATACTTCGCCACCGATTTTGGCTGCTTTGGCTTGTGCATCGGTCATTAGACCTTTGGACGTGGATAAAATAGAAATACCGAACGCACCGCGTACTTTGGGAATATTGTCATACGCGCTATATACGCGGGAACCCGGTTTGGAAACACGTTTCAAACCTTGAATGACACATTCGTTTTCAGGCGTGTATTTCAAAAATACCCGTACCACGCCGCCTTTGGTTTCATTGTGGACGGCTTTGAAATTGGCAATATATCCTTCTTCTTTAAGGATGCGCGCAATTTCAGTTTTGATTTTAGAAAAAGGGATATCCACTTTTTCTTTTTTCTTCATATTTGCGTTTCTTATTCTGGTTAAGAAATCTGCGATTGGATCCATATTCTAAGTTGCCCTCCTAAGCCACTTTCTATTACTCGATAGAGTTGGCCCGGCTAGGCAGCTCCTCCTGTAAATTACCAACTGGATTTTTTAAGACCCGGGATTAACCCCTGGTGCGCCATCTTTCTCAGGCAGATACGGCAGAGACCGAAGTCGCGATAATACCCTCTTGCGCGGCCGCAGATTTGGCATCTGTTGTGGTAGCGCACGGCAAACTTTTGGTCTTTTGCCATTTTTGCAACCCATGCTTTCGTAGCCATAAGTTCTATGCTCCTTATTTACCCGATTTGCGGAACGGTAAGCCCATGTAATCCATCAAAAGGCGTCCGTTCTTATCGTTGTCGGCAGTGGTAACAAACGTAATGTTCATACCGTATGCTTTGGGAGATTTTTCCACATCAATTTCCGGGAAAATGTAGTGTTCTTTAATCCCCAAGTTCAGGTTTCCTCTCCCGTCAAAGCTCGGGTTGAAGCCTTGGAAGTCACGGATGCGGGGGCACGCAATAGAAATAAAGCGTTCCATAAATTCATACATCCGGGCACCGCGTAAGGTTACGCGTACACCAATAGGCATACCTTCACGTAATTTGAAGTTAGAAATGGATTTCTTCGCCCGGCGCACTTGCGCAGCTTGGCCGGCAATAGCGGTTAAGTCATTCTTGGCGATTTCCATTGCTTTAATATCTTCGCGGGCTTCTTTTACACCGATATTGATGACAATTTTAGCCAGTTTCGGTGCGGCCATGGGGCTTTTTACCCCCATTTCTTTGAGCAAGGCCGGAAGCACTTTTTGTGTGTACAGGGCCTGCAAGGCAGGAACATAACCTTTCGGGGCCTGAGTCGTTTTGGTTTCTTTCTTAGCAGTCATTTTTCAGTACCTACTTAGATAATCGCTTCATTGCATTTGCGGCAAACACGGGTCTTTTTACCGTCAGCCGTAATTTGCATTTTGGGCGTCATGGCTTTTTTGCACTTTTGGCAAACCACCGCCACGTTGGAAGCGTGAATCGGGGCTTCTACTTGCACAATGCCGCCTT
Source organism: uncultured Elusimicrobium sp. (assembly GCA_937891135.1). Taxonomy (GTDB): domain Bacteria; phylum Elusimicrobiota; class Elusimicrobia; order Elusimicrobiales; family Elusimicrobiaceae; genus Avelusimicrobium. The sequence continues at coordinate 123,730 of CALAFB010000004.1, forward strand.
GCTTATTTTGGGAAGGTTTCGTGTGTTTAGAAACCATGTTTACACCAGCCACTACAACCGTATTTTTAGCCGGGTTCACGGATTTCACTTCGCCTTTTTTGCCTTTATCTTTACCGGCTAAGATGAGCACGGTATCTTTCGTTTTTACGTTCATACCTATACTACCTCCGGTGCCAGAGAAATGATTTTCAAGAAATTCTTTTCTCTGAGTTCGCGGGCAATCGGACCGAATACACGGGTGCCTTTGGGTTCGCCATTATCGTTAATGATGCAAACAGCGTTGTCATCAAAACGGATATAGGAACCGTCTTTACGTCTTTTTTCACGGGCTACGCGCACTACTACCGCACGCACCACGTCGCCTTTTTTAATGGCGGATGTAGGGATTGCATCCCGTACGGAACACATAATTACATCTCCGAGGGTTGCAATATCCCGGTGGTGGCCGCCGCGCACTTTAAAGCATTGTACTTTACGCGCACCGGAATTATCGGCCACATTGAGGATGCTTCTTAATTGAATCATACGTTTTTAACTCCGTAGTTTTAAAAACTAAGCTCTGGCTTTTTCCACTACTTTAGCAACACGCCATTTGGTCGTTTTAGACAACGGACGAGTGCTCATAATTTCCACTTTATCGCCGAGTTTGCTTTCATTCGCTTCATCGTGCGCGTGGAATTTGGCCGCTCTTTTAAGCGTTTTGCCGTAGCGTTCATCATGCACTAAGCGTTCTACACGCACGGTGCGGGTTTTGTCCATCTTGTCGGACACGACTACGCCCGTAAGTACTTTGCGTTTAGTGCGGGTTTCTTTGTTTTCCATAATAAACCTCTATTTCGCCGCGACCTTCTGGTTGATTAACGTCTGCAGAAGGGCAATTTCGCGTCTTACAGCACGGAGTTCCATGGGGTTAGCCAAAGGAGTGGTGCTGTGTTTGAAAAGAAGGTTAAACTTCTTTTCTTGGGCTTTGCCGAGTAGTTCTTGCAAGTCGGCTAAAGATTTTTTCTGTAAATCTGCTTTTTCGTTGGTTTTCATACCTTACCTTCTGGTTACCAATTTGGTTTTTATCGGCAGTTTGTCGGAAGCTAAGCGCATGGCACGTTTGGTGTCTTCTTCGCTGGCACCTTCCAGTTCAAACAAAATCCGGCCCGGTTTTACCACGGCCGCCCAGTATTCGGGCGCACCTTTCCCTTTACCCATACGGGTTTCGGCAGGGTGTTTGGTAATAGCTTTATCCGGGAAAATGCGGATCCACAATTTACCTTTTTTCTTAATGAAACGAGATAAGGTAATACGGGCCGCTTCAATTTGGCGCGCAGTAATCCATTTGGGTTCCAAAGCTTTTAAGCCATATTCCCCAAAGACCACTTCCGTACCGCGTTTGGCATTCCCTTTAATGCGCGGCGCGCTGAAGGGTTTACGGTATTTTACTCTTTTCGGCATCAACATAGTTCAAATTCCTCTATTTTGCTTCCGTTGCAGCCGCATCCACGGTGGCTTCGGCTTCCATTTCGCGGTGTTTTTTCAGTTCGTGCATAATCTCTTTCGGAGATTTAGCAAAGTGCGTACGTTTGAAAATCCACACTTTAATACCGATTTTGCCGCTAATCGTGTTGGCTTCGGTAAAACCGTAGTCAATATCGGCACACAAGGTATGCAGCGGTACACGGCCTTCACGTTTCCATTCGGTACGGGCAATTTCGGCTCCGCCTAAACGGCCGGAGACCATAATTTTAATACCCAATGCTTTGCCAGCTAAGGCTTTTTCAATGGCCTTTTTCATGGCTGCGCCATAGTGAGCACGTTTTTCTAACTGTTGGGCAATGTTTTGCGCCACCAGCTGGGCATCGGTTTCCGGATTTTTAATTTCAATCACGTTCACGAACGTTTTGCTGCCGGTCATGGCTTCTAATTCTTTGCGAAGGGCTTCAATATCGGCTCCCTTTTTACCAATCACCACACCCGGACGGGCGGTATGAATGTTTACGCGTAAGAACGCACCGGCTCTTTCAATACCGACATAGCTGATGGCCGCCATTTCGAATTTATTTTCGATATGTTTGCGGATCTGGGAATCTTCCAGAATAAGTGCCGGCATATTCTTCGGCGCAAACCAGCGGGAGCGCCAATCTTGGATGTATCCTAAACGAATAGACCGGGGATGAATCTTGTGTCCCATAAATTAGCGGCCTCCTTTCTTTTCATCGGTAACAATTACCGTCAAATGACACATACTTTTTTTGTAGGGCATCGCACGGCCTTGCGGACCGGGTTGCACTCTGCGAAGGTGACCGCTGGGGCCTAAGTTCGCAAACGCCTCTTTAATATAGACGTGGCTGAAGTCAAGCTTTTTACCGGCTTTGACTTGCAGGTTAGCGGCGGCACTATGTAATGTTTTGGCTACCAGGTCAGCGGTACGTTTGGCCACAAACGGCAATACTTCTTCTGCCGCTTGGACATTTTTACCGCGGATTTGGTCCAACACTAAGTTTACACGGCGGCTGCCGTAGCGTTGAAATTTAGCTTTTGCACAAGCTTCCATAGTAAATCCTCAACTCTTATTTCAAGGCGGTGGAATCTTTGGTAATACCACCGTGGCCTTTGAATAACCGGGTGAACGAAAACTCACCAAGTTTATAACCTACCATACGTTCAGAAACGTAAATGGGGAGGAATTTGCGCCCGTTATGTACCAGGAATGTATGTCCTACAAATTCCGGTACAATGGTGCAAGCTCTTGCCCACGTTTTGATAGGTTTCTTTTCGTTGGACTGGTTCATTTTTTGAACTTTTTCCAACAGGTTTAAGTCTATAAACGGACCTTTCTTCGTTGATCTTCCCATACTTATTTAACCTTGTTTTTTCTTCTATCGCTGACAATCATCCAGCCGAACGCTTTTTTGGTAGAGCGTGTCTTCAAACCGCGGGACGGTTGGTTCCACGGAGAGCGCGGGATGTTTCCGCCTTTACCATGACCACGGCCACCCCCCATCGGGTGATCTACCGCGTTCATCGCGCTACCGCGTACGGTCGGGCGGTTGCCCAAGTGGCGGTTGCGGCCGGCATTACCAATGACGATATTGCCATGGTCTACGTTGCCCACTTGCCCGATGGTTGCACAGCAATCACTAGGTACCAAGCGGATTTCGCCAGACGGCATTTTAATATGGGCGTAGCCGGCTTCTTTGGCCATTAACTGCGCTTGAGAACCCGCGCTGCGGGCCAGTTGCGCGCCTTTGCCAACTTTCAGTTCAATCGCGTGGATAAAAGTACCTTCCGGAATATATTTGAGTGCAAGGCAGTTACCCACTTTAATATCAGCTTTCGGGCCGGACATGAGCGTATCGCCCACTTGTACACCTAACGGCTGCAAGATGTATCTCTTATCACCGTCAGCATAGTTTAAAAGACAAATGCGCGCGCTGCGGTTCGGGTCGTATTCTACAGAAACGACTTTAGCCGGCACGCCGTATTTTTCTCTTTTAAAATCAATTTGCCGGTATGCACGGCGATGACCGCCCCCAATGTGGCGTACCATCACCATACCGGTATTATTTCTTCCACCAGTTTTGCGAAGACCTTTGGTTAACCGTTTCTCGGGCGTGGTCTTGGTAATATCGGAATAATCCGACACCGTGATCGTGCGGCGAGACGGGGTATAAGGTCTAAACGATTTAATAGGCATAGTTTGTAGTGTCTCCTTCTCTACTTCGCAGTGGCTTCAACCACTTCGATTTTATCGCCTTCTTTCAAGGTTACAAAGGCCTTTTTATAATCGGGCCGTTTCCCTTCAAAGCGACTCATGCGGTGGGTCTTACCCGTGACGGAAATCGTATTTACTTTTACAACGGTTACGTTGAAGATTTTTTCCACCGCGGTTTTAATTTCGCCCTTGGACGCATTTTTCCCCACGATAAAACCATAGCGGTTGTGGGTATCGCGTTCAATTAAACTTTTCTCCGTTAAGAGGGGCTTTTTAAGTGTATCGTATGCGCCGGACATTACTTGGCCTCCTTAGCAAACGTTTTGGTCAGCGTGTCTACAGCGTCTTTGGTAAAAATTACTTTAGAACTGTTGAGCACTTCATACGCATTGATGTCTTGCGTTTGCATGTGGGTTAATCCTTCCACGTTGCGGCAAGCCAAGGTTGCGTTTTCGTCGGCAAAGTTATCTAAGACGAGCGGTTTGCGCCCGGCAGCCAAGGCCGTTAATACTTCGGCAAACGCTTTGGTTTTGGGTTCTTTGAATTTCAAGTTTTCCACGACCACTACGTTTCCTTCGGCTAATTTGGTAGATAATGCCATCGCCAATGCGGTGCGGCGTTTAGCAGCCGGCAAATCCTGGCGGTAGGAGTGCGGAGTAGGACCCCACGCAACCCCCCCGTGGCGAAATTGCACCGCACGCAAAGACCCTTGACGGGCGCGGCCGGTACCTTTCTGTTTCCACGGTTTTTTGCCGGTTCCGGATACTTCAGCGCGGGTTTTTACATCCGCGGTACCGCTTCTTTGGTTCGCCAAAAACGCGGTAATGACTTCGTGTAAGAAAGTCGGGTTTGCTTTCACGCCGAATAAAGATTCAGGCAGCGAAATGGTTCCCGTTTCTTTTCCTTTTAAATCTAAAACTTTTGTTTCCATAGGTCCAAGTCCTTACTTCTTGTTGGCGGCTTTAGAAGCAGAAATCTTCATTTCTTGCGGCGCCACATAGTGTTTTTTGTATTTAGAAGTTTCTAAGACGGAAACGATGGACCCGCGGGCCCCCGGAACGGAACCTTTTAAGAATAAAAGACCGTTTTCGTTATCCACTTTAATCACTTCAATCTTGGCAACGGTATGGGTGGTGGTACCATAGTGGCCGGCCATGCGCTGACCGGAAATTACCTTACCCAAAGAGCGGCGGGAACCTAAAGACCCCGGAGCGCGGCTGCGGTCGGACTGACCGTGCGAATCCGGTTGACCGGCAAAGCCGTGGCGTTTCATACCGCCGGCAAAGCCGTGGCCTTTGATTTTGCCCTGCACGTCTACATAGTCGCCGGGTTTAAAGATTTTTTCAAGTGAAATGACTTGACCAATTTCAAAGCCGCTTACGTCGGCTACCCGGCATTCTTTCATGTGTTTGACCGGGGCCACATTGGCTTTTTTGAAATAACCCATTTCGGGTTTGTTTAGTTTACTTTCTTTCACTTCGCCAAAACCCACACAAACGGCGTTATAGCCGTCTTTTTCTTGGGTTCTGACACGCACAACTTTGCAATCGCCCGCTTTTACAACGGATACACCATGCAGGTTGCCTTTTTCATCAAAGAGCTGGGTCATGCCCACTTTTTCGCCGATTACGAAACGAAACGTAGCCGGAGCTTCTTTGACAGTTTCTGCTTTGGCAGCTTCAGCAACCGGGGTTGCCTCTTGCGCACCAGCAGCTTGTTTAATTTCTTCTGTCATACGTGTTTAGTTTTCCTTAGTTACTTTTAATGGCCACATCTACACCGGCGGGCAAGTCCAATTTCATGAGCTCGTCCACGGTTTTAGAGGTGGGGCTTTTTAAGTCAATCAAGCGTTTATGAATGCGCATTTCAAACTGTTCTCTGCTTTTTTTATCGGTATGGGGAGAGCGAAGTACGGTGTACTTTTTAATCCGGACCGGTAACAAAACAGGACCCGCCACAATCGCACCCGTTTTTTGCGCGGTTTCTACAATGCGCGAAACGGAAGCATCTAACATGCGGTGGTCATAAGAACGCAATTTAATGCGGATTCTTTCTTGGCCAATTACGTTGGCTTTTTTTGCTGTTTTTTCTGCCATTTTTAGTTTTTCCTTAAGTATTTTTTACAAATTATTTATCGGCAGAAAATCCCACACCTGTCCTTTTTTCCGTCGGACGGGTTAGGAAATTACTGCCATAAACATAACTCAGTACAGTTTATTATACCAAATTATTTTAAATTTGTGTTTGTTTTTTAGCGCGTTCACCGTTGCGCATGAAACAAACATTTTCCTGTTGGATATATTGTATAATAATTGAGGATTTTTGTAAAGGAGTGCAATTATGAAAAAAGTTTTGAAATGGACGATTTATATTGTACTAATGATTCTGGGCGGACTAGCAGGACGTGTATTAGTAGTATATTCTATGACAGGGCACTTGGCCCTAAGTCCCCGCCAGGCAGTAAATACAAATTTAACTTATACAGATGTAAATCTAGGTTGGATAAAAACTTCTCTACCCTTTTCTTTGCAAGAAGACAAACAACAAGCTTTACACATTAAAGAAACTATCAATACAACCCAACACGCACAAGCGGTACAAGATATAAAAATGTATACAGGCACTTACAACCCCCAAACATTTGCATTTATGCTTGAAACGATTGCATATGCTCCCACAATAACGCCAGATCTATTGAACGGGATCGCAGGAATTATAGCCGGAGCTGGATTCGAAACAGATGCTAAACGAGCTATGCAACAGGCACAATCTCAAAAAGAAAATGGGAGCATTAAGTATCTTTACCAAACCCGAACCAAATTCAAAAACACTCCTGCTGTCTTTGGCACCGTATTATGCGCAAAAGGCAATACAGTCGCTATACTTTTTGGGAACGGAAATGACACTCCGCAAAACAGAGATATCATAAATCATATTCTCTCAAATACCGTCTGTTTCCCGCAGGAGAAATAATATGAAACCAAACTACGGACTTACGATTGTAAAAGATTTCCCCATCCGGGGCGTTAATTTTATTGATATTAACGGCCTATTAAATGACCCGGCTTGCTTTCAAGCCGCCATTGATAAGCTCTGCGCGCTGATTACCGAACATATCCCCGCAAGCACGCTCAAAACCGCCGCCATTATCACGCCGCAAGCGCGCGGATTTTTGTTTGCGTCCCCGGTGGCTTACAAACTGGGACTGCCGTTGCTGCTCGTGCGCAAAAAAGGGAAAATCCCCAATAAGCCCTACTCGTTCCACATTACCAACGAATATGACAGTTACGATATGGAACTGGATAGCGACCTGTTGGCCCGGCACCCGCACTATATTTATATAGACGATATTTTTGCTACCGGGCAGACTTTGGCCGGCATCAAAGAAGCCCTCGCCAAAAAGAACAAACAAATTTTGCTGGCCCTGCATATAACGGCGGTTGCGGCGTTAAAAGGCATCCGCAGTAATACACCTGCTTTAAAAGGGCTCCCCACCCAAGAAGTGATTTAACCTCATGCCCGATTTCAAACCGAGGTTTTTAAGGAGATTAATAAATGGAAAAGACAAATACTGAGTTGAGTTTCACACAAAAAAGTGGTTTTCCCAAAGGTTTTGCTTTGACAAAACCTTTGATAATCGTGCTGATTATCGGTATATTGCTGGCGGGACTCTGGTTGCTACCTAAATCCAAACACATAGAATTTAAACAAGCATTGACCACCATCAATCAATTAGAAACCGCCATGATACAATTTGCTCAAAGAAACGGAGTGCCCGAGGAAACAGTCCGTTTCTTAGGGCCAGAATCTAATTGTCAAGGATGTTTGGATATGGACCTTAGCGATTTTAAACCTGACCACTACAGTACATCTACTAAGGGCAACTTTGGTTATAGCGCATTTTGTTCAAAAAAAGATGGGTGCCATATTGTACTAACAATACCCATACATCCGGATCCTTCCGTCCAACAAGCCAACCAATTTGAAGCAAACGAATTTTGTAAAAAATTTCCAGTGACAGGCTTCTACTGGAATCGCTCTTTTTATCCGAAAGACGACCGAGAAGGCATAGGAGAAGGCATAGAATGTATAGGAAAGGAAACTTTTTTCATGTGTGAGTTCCTTGAAAAACAAGGCAAAAAAGTACTCTACACTTCTTGCGAACAGTTCAGAGATCGTCTTCTTGCTGACTAATAGTTACAATATAAAAGGAATCCGCAGTAATACACCTGCTTTAAAAGGGCTCCCCACCCAAGAAGTGATTTAAC
>CALAFB010000005.1 GCA_937891135.1 uncultured Elusimicrobium sp.
ATGCGGTATGGGCCAATATTAAACCGTTCTTAAATAGCAAGTAATATATCCATTAAACCATAAGCCCCTTACTTAAGTGTAGGGGGTTTTTTAGTGTCCAAACTCTGTCCATTCTCCGTACAGCTTATTTGCTTAATCTTGCTTATTTGTCTTAAAGATATGGCAGAAATATGACAGAATCATTTTCTGCCATTTTTCTGCCGATCGTTTGTATAGCTTTGTATACATAAGTTGTCAAAGTTAACCAAAATAATCGTGGTTTTATAGTGTCCATAAGTATGTAGATTGGACACCGTCAAAACATACGTGCTTAAATCAAATTTCTTAACATCATGGCAAAACATTCTGAACTATTACAACAGTTGCTTACCGTTTCAGAAATCTCCTGATGATATCCAAAAGGGTCTTTCTGGTCTAATAACATGTTATGAATACATCAAAAAGAAGGAACCTCTTCGATTAACAGGTTACATAAATAGACATCGCAGAAAATCTAAACTAGGAATTATAAATATTTACCCGATAATTCCTAATTTTTGTGACGGACTTGAATATTAGAAATAGCATTTTATTTTTTTATTTCAAACAGTTTATTCAAACACCATACCAACATATCATAATTGATATGCCTTGCATATGGAAAACTGTGTTGGTACTTTTTCCATTGATTTTTTAGAGACGAACTGCTTTGAATGCTTGATAAAATCCCTGATATATCTGTTAGTTTGTTTGCAGATCCCCTATGTTTGGCTGTTTTTTTGAGAGCTTCAAGAAAAGCAGTCTTATTGTATCCTTTAGAGGTAGTCAAGATATATACATCATAAAAATCACGTGGCCTTGTGTTAAGCTCTCCGCGCACTAAAATTGTTTCAACTTTTTCTGCTAAGATGGTTTCTATATTGTATCCCAATAATGTAATAGCCTTTTTTGCATCGAATAAACAAGGAAAAGCGTATTCCATGGGGGCCGGTGTGATTTTATCTCCGGTTGTAATATCGATCGATAGGGGAGTATCAATGTTATCATATAATGCGTGGAACTTAATTCGCCAACCACCATATACGTCTTGTCCTCTAATTTCATCAAAAGTAAAGGCTCTAAAAATAACGCCATCTTTAATATCTATTTGGCAGATTTCTTCCACCATTGTAAGTATATTTTCTTGATTGAGAGGAAAATTTAATACGGTGGTATCCAAATCCATAGTTGACCGATTATCTAGTCCCACCAATGTGGCAATTAATACGCCCCCTTTAATTACAAAATGATTTTTGTATTTTGACAAGGATACTCTTTCCAAAAAGCGTTCAAACATAAAATTTTGAAGCACGGTTTGCGCCGCAATAGCATGTTGTTTGGCATAGTGGTTGATTTGTGCTTTCAGACGCATAGCATCCTGGCTCATAATAATACCTCCATATAAGGTGTCAAGCGTTTAAATACACGTAACTGTTTAGCATATTGAACTAGTAGATTAATATCCTTTTTGGGATTAGACGCAAAGTTTTTTAGAGCGGTCAATACTGTTTCGGTATCACAGCGGTTTTGGCTTCTCAGCAAGTCGCAAATAGTACGTTCCATATTGTAACAAGGAACAATATGCCCGAAAGTTGTCTTTTTCTTTGTTAAACCAAGTTTATGCAAATCAGGTTTAATGTAGTAACAGTTACATAGTTTGACCGTTTCCATAGATAAGTGGGAATTGCTAGGAATGGTGACAGAATGTCTAAACGGAGTCCTTTCGGATAGATTATTTAGAAACAAAGCCGTCTCATGTGAAAAAATAATTTTGCTTGATTTTAAAGACAAAGTATATAAATCATCTTCAATAGCAGTAGGTAACATATATACGCCTTGCTTAACTCTTACCAACAGTCCCTGTTTGGCATAAAAAGGGAGCAAAGACCTAGACAATCCCAGGTCCAATACTTGTTGAACCGAGACGGTTCTCTCTTTCCGTAAAATCTCTATAATACATTTATTTATTTTCGTCATTCGTGTAGATATTGTACTTCATATCGTAATCAATGTCAAATTATCTGTCTAAGACTTCTGTGAATAAATAGGGAATTATGAGCATTTGCTTATAATCCCTATTTGATAACTAGTTATTTGCTACGAATAACGGCTTCTAATGCTTCACGCAATCCACACGTGCTACAGATTTCCGTCTTGTTATCCTTTCGGCTGATTGCCGGATAACCTACCATGTATCGGCCACAGTTAGGGCATTTTCGGCGTGTCTTGGGCATATTTAACCTCGGTTGGTATGCAGATAGGTCATTACCGCATACACGTTCCTAATCCGTTCTGCTGTACAATCCAACCCGTACAAACTTCCCATTATTAGGTTTTGGTCCGAGGTGGCAATGCCTTCCTGTGCGTCCTTTACGCGCTCATTTAGGTCCTTTACCAATCCTTGCAATACTTCGTAGGTGTGTTTAATTACTTCTAATTTCTCTTTTTCTGTCATATTATGCTGATCTCCGTTTATCTTTCTTATTGCTAAACACATTCAATAGTTGTTCCCGTGCAGTTGTGCCAGGCTCGCAAGTCTCAAAGTTGCTAAAGAATTCCCACTTGCCATCATTTTGTCGGATATAGGTGCTTGCCTTGGTGGGAGTATCAAAACGGCCTACATGCTTGAGGTCTAGGCTATTTCCGAATTTATCTTCTGCGTGTACGATGTACATCCAACTAACGCATTTTAATCCGTTTATTTTATCTTCCGGCATGTATCCTCTCCTAGTACCACTCCCAATTTACTTCCGTTATCCCAGTCCACCATTATGGTTCCAATATCGTCCACTCCGGTTACGGTTCCTTGTGTGCAAAGGGGCGGTGCTTGCACATCATCCATTTTTACCAACTCCACCCTAGTCCCTTTGGGGTAATTGATCCGAAGCATTCCAACGGTTGCCCGAAGTGCATCTTTCGCTATTTTGTCTGCCATTCCAATATCTCCTTGTGGAAAAATACATATCCCGATATCGGGTACTCCGTAATCGCCATGGCTAAACCGGAAAGGGATTTATAACACTTCCCTTCCCAGTACAAGCCATCTTCTTTTACCTCTATCAGCAGGTCCTTGCCCTTAAACTTTTTAATAAAGGTGGTTCCAACTGCCGGAAGTCTAGGGTCCTTGGGTTTTTTAAGTATCGTGGGGTTGGCAATTACGCTCTCTAAAGTGGCCTTAATTGGCGTAACCTTTGTGGCGCAAGTAACCGACTTTGTGGTGGGTTTTTTAACACAACTTTTTACGGTTTTTTTCTTCATGATTTCTCTCCTTAAAGTGGGCTTTATTTTTGCCCGTACTACATATACGCTCTTATGAGGGATAGAAGTCAACTAGAAGTTTTAGCCATTTTTTACACGACAACACGTTGTCGTCTTGAACTGCTATACTATTAGAAGAGTTAATTGATCGTGCAAGAGGGCCTTGTATTTGTTAAAATAAGGTTAAAACTAGCTCAAGGGAGTTTTTATGTCTTCTAAACCAAAACTAATATCTTTATTTTCCGGCTGTGGAGGTCTAGATTGGGGGTTCCATAAAGCAGGGTACGAGGTGGTATGGGCAAATGACTTCGAAGCCAATGCCTGTGAAACCTTCAAGAAAAACTTTGGAGATGTAATATATTGTGGAGACATTCAAGCTGTTGATCCTGCCAAAGATAAGTCGATTCCGAATTGTGACCTGATAATCGGAGGATTCCCTTGCCAAGATTTTTCTGTCGTATGGAAAAGACCTGGATTAAACGGAAAACGTGGAAATCTTTATAAGAGTTTTTTACGGTTTGTAGAAGCCAAGAAACCGAAAGCATTTGTTGCTGAAAATGTAAAAGGTATCTTATCTGCAAATAAAGGGAAAGCTATCGAGCAGATTATTTCCGACTTTCAAAACATTGCCCCTGGATATATCCTGTACCCTAAGCTATATAACTTTTCTGAGTACGGTGTGCCTCAAATTAGAGAACGTGTTTTGATCGTGGGAATCAGAGTGGATACAGGGTTTCCTTTCCAACATCCCAAACCGACACATGGACCGAATGGGAAAAAACCATTTGTGACAGCCGGAGAAGCGTTAAAAGACGTTGAAAAAGTAAAATTTAACAACGAAAAGATTAACATTACTTCGAGGACTGAACAGTTACTTAAACTCATTCCCGAAGGTGGTAATTATAAAGACATCCCTGCGGATAGCCCCCTATATGTACATGGGATGATTAGCCATGTTTATAGACGACTTAATCGAAATGAACCCTCTAAGACAATTATTGCCGCAGGTGGCGGTGGCACTTGGGGTTATCACTACTCCGAACCTCGCCCTTTAACGAATAGAGAGCGTGCAAGAATACAGACTTTCCCTGACAGCTTTAAATTCTGTGGCTCAATAGCCGAAGTAAGAAGACAAATTGGGAATGCTGTTCCTCCGACAGGCGTACTACCAGTAGCTAAAGCACTCATGCCACTCTTTACTGGAAAATATAAACACGTCGACTTGTATAAGGTATTAGAAGAACAAAAAAAGACGACCGCCAAACAAAAAATTAAAACGGCTGGGAAATAGCATGCGATTACTTACTTCTAAAATACCACCCCTAAATCAGGGTTCCTACACCTTTCGTGACGCATTTTTTGATATGTTTACCAATGCGGACACCATAAATCTCGCATCGGGATATATCTCGGCTGATTCTTTAGCTGAATTACACGAAACCCTTATTCGCAATCAAGAGAAACAAGTTAGAATAAAACTGATTATTGGGATGCATTTTTTTGAAGGAATAACAAGAGTCCAATATGATGCAGCCACAAAACTTAACACATATCTAACCGATAACGATCGTGGAGAAGTAGCTGTAGTTAAAGATTTTAAATTTCATGGCAAAATGTATTGCTTCTATAAAGAAGGTGTTCCTTTCGCTACGATTATTGGATCTTCAAATTTAGGGGACCTTTCAACGGCTCACTCTAGCTACGAAATCAATGTTTTAGCAAATCAGGAAAACGATAGGGATATCATCACGCAGGCAACTAACTTCTTTGGGCAACTCTATCCCACTTCCACTTTATCTCTTTCCGAATGGCATCCGGAAAAATACGAACCAACCCGTTCGCCTTTAACGGAATATACCAATGTAGAAAAATTATCTGCTGAAGATATTTTAAGAACAAGACAAGCTCTTACACAAACTCATGTAGATATTCCGCTTAAACCTGAGGCCAAAAGTAACTTGAATGTCTTTTATGGAAAAGGAAGAATGGGAAAAAATGGCCTTGTTATCCCTCGGCCTTGGTATGAAGTGGAATTGATTGTACCAAAAGCTGTAACCTCTCTGGATTCCTATCCTAAAGAAGAATTTACCGCAGTAACAAATGATGGTTGGAAATTTAAGTGCTATAGCGGTGGGGATAATAATAAAAATTTTCGCTCAAGCATTGATTTGCAAATATTAGGGCGATGGATTAAAGGTCAACTTGAAGATGCCGGAGTGATAAAACTTGGTGATTTGATTACAGCCGATACTCTTCAAAACTTCGGGAAAGACACTTTGAGAATGACAAAAACAGAAATTCCAAACACATGGTATATGGAGCTTGTGTAAATTATGTGTGCGATATTAACCGATTACTTATCAAAACTTTCTAATATCCCAGGATTGGCTCAATCCGTACAAAGTACAGCAGATGCAGTAATTCCCCAACTCCAAGGTTTTTCACAAATTCCTAGGCCAGCCGGATTGCTATTGGGTAATGTACAGAGTGGAAAAACTAGCCATGTTTTTGGAGTAATTGCTGCGGCAGCTGATGCAGGGTACAAGATATTTATCCTATTGACTTCCGGAATAACGGCTCTTCAACAACAAACTCTCACTCGGACTTTAAAATACTTAGATAACGATTTTACCGTCTGCGGAGAATCTGACTCAATGAAGTTACAAATGTATGGTTTACGTAAGCCGGTTATAATCGTTCTAAAGAAAAACGCAAGTGTGCTTAGGAAATGGAAAAATTACCTGCAAACAAGTGGTATTTGTCAGGGACAACCAATCTTTATTATCGATGATGAAGCCGATGCAGCTAGTTTAAATACGATGGTTAACAGACGAGAAGAAAGTACCATTTTTAAATCCTTAAATGAAATCCGCGCTCTATCGGCAAATGCGATATATCTACAATTAACCGCAACGCCACAATCGCTGTTTTTACAAACCCAAGAGTCAGGATATAAGCCGTTATTTGTGCATTACTTTGCTCCAGGTACAGGATATTTAGGCGGAGATTTTTTCTATTCCGAACCAACACCTCTGTGTATTAAACCTGTCGATGAAGATGAATTAACCGCAATAAAAGAAGCGGATTCACAAATTCCTGATGGTCTAAGACAAGCGTTTATGGCATTTCTTGTTAGTGCATCTGATTTGGCGTTAACTGGGAAAAATGTATGTAATTTCATGATACACCCAAGTGTCCGAATGCAAGACCAAGAGACCACAGCTAACAAAATAGCAGAGTTCCTAAATCTACTACTAAAAGCAGAAGAACAAGAAATTCGAGATGGAATTCGTGCTGCTTGGGAAGATTTGCATACCACCAAGTCGGATATTCAACCTTTTGAGAATATCTGTTGTAAAGCTTTCGAGTTATTAGATGAGAATAATCCTCAAATTAATATTTATGTTATGAACTCTCGAAACGCAGGAACTCGATCGTTTGACGAGGGTTTTAATATCGTAGTGGGTGGGAACTGTTTAGGAAGAGGTATCACGTTCCCTGCTTTACAAACAATTTACTACTGTCGCAAAACAAAAATGCCACAAGCCGACACTTATTGGCAACATTGTCGTATGTTTGGATACGATAGGGACAGAGGTTTAATGAGAATTTTTATTCCACCATCCATGTTAAAAGCGTTTACGGAAATGAACATGGCAAATACAGCTTTATTAAAGCAAATTCAACAACTCCCTATAGACCAAATTCGCTTGATATATCCGCCGAGCATTAGCCCAACGAGAAGATGCGTAATTGACAAAGATGAAGTTGATATGATTGCTGGTGGAGTTAACTATTTTCCTTTCTATCCCTCCGCCACTAATACACAAAAACTGGATGAACTTTTAAGTGAATATGCTGATGGCGAATATGAGGTGGATGTCGATTTTCTTATACAACTAGTAAAACAAGTTAGTTTGGCATCTGACGAAGATTGGTCTCCTAAATCGTTCGAGAGTTGTTTAGAAGCGTGGAAAGCATCCAAAACCCCAGGTTGCACATTAGGGAAACTAATTATACGACGAGATAGAAATATCAGCAAGGGAACAGGAACATTATTATCTCCGGATGACCGAAGAATCGGCGAAAGCGAAACAGGCAAACCAGTTCTCACTCTATATAGACTTAATGGACGTATCGAACAAAAATGGGATGGGCAACCTTTATGGGTCCCCAACATTAAAATGCCGGAAGGTAAATTTTTCCTTAAGTCTAGTAATTAGTCCTTTGCTCACGCCCTCTACTAGTTAGGGGGCTTTTTTTATTACTTTTACTGTGACCAAAAAGCGCACGCGTACCACATATGTGCTAAAATACAAAAAAG
>CALAFB010000006.1 GCA_937891135.1 uncultured Elusimicrobium sp.
CCGCCATTAACGGAGAGCAAGGAATTTATTTGTGCCGTAAAAAAAACTTATTCGACAGTGCCGCCGGTAAGTTTTTGCATTGTCGTATCAAAGCGGTGCATAAGTTCATTATAAGTTTGGCTGGTGATATCGGGCATTGAGCTATTGCCGGTCATATTGCCCCACTGGACGCCGGCTTGTCTGAAACCTTCTTCAACAGCAGCACGCATTTCTTCAAGTTTTTCGGGGTCGCCGCCTGCAAATGCTTCAGCGAGGCTGAAAATTCTGTCCGAAACTGCGCTAACCGACCAATCTCCGCCTTCAGCAACAGCCTTAGCCGCGTCTTCGGGGTTTGTGGCAACTTCAGGAATTGAAAACAGCGAAGAATCAAAATTTGAAATACCGCCCGCGTCAATCCAGCTTTGCAATTTATCATTATGCTCGGTAAGAACTTGGATCATAAGGTTGAGCATAGTTTGTTCTTGCATTGCCAAATCATCTTGGAGAGCTTGAATTTGCTCTGCGCTGAGACCTTTGGTTTCCTGCGCGCCGATTTCTTCAGTTTCTTCAACTGCGCTTTGCGCTTGAGCTGCCGCCTGTTTTGCTTCGTCGGAAATATCGACTTCAAAGGCGTTGCCGATTGACGACGTTGCAGATTCGGCTTGTTGTGCAGTGTTTGCATAAGCGCCATACGCAGATTTTGCCGCCGCCGTATTTTTGTTCGCTACGATTTGTCCTAAATTTTGAGTTGCCACATTAGAAATAGTCGTTACATCCATGTTAATACCCTCCTTCGGTAAATAAAAAAACTATGTCAAGGCGCAAGCCCTGTTACAGCATTAATAAATCCATTAAGTTGAAGTGCGGCACATACTTTACATCAATTTTGCCTTCCGGCGTCAATGGAGCGTCATAATCTGGCACCGGCACAAGGTGCGGCTTAATTTTGATTTGCTCGGTAATTTTGCCGTCCTCGTACGTTGTCAGCATAATCGTACCGTCAGGTTTGAAACGTTTAATCGTCTCGACAGCCGAAATGGAATTTGATTCTTCAACGCTGCCTACATCTTGATTTTGTGTAGTGCTATCATTTTCAAGTTGCGAAATTTGTTGTTGAAGAATTTTAGCGTAATCTGAATTGAAACCGGCGGTGGTATTTGCGGAAAAGTTACTGCCGGAATCAGCCGACATTTTCACCATAGCCGAAATTAATTCTGGTGAAGCTGTGATATTCCACGCACCCATAGAAAAAACCCCTTCTGGACAATTTTGAGCAAATCATTTTAAATATTTATCGGCATTTTTAGTTCATTGCTTAATATCTTTTTCTTTGCCAAACCCATTGCGAGACATATCTTTTACTGCTTGATTTACTTGTTTTTGCAATTGCTTTTGTTCTTGTTGAATTGCTTTAATGTGTGCATGTTGCGCTTTAAATTCAGCTTCACTTAACGGCTTGGCACTTCTGTTTGCCAGTTCCACTTCTTGCTGAATTTGATTTATACGCGTCTGCATACTAATCACTTGGTTATATTCTCGCTCTTGGCGCAGTTTGTTTACATCATCCATGTGTAGTTGAGCACGCCGATTGGCTACTGCTTTTTCAGTATCCGTCCATGTACTAAGGGCTTGTTGGTAAGATTCGTTAGATACTTCACGAGCCGTTACTTTCCCCGCGTCATCTGCATAGTAGAGTACGGCCCGATTGGGATCTGTGGGGTGGGCTTCCGCATATACCATGTGATCCAAGTCTAATGCTTGGCGATTTTTCCATGCACTTTGACGCGTAAATGGGACATCCCGCGTAACCAATTTGCCCGATTTGTCCGTAAAATAGAGAATGGTATTATTGGGGTTGCGCAAGTCTTGCTCCACAGCCACCAGTTGCTCTGTGCTATCCGATGCAATCATATCGGCAGAACCGGCTTTTTTAGGGGTTTGAGGCATCAAAGACCGCTCGGCGTATCGCACAAGTCCCGTAGATTGCGGAGCCGGAGGAACAGGCGGCAATTCGGCGGATTGTTCAATGGTACTGCGCACCGCCCCTCTAGAGGAAAAACCATTATGAACCATATCATCTATTCCCCGGTTGATTTGCCGTTCTAAATTGTGTTGCTCTTGCTGTAAGGCCCGCATGCGGGCATGTTCAGCCTTGAACTCAGCTTCACTTAACGGCTCGGCACTTCTGTTTGCCAGTTCCACCTCTTGCTTAATTTGGTTGACACGGGTTTGCATTTGAATCATTCGGTCATATTCCCGCTCTTGACGCAGTTTACTTACATCATCGGCATGTAACTGGGCTCTACGTTGCAAAATAGCTTTATCTACCTCACTCATGGATTGCTCTAACTTTTGATATTGCGCAAGGGGTACTTCCCGCGTGGATATTTTGCCTGCATCATCAGCATAATATAACACCGCTTTTGTAGGATCAGAAGCATGACGTTCCGCATATACTAATCCATCAGCCCGGTCTGGCATAGTTCCTCGGGGAACAGATTGCCGAGTCGTAGGCATTAAAGAACGATCTGCATAACGCAAACCGGAAACTCCGCCAGTTTGCATAGAGGTAGCAGGGATCTGCGAACTATGTTCAATCACTTGACGGATCGTTTTTTCATTTCCAAAGCCATTACGGGACATATCTTTTACCGTGCGGTTTATTTGAGCTTGTAGGAGTTTTTGTTCCTCTTGGAGTTCACGCATATGCGCTTGCTGGGCTTTAAATTCCGTTTCACTTAAAGATTTAGTACTGCGATTTGCCCGTTCCACCTCTTGTTTAATTTCATTGAGGCGTTTTTGAATTTTAATGGCCTCATCATATTCCCGCTCCTGGCGCAGTTTAGTGATGTCGTCCATATGTAACTGGGCACGACGATTCAAAATTGCTTTGTCTGTTTCGGACATTCCTTGTGTCATTTGTTTATATTGCGCCAGTGGGATTTCTTTGGTCTTGGTCACATTTCCCATGTCATCTGCGTAATATAATACAGCCGTATTAGGTTGAGAAGGATGTATTTCAGCATATACCAACCCGTCTGCCCGTTCCGGCAATGTTTTAGCCGGCAATTCAGCTTTAGTTTTAGGAAGCAAAGAACGTTGCGCGTACGGAGTAGGCATTTGCTTGGCTTGTTCTACCCGCTTAGCAAGCGGACCTGTTACCTGCTGCTGTAACTGTGTAGGAGAAACTGCCGAAGTACCCGGCTCTGCCGCTGGTGTTTGAGGCTTGACTGCACGTGCAGGAGCACCCGCATTTTCCGTAGCGGAAGCGGCCGCTTGAGAAGGAGCAGGCGCGTTTGCAGAAGGGGCAGGTTGCGTCCCTGTTTGCGCTTGTATAGTCTGGCGCGGTTGTTGGGCACTTCCCCGCGGCTTTGCGGCTTGCTGGCTTACTTTAGGCTTAGCCGACGAAGTTGCTTTGGGTGTAGCAGAGGCTTTAACAGGCTGCTTGGCTATGGCTTGCGTACCCGCCTTGGCTTTTTGCACGGATGACGTGCGCGGCAATTTACGGATAAAATTCTTTGTACCTACCCACGTAGAACGCTGTTTTAAGAAGCGTACCGCATTAGGAATACCCTTTGCAAGTGCAGGCAGCTTTGTAATAACCATATCCAACAATACAAACTGTGCCACTACGTCCGCTACGGAAGCGGCCGTTTCCGCCTTAGCATACGTCATATAATCTTGCACTTTTTGTTTATTCTTAACGGGCGGGTCAAACACCATATTACGCCGCAAGCCAAACTCGTACGCTTTGCGGTGTACGCGGCGTTGGGTTCCTTCGTTAATATCAAACCAATTTCCTTTATAAAGTAAAGTTATCAGTTCTTTAGAAGGTATGTTCATAGAATGGTTAATTTGCCGCCAGCCGTCCATAATACCCACCACTACCGGGTAATGCACGTCCGCCGCCATTTGTTCCCCATTTTTAGCGTACTGGTTGGCCTGTTGCACTATCTTAGTAGCTAACCGCTTCGCCGCCCCATTTTCGGCACTTTGTTGGCCTAATAATACACCCACATCTTCCAAGGTGTTAGCATAAGGATATTGAATAGCCGGGGATTGCCACGCCGTAGTAGAAAAACCTTGTTTTTTGGCCTCTTGTTTATCCAAATATAAGAATTTTTCGTTAATACGGTTTAAGTAACGTCCGTCTTTGCGGCTTGCCTTATAACTATTTTGTGTACTGGATTTAATAGGAGAGTTTATTCCTTCCCACACGTTACCTGCCGTACTAGGTATTGTATCATCCGTTAAAAAGCGTTCCAACTTCGCGTATGCGTCTTGCGTACCTAATACACCTAAGGCAACCGTGCCGCCCGTCATAATAATCCCGCCGCCGACAGCGTCATATTCGCTCTTCATCAGGCTATATACACCGCTGGCTACTTGTTTACGTTCTTGGTCGTTCTTTGCAATCATAGCAAGGGCCGCCATTGAACCGAATATAGGAACAGGGGTTGAAACGAATGACGGCGGTGGATATAAAACTACCAATGGCATAAGGCCTAAAAAAAACGTTTTCATAACCGGTATAAGCTATGTACATAATAATGGAAAGTTTAATTGGAACTGTGTCGATTGTAATGAACCGAAAACGGGTTATTGCCAACGATTGTCAGAACTCTCAAACGGGCTTATTTCTCAAGCGACGTGTTATTAGCCCCCTACGGAGTACAAATTTATTTGCTGAATTTGTACTCCGTCATTCTCATTTGGGGTTTCATTCTGCCGAAAGTTAACTATAATTTAATTAAATATATCAGTCTAAGTTCCCAGATTACGTATATTTTTGCATCACCACAAATCAGCACCGTGCTACCCAAACTACACCCACCGTATTTTAGTTTTGAATTATTAGCATAAATCCCCGTTAGGGTTAAACCCCGACGGGGATTTTTTTATGCACCACTGATAGCATACGTTTTTTGGCGGGTTTGTGCGCGTTTTGATAAATATTCTCGTTTTATGCTGACAAGGGTAGGTAGGAAGTCGTTCACTTACGATTATTTATAGAAGATTTGCTCTTGTTCTTGCCAATTTGAAGTTTTGATAGAGAGCAATTTTTTGAGGGTGCAGTCTGCGGGTTGGGTACCGTTTAGGATGGAGCGTACGATTTTGGGCGATAAAAAACTTAAATTAAGGATCCGGCGCACATACTGCACACATACTTTCTCTCTATTGGCTATTTCTTGAGTAGTTTTTCCATCTAATATATCTTGGTGCCAAGTATAGGCCTGATTTAAGATTTTGATAAGTTCTTTATTGGATTGTTTTCGGGGTTTGATAAATTGCCCCACTATGACCTTGGCCCCGTTGGCTACCGTTCCTATACGATATGTTTCCGTATAAGTGGTTTTATGTTTTAGTTTCTCGGGTTTGAGCAAACTCATTTCTCTATTCTCATAAATGGCGTTAAGCAGTTCAATTACTTGTTCTTGATATAGCGTGATTTCTATCTTGTTTGTATGCAATTGAACGCGTTTGATAAGTGATTTTTCTATATCTCGTACTATTGGATATGATGATAGTTGCTTAATAATTTCTTTTTGTTTGCTTACTCCAAACTGTTGGATATACGGATAAATTTTTGTTTTGTCTTTCAAAAACTCACTAAACCAATTATCTATAAACTGTTCTAATTTCGAGAGTGGGACTTTACTGACTTTCCCCACTTTACCCGGCTCTTTGCGGATAATGGCTTGGCTTACATAATAGCGGTATGTTTTTCCACTACACCCTGTACTCCAGCTAGGACTCATAGCATTACCCTTATCATCATATAGTTTGCCGGATAAAAGGCTCTTTTTAGGGTCATAATGTTGGCGATTAATGCGGTTATCCGCTATTACGGCTTGGACTTGCTCAAATAGTTCTATTGGAACTATCCCTTGGTGTTCCCCCGGATACCATGTTCCTTTATGCCCTACTAAGCCAATATAGGCTTTATTACGCAAGATACAATTTAAGTTACCAACTGATATTTTATGTCCTTGTTTGTCTAACCACTCTTTTACTAAAGTTGTACTTTTTAACTCTATGTATTTCTCAAAAATGGAGCGCACGAGCGACACTTTTTCTTCGTCCGGGTATATCTTTTTATCTTTGCGGTAATACCCTAATGGCGGTTTACCACCCATCCACA
>CALAFB010000007.1 GCA_937891135.1 uncultured Elusimicrobium sp.
GCGGCAGGAGATTATTATTGCCAGCCCGCGTGTTAGTGAATATCAAGTTAAGAAACTTATACAAACTGTCCAAAATCCGCAAGAGCGTGGCGTTGATGTCACGGTTGTTACGTTGGCGGCCGACACATATCCTGCTTCCCGGTCAGAGAAAGTAAAAGAGTGGTTGGCCTTTTTGCAGGATGCTGGAATTACGGTACAGTCGAAAGCAACCATGCACGAACACTACGCCGTTATAGACAGAGAAATAGTGTGGTATGGCAGTATGAATTTGCTGGCTTATGCGCGCGAAGAGGATAATTTGATACGCATTAAAAGTTCTTCTATTGTCCAGGAACTCTTTTTGCGGTAAGTTGATTAGTTGATTACTTGGTTTTTATTTTGTGTAAGCCAGTCCAATACATTTATTTGTTTAATGCCGTCAAAATCTGTGGCGGGCAAATAATCCATAGTCAGTAAATATTTGGGATAATGGTCTTTAATTTTTTGCAGCGGTTCCAATTCCCGTTTTAAGGTCTCTTCTGCCAGTACACTTTGAGAAACTTGATAATACGCTGTTCCTTGTTCATTTAATGCTACAAAATCTATTTCTTGTGTGCCTGCTTTACCGATAAATACCCTGTATCCTCGCCGGAGGAGTTCCAAATACACGATATTTTCTAAAATATGCCCCGTGTCTTTGCCTTTATTATTTAAGAGAGATTGGCGCAACCCTACATCTACAACATAATATTTTTCGCCTGTTTGCAGATATTGTTTTCCTTTAATATCGTAGCGGGAAACAGGGTATAACACAAAACTTTCTACTAAGGCCATTACATACTTTTCAACGGTTTTATTGGAGATTTTATAACCGGCGAAAGTCATAGTATCGCTGATTTTTTTCATAGATACTAAACTGCCAATATTATCAAATAAGAATTTAATAATACGGTACAATTCGTCAGTATTTGCTATTTTATGGCGTGCCACGACATCTTTGATGATAATAGAATCTAAAATCCCTTTCAAATAGAAATTTACGGCTTCTTCCGTAGGCATTTGTAGCGTGTAAGGGAACGCTCCTTTTTGCACATAAGACATATACAATTGTGATAGATTTGTCGGATTTGGGTGAGCGGAAAGATATTCCGCAAACGAGAGCGGTAACATTTGTATTTCCACATAGCGGCCGGATAATAAGGTGGCTAATTCTCCGGATAGTAAATGTGCGTTAGAACCCGTAATATACATATCAAAATTATCGCGGATATATAAGCTATCTACTGCTTTTTGAAACTCCGGCACATTTTGGATTTCATCCAAAAAGATATAATTCTTTTGATTGGGGACAGCATGATCCAAAATGTATTGATGCAATTTCTTATAGTTTTGCAGCTCTGTATTAAAAATATCTTCAAAATTGAACGATTGGATTTGGGATTTGGTAATGCCCGTTTTTAACAAATAATCTTGAAATAACGCAAAAAGGGTGGATTTGCCGCAACGGCGTACCCCTGTAACCACCTTAATCAGTTGTTTACCCTTAAATAGTTTGAGTTTGTCTAGGTATTGGGATCTGGGTATCATTAAGAGTCTCCTTTACCATAGTTTACCCTAAAATCATCAAAAAATCAAGCTTATTTGTATTATATTTCCAATATTATTATAAAAATAAATAATTTGGGAGTGTATTACTAAAATAATTTCATAATTCGGGGCCTAAAAGTAAAAACTTGTAAAAGGTATAGTCAAAATGTCGGGGGCCTGAAATCGTAAAGTGCGACTTCAAATTGCGTTTGCTTTTTCTTCATTACCCAAATATTATTGTCTGGCAAATATTTTGAAGTCCGCTTATACAGGCCTTACCTGTCTTTAAAAGCTGATTTTACCTGTTCTATAATTAGCACCGTGTGTTTATGCTCAAGGCCTGTTTGTTTGGCCAGTTCCAACATATCTTTTTCGGTAGGCAAGCCCTGCCCCAATACCGTGGTAGTATGCTGTCCGTTAAAGCCTTCAGAAGGCACTAAATCGTATGCAGGCGATACCTGCCAGCGGCCACTATCATACACAAACGAGAAGTTTTTAGCATGGTCGTCCTTATTCTTACCAATTACGTTAAAGGCCATTAAGCGGAACATCTTTTCCGCTTCCTGTACATCACGCGTTAAAAACAAGGTGGTTTCAATGAGGGTTTTGTAATCCAAAGACGGGATGCGGAAATCGGCATTTAATAGTCCGGCAGCTGTATGCATGTGAATGCGCTTGTTTCCCTGCCTGTCAAAGCGCTTTACACCGAAATACTTGCCTTCAAACAAACGTGTTTCGGGCATAATAAGCCCCGCTTTACGAGCAATTTGTGAGTATTGGTACTCTATTTCGCCCATATTTGATGGGTCTTGGGTATTACGGAATTTAATTAGCCACTCTTCTCCATCAATAGTTAATAGTACTTTAGGCCGCGCCCCGCCGGAACTGCCGCCTTTGGCCGCTAATAAAGATAACTCTTGGCTGGGTTCATCATGCAATACTTTTTGGGTTTCTTGCTCTAGGTAAGCCAGTGTTTTATCTTGATTATCCTGCCCGATAGGTTGCGTAGGTTTATAAGTTAAAGCCCCCATTGTTTTAGGGCCTACTATACACAGCCAATCTAATGGCGATAAAGTGCCTGGATTGATTCTCTGCTGACGAAGTAGTCTATCTATAAGCAAACGCCCCCAGCCATCCGGCAAACTATCGTTAAATACCCCAAACAACCCGTCAAACGGTTCCCACTTACTGGTAAAAACACCTGATTGCAGTGGGAGCATAATGGGAGAAATGGAAAAGCCATGTTGTAGCCATGCTGTGTCATACTCAAAGGCGCATAGATTATCAGGCCGCAAGGCCAAAGTGCCCACTAACTGCTCATTATAAAATACTTGTAAAGATTGAACGGGTTTAATCATTTTTGCGGCCTCTCTTACGGGTTTTATTTTGCTGGTTTGCAATTACTTCTTCAATATGTTGATAATTAGCTACACTAAATAGCTGTTTAAATTCAGCGGTAGCGTTTAGGGCAACGGCTAGTTTTAACAATGACTTGAGGGATATTTCCGCTTGGTTTTCAAAGCGTTGTAAAGACCCCAGGCTAACCCCGGAGCGTTTAGCAAGTGCCTGTTGCGTAAGGTTTAATTCAAGCCGTCTGACCCGCACACGCGCTGCAATCCCTTGCGCCAACGTTTTAGGATTGAAATCTTCCATCAAACTAGAAACTGATATATTAGTTATTAAATTATTATTTTCCATATAACATATAATATATTATGTGTTAAATAAAAGTCAATAGTTCCTTTCTTT
>CALAFB010000008.1 GCA_937891135.1 uncultured Elusimicrobium sp.
TATTTACTTGACTTATCTCCCAATAGTAAGCGTGAATGTAGTACGAAGTAAAATCCACTTACTTAGGAGATAAGTTATGAAGAAAAAAACCAAAAAATCAACACCAAAAACTGCGCCTGCAAAACCCGCCGTTCTGCGGCTAGTTAGTCCTATTACTCATGTAGAAAGTACGCTTGAAAACCTGCCTGTCCGGCCACGCGATAACCGCTTGCCAGCTCCGGGGAGCATCATTACAAAAACTTATCATGGTAAAACCATAGAAGTAAAAGTATTGGAAAACGGCTTTGAATACGAAGGAAAAGTATTCAAAAGCATTTCGCGCGTAGCGATGACGATTGTGAAGCGTCAAATCAGCGGTTATGTATTCTTTGGGCTTACCAAATGAAACCGCGCCATCTGCCACCCACTTCGGGGCGATTTATAAAGGGCCGCTCGGGTAATCCCCTTGGGCGGCCTCCCCGAAATTTTCGCGAAAGAGATATTGTCTTGTTAGTCGCTAAATTCTTTGAAACTTTAGCCAAGGCCTATTGTAATCAAAGCCGTTCGGTGGAAAAAATCCATCAGATTAAGGATATTTTGTCATGAGAAGAAAATGCTACTTGCCCAAGAGTTATGAAGAATTAAAAGAATTATCTCCCAAAGAACTGCGGTTTTATTGGGAAACCTTTTATACCTATCCGTTAAAGGGAGTAAAGGCCAAATTGCGCCCGCTATGGTATGTCATCCAATGCGAGCTAGAGCGTTGTCAATTACAAGAAAAATACGTCACACGACTTGACCGGTATGCGAGCAATCCAGACAAGTATATCGAGCACGCGCATAAAAAACGCTATGCGTTGGCTGTGGGCACGATACTGACTAAAACCTATAAAGGTCGGACGTATCAAGTGACCGTAAAAGGGGAAAATTCTTACGAATGGGAAGGGAAAATATATCCCAATTTAACAGCACTGGCGGAGAAAATCGTACGCGCTCACGTCAGCGGCCCTAAATTCTTCGGATTAACAGGTAAAAAATATGCCCAGAATTAATTGTGCGATATATACCCGCAAATCCACGGAGCGCGGGTTAGAAATGGAGTTTAACTCGCTCCAAAACCAAGAAGAAGCTTGTAAGGCCTATATCCTTTCACAGGCGTTTAACGGATGGGAGTATTATAAAACCTTTGAGGACGGCGGGATTAGCGGTGGCACGATGGAGCGCCCCGGCTTGCAAGCACTTTTGGAAGAAATCCGCGAGCGCAATATACAGGTAGTTGTTGTCTATAAAGTGGACCGCCTTTCGCGTTCAATTTTTGATTTTCATAAGATGATGCAGGAGTTTGCCAAATATGAGTGCAACTTCGTGTCTATAACTCAATCGTTTGATACGAGTAACTCAATGGGTAAACTCACGCTTAATATGCTTTTATCTTTTGCACAATTTGAGCGGGAAGTATCTGCCGAGCGTGTGCGTGATAAAATCGCAGCCAGCAAAGCCAAGGGGCTATGGATGGGAGGAAATTTGCCCTTAGGATATGACCTTAACGACAGGCATCTGGTGATAAATAAACCGGAAGCCGAAATCGTGCGGCAAGTATTTCAAAAATATCTTGAAGTGCAAAATATGCTTGAAGTGGCTGAATGGCTAAATAAACAGGGGATCCATACCAAAAAATGGGTTACCAAACACAGCCAACGTACGCGGGGTGGCGAACCGTTTACGAAAAACACCGTGCAACGTATGCTGACTAATCCTGTTTATCTCGGCAAAATCACGCATTACAGGCAAAATAAAATTTATAACGGGGTGCATAAACCTATTATTACGCGTGAGTTGTGGGAACAGGTCCAGCAGGTAATCCGGCGACGTTTTCATGATCCCAATGCGTTTTGTCACTATAAGTTCCATAAGACGTTTTTAGCGGGTAAGTTATACGATGATAAAGGGAAAAAATTCCGGTTTACTGCTTCCAAAAGCCATAGAAGGAAGTTGTTGTATTACTATAATGGAGTAGGCGGGCATTACTTACCAGTGGAGCAGTTGGATAATTTCGTGCTTGATATGCTCCGGCAAACAGATTTGGAGGAATTAGAGCCCTTGGCCGATAGAATCGGCATAACGGATAAACAGATGGGTGTGTGGATTATTAAGGCCGTGTGCCAAAGTGTGGATAAAAAGCACTATTTGACACTATTTTTAGATGAAAAACAAATAAAAGCCGATTTAGGCAGTTGCCCGAAAATAACCGAAAAACTAGCGCGTAGGCCGTTGGCTGTGGAACGAATGGAAGATAAATTGTATGTACGCGGGAAATTTATGGTGGATAATGTGTCTTCGGTAAAATTGCGAAATGGCACAGCGCGCAATATTTTAACGATACGGCAACT
>CALAFB010000009.1 GCA_937891135.1 uncultured Elusimicrobium sp.
CGGTCCGTCACCGGCCCTTTGCCAGCCCCGCACCTGGCAGAGGAATCGGGGCCCCGCGCCCCCCAATTCCTCTACCAGGTGCCGCCCCGCATCAGCGACGTCAAGTTTCGTGAGTCCGTCACCCGCATCAGCTTCAGTGCCGTGCGAGCATCCTGCCGCCTTATCTACAATAATTTTGTAATCCGTTGAGGTTTAGCGCGTTACCGAGTGACAAAATAAAACGAGTAACAAACGAGTAACAAAAAGATACGAAAAACCGCGCTGATTACGGGAGTAGTAACAACTGGCCAGCAAGACCAAAAACCCGTATCAGTGCGGTTTCTGCAAAGATATAAAAAATAATTTACTTTTCCACGGCCAGCGGTGTATAAGTGTTTGTCATTACCCGGAAAACGTCACAGTACGGTATTAGTTCGCTGTAATCGCGTGCAGTGACTATAAGCCCGGCCGGTATTTCTTCAAACCTCTTTACAAGCGGTTTCCCCGGTGCCGCGTGGGCTATCTGTATACGCCGGTAGCCGCGTGCTTCTATTTCAACGACGCCGCCTTTCTGGGGCTGCTCGGCCAGTCGCTCGGCCAGCTTAGCGGCCAGCGCGTCAAAGGTGATTCCAAAAGAAAAACTTGTCATACCTTAGCCCTCCATAAATGCCAATTCCAGGCGCGTAAAATCGTAGCTGCTATACCTGGAGTCAATACTGGTTCGGTACAGTTCCGGGTGCCGTACCCGCATCCGCAAGCCTGCAACCTGATACGGCCGGCATCCTATAACCCTGGCAACGTCTTCCACGGTGTAGGCCGTAAGCCCGGTACTGTTGTAGAACTTCGGCGAAGTACGCACTGGCAGGGTAAAGCCCGTAAGCCGGTCGCGTGTCACTTCGTCGGGTGCGCTCTCTACCTGCAATTTAAGTTCGGCCACTGCTGCCGCCTGCCGTTCCGTCCGGGCTGTCAGGGTGCAAAAATCATCCAGGCGTGCGGCCGCATCTTCGGCTATCTGGGTTTTACCGCTTCCGTCGATGCTGATCACGCCGGTACGCCAGTAGTCCTCCAGGAAGGCGCAGCCGTCCAGTGCCCACAAACCGGCCCGTATCTGGCGGGTCTGCAATTCTATCAGTTTACGGTTCAGCCTGGTTTCTTCGTCCAGTTGCGGGTGGTCGGTCGTGTCCGGCAAGATAACGTTTACCACGGCGGGCTGGTAGTCTTCAATCTCCCACCGGCAAGACAGCCCGGCGGCGTCTGCTGCGGCCTGCTGGGCCAGCCGGTACAAATACCCACGTGCGCCTGGCTCATAGGCCAGTACCAGCACAAACAAATTATTCCAGGTCAGCGAGGGAAAGTTGGCGCGTATGGTTTCCCCTGCTGCCGTCACCCTTTCGGCCGCTGCCGGAAGGCAAGATTCAAGCTTTTTACGCCTGATTTCGTCAAAAAAACTGTCAAAAATCACTTCTTTTTTCATATAAAGTACTACTTTAAGTAAATCACGATAAATGTCTATTTTTGGTAGAAGTTCCGCAAATCCAAAAAATCGCTTCCGGTTTTTCGGGACTGGGGGCGAGGTTTAGAAAGGGCCTACCCCCTTTTAAAAAACATACCCCCCGGGGGTTCCTGGTTTAGCATGGTCTATAATCTTCCCAATATCCCCAATCAGCTGGTAAATTATACTCTGGCATATTACAGCTATACACATCGGTTATTAGGCTGTACGGCACAAAGAAATAGCGGCCATTCCGCAAGGTTATGCCTATGCCGTTATCCTGCACGTCGCAAGAGGTCCCGGTGTTCGCCCTGCATTCCGGGTTATTGCCATTGTATAGCGGGGTTATGTCAAATGTTTGTCTTCGCGTCCAGGTGTGCCAAACGTCCCCTACCTTGCTCACGTATTCGCCACTTTCCTGGGTGGTCATGACTGCGAAAACAACAAGAGGGATACGCGCGCCATCTTTGGTATAGTGTTCCCGCGTCAGCCCCGTTGTTAGTAGCTCAACCCACTGCCAGGAAAGGCCGGATTGCATATAACCGCTGTAGCGTACTGGCGTGTGTATGTTTCCGGCGGCGTTGTCCCCGGCGAGGGTTGCCTCTCTTAAAAATTCTTCTTTTGTCATAGCTGTTTACTCTTTTGGCGTGCGCTCCGTTTGGCTGCTGCTTTGCGTTTCCGTGCCGCTTCGCGGTGCCTGCGCTCTGCCTTATACTTGTAATCTTCGCGGGCCTGCTGGCCGTGCTTATAAGCTTCCGGCCGCATCATGCCAGGGGTTTCTTGTTGGCCGTTTCTTTCATTTCGGCAATCTGCCGCTTGGCACGCTTCCGGCTGCTGGCCTGCATCTGGGAGAGCTCGCGCTGGCGGGTTTCTGCCTGGAAGTAATGCAGGCCGTTCTTTGCCCGCATCTCGCGTAAAAAATTCTGCTCTTTCTGGCTTTTCTTACTTTTCATAATCCGGTGTTTTTTCGTTAGCGTATAGTATTGCCCTCTGCTGTTTGGGGGTGGCTGCGTCTAAGCACTCCAGGGCCCTAAACATGTCTGCAATTTCTTCCGTCACGGTGGTAGGCTGGCGGGCAAGTTCCTGCGCCGTCATCCGCTGCTGCTCTGCGTATCTGCATACCTGCGCCAGCAAGGCGCGTGTGAAAGCGCAAACGTTCTTAAAGCCGCCAGCGACGGCCAGGCGTTCAGCGGCTGCGTATTCCTCCACTGGCAGGGTTATGTTTATGCGGTGGCGTTCCCTTCTCATAAGCTTTACAAATCGTCGAAGTCGTGGGCGTTGAGGGCCTGGCGTGCCAGGTAGAAAAGCGTTCCCATTTGGATTTTACCCATAGGGCTGCGCAGTAGGCTGGTAAACTTTTCATCGGTTTCGCCATGCGTGTAACCCGGGTAATAGCACGAAATTCGGTGCGCGTACTCGCGGCCGTCTTCGCCCATGCAATTAGCCAGCGCGGCCAGTTCTCGCAGCCAAAGACGCTCATAGCTGCCGGGCATGCCGTCGGAAGTGATGTCTATTTTTCGGCTTTCTATCTGGCCGGTCAGGGCATCCAGGGCGGCAAGCGTTTCCGCATCGGTGAAGTTGCGTACCGGCGTGGGCTGGTAGTCTTCCGGCAGGGCATAGGAGTACACTTTGGCGCCGGTGTTAATATACGGGTCTGGATCATAGCTAACAAAGCGTTTCCGGCTTACGTTAATGCCGGAAGGGTCTACTACAAGCCCGCACTTATAGAAGTCTTCCTGGAGGGCCCGGAAGTGGTCACGGTGCTTTGCCGGGTCTGCTATCGGCACAATAAGCACGTAACCGGCGCCACGGCAGGAAAGCCCACAGTAAAGCACGTACGGCACAGCGGAAATTTTGTCTTTCAGGCTGGCAAAGTCCGCTACGTCGGTATTGTCCTGCGCGTCTATGTCAATACTGATATAGCCCGAGTGGGCCAGTAGCCCGGCGTCGCTCACGGGGTCAAACGTTCCCGAGGGAGTAAAGCACGGCAGTTTGTGCTTTAGCGCCTGCTGCCGTTTGGGGTCTTTCTCGGCTCTGACGGCTTCCACCTGCGCACGCCACTTCGCAGACAGCAAGGCACGTCCCAGGGGAATCGTAGACTGCTCGCTGCTGTCGCACTTGTAGTGCGGCATCAGCGTAACCGGCGTGTTAAAAATTGACTGCTTCATAATTTGGTGTAATGGTGTAACGGTGGTGTAATCGTGGTGTAATTACACTTGGCGCGGGGTGGTGTAATTAGGGGGGTGCCCCCCTCTTTAGAGGGGGCCCCCTTTTTACACCTCCGCGCATCCGGCTTTATATACTGTCTTCATCGTTATTTGGTGTAACGCCTGAAAACGGCAGTGAGTAGTAAACCGTGCTGCCGTCCATGCTCTTTTCCAGTACTCGTAATTCCACGGCAAAAGATACGGCTTTCTTGGCTGCGCTTTCCTTTCGGTCGTGGTAGTCCATGTAAGCCCGTACAACTTCTTTGTACCGCATCTGTTCCACGTCTGCAAACAGCGGGGCAAAACGCCGGTACATGTTCGCATAGCTTTCTGCTTCCGTAAACGTCTTTTCCTGCCCGGTGGCCGCTATACGGAAATTATCCTGGAACTCAAATTCTATGCTGTCCACCGGCTTAAACCGGCTGCGCGTCTGCTTCCAGGTGGCCGTGGTGCCGCCTTCCGGCTTTTCTACCAGGTAGATTTCCCCCGCTTTGGTCTGCAAGATGCTGCCCAGGTGGCCGCGTGCTTTTTCGGTGGCATAGGTAGTGTGAATAACCCCCAGCACGGCAGCGCCGCGCACGGCAAGCCGTTCAATCTGCCGCCAGGTTTCACGGCTTTTCTCATCGTCGTTTGGGGCTTCGCATAAGTCTACCACGCCGTCAATAAATACCAGGTCGGCGGGGTGTTCCGCGTAGCCCCTGACAACTTTGTCCAGGGCGTCGGCAGGGCCCCCGCATCCGCGCAAGGTCATAACCCTTACGCGGTCTTCCGGCATCTGGGTAAGTCCGGCCATAGCGGCAGCTGCCTGCACTTTCTCAAAGAGGGTGCTGGCGTCCTGCTCCGTGTCGATCCATAAGACGGAAATGCCGTCGCGGCTGGGTGTAATCCCCAGGAAAGACCCGCTTAGCGCTGCCACTATAAGCGCCAGGCCGGCCGCGCTCTTGCCTGCTTTCTCTTCGCCCTTAAACAAGTGGAAATTAGCCGCTGCTATCATCGGCGCGCCTTGGTAGGTAAACAAATACTCCAGCGGTGGCGGTGGCGTCCGCAAGTCCAGCCACGGCAGGGCGTCATGCCCGCCTGCGTCGCTGTGATCCGGCCAAAGGTCAAACCGTATTACTTTCTGCTTTGCCATGCCTTATCGTGGGTTTCTGGCGCAGTAGGCGGCGGCGGCTTGTTCCTGCTCCGTCCGGGTCGGTACATACTGCATCCGGCTGCGCTGCCAGGCTTCAAGCTCGGCACGGTCAAACATGACAAATCGGCTTCCGTCTTTGTAGTGCGGAATCTGGCCGGTACTCGTAAGCCGGTAAAGGTAGCTTTTCTTGCGTCCGAGGAAGACGGCCGCTTCGGCCAGCGTAAGGAAATTACGTCCGGGTGTTTCCCCTGGTGCCGTTACTACCGCTTGGCGGTAAATTTCTTTTTCGTGCATAGTATACTGTTTTGTTGTCCTCATTAAAAAGGCCGTACCCCAAAAGAGGGACTGTTTATCGGTGGTACGGCCTTCGCTTTTCAGCAACGGTTTAACAACCTGGCACAAAGGAAAAACTAAAATCAGGCTAAATCAAACGAGAAAGCCCACGGCCAAAGCGGGTAATACTTTAGCCGTGGGCGTTCAGTGGGGTTTTGGCCGGTTATAGCGCCTGCCCTGCTGCCTCTATCATGTCATCTTTAAGATAGTTTAGCTTAGACAGTACTTCTTTAACTGTCGTGTCATACTCTGTGCTGTTGGTGGGCCAAAGCGAAATAATTAAGTCAATAGCAAGTCCGCAAGTGTCGGCGGCTTCGTTGAAAAATTGTTTGTCCATGTCTTTGGGTTTTAAGTTGTTACTACTGTTTGGGTATTAAGGTGTTTTTCTGCATCTTCAACTGCTTTTAAGGCTGCTTTTAGTTCAGCTTCGCCACGGGTGGCCCGGCGGTGCTTGTTTATCTTGCTGGCTGCGCTTTTCAGGCTGGCGGCGTTTATACTGCTGCCGTCCCTTAGCCGGAAAGCACTGGCAAAGCGGGCCATGTCATAAAATTCGCTGCTGCCTTTGGCTCGTGATTGCAAGTGCATAGCGAAGTAGGCCAGTAAAGCCGTGGATTTGGCCCAAATTAGCGGCTCTGGCGGCGTTTCGGCGGTCGGGTGGTCAGTTGTACCAAAGTAGTACTTAAACGCGCTAATTTCGCCCGAAAAATACTTCTGCTCCCTGCAAAGCACTTGGTAATATGCTGCAATCTGGTTTTCTTCCAGCGGTTGCAGGTATCTGGGTTGTTTGCTCGGGCGGCTGATCAACTCCAGGCGCTTCGGCATTACCCCGTATTTTAGCCGTATTTGGGCTTTCTCGTGCGGGGTGTATATCTTGTACCCCGCTGCCGCTAAGTACCGGCAAAGGGCATTAAAAAGCCGGTTTAACTGGGTGACGGTTTCAGTGAGCCGTGCGGGCGGCTGGCCGTCGAAGTCTTCCAGGGCTCCCAGGTGCCGGGCGTACGGCTCGCGTTCCTGCAAGACTGCTTCCAGGTCGGTCTTAATACGCTGCCGGTCGTACCCGTCCCGCTTCGCCCTGGCGGCGTACTTGCTGGCCAGCTTCGTAACGTCGGCGCCCGGCTCGATCCTCAACGCTTCAAGTATTTTTTGCATAGCTATTTGTCCAGGTTGAAAAGTCCGTCCATAAGTCTGGCCGCGTCGCGCTTTTTCTGGTCTACGATCTTGGCGTAAATCTGCGTCGTGGCTATGTCGCTGTGCCCCAGCATTTCTTTAACGGTGTATAAGTCGGCCCCGCGCCACACCATTAGCGTAGCGCACGTATGCCTGGCGCAGTGGAAGGTGACGTCTTTGGTGATACCCGCTTTTTTGGCCCAACTCTTTACTACGTTGTTAACTTGGCTGTCTGATTTCGGCAGGGTGAAAACGGCGTCTTCCGGCCCCTTATCGCCCCGGTCTGGCATGATCCTGCGGGCATCCTCCGAAATAGGCAGGTACAGCAACCGCTGTGTTTTCTGCATCCGGGTTTCAACTTGCCAGGCATCGCCGCCGGTGTGTACTTTCCCCCAGGTAAGCGCACGTACGTCGCTAATACGCAGTGCGCACATGCAGGCGAAGAGGAAAGCTGCTTTCACCTCCGGCAATCTGCAAGGGGTGTCTATCAGGGTTTGCACCTCTTCGGCGGTTAGATAGGGTCTTTCCGGGTGCGGCTGGCTGATCTTCTGCGCCGGGTCAACTCCGGCCATAGGGTTGCGGACAATAAGGTCTTCGCGTACCGCCTTGTTGAGTGTAGCGGAAAGTTGTATCTGGTAGGTGTACTGGGTGTACGGCGCCAGCTTGTGGCCGGGGTGGTTGTATACGTCGGCGGTCTTCAGGTACTCAAGAAAACCGGCGCAGAAGTCTTTGTCCACGTCAGCAAGCGTTATTACCTTGTGGTGGTACTTCTGCGAAATATAGCGCGCTAAGTGCTGCATGGTGAGGGTTATGGATCCGGCGCTGCTCTTGCGCTTCCGGCCGGTCGCTTCCGCGTGGTTGCTGGCAAGCTCCCTGCGTATGTCCATGTACTCCAGCAAGGGCAAGCGCTTTGCGCGCTGGCTGTCCTTTATGCCTGCTTCGCCGTTTATGATTTCGCGTACCCGTTCCGCTTTCGTGGCGTTGGCGGCGTCCAGTTTGACGCGGTTGGCGGTGGAGTTGGCAGCGCGTTCCGCTGGCGTCCGTTCCGGCTCCAGGTACAGCTTTAGAAACTCGTAGCTGCGTACGCCGTTACGGTATATGTCCAGGTAGATAGATTTCCGGCCCTTGGAAAGTTCCTTGAAACGCACGGTTACGGGCTCTTTGGCCGTGGCGGTCTTTTTCGGTCTTGCCATACTGTTGTTGTTACTGGTTGCAAATATAGCAATAATTTCGATAACGAGTAACAAACGAGTAACAAAAAATGCACATAGTAACAAAAACGGCCGCAAATCGTGTCAATCAAAATCAAATAATTTTCCCGTGTAACCTGCTCAAAACTATTAAATTAAGTTGATTTAATTTGATTTTGTTTTACCTTGTGCACATAATGCCGCCTTATGCAGCGAAGCTGCGGGTCGGCCCGGCACCAAAGGTCGGCAGTCC
>CALAFB010000010.1 GCA_937891135.1 uncultured Elusimicrobium sp.
TTTAATTTGGATTTGCATTTAACCGTTGCTCCAATGTGTCTATACGGTGGTGCGCACTTGCTGCGCTACTCTCGTTTTTTATTGTGCGTTCTTGAAGGTGGTTATATTTATCTTGTTTGGTTTCTAACGACTTAAACCGATACTCTATCAGTTCCCTAAACCCCTTCATCTGCCCAATAAAAACGCCAATGCTTATGAGATTAACACAAACACTAATGCCCAACCCAACTAACGAAATAATCACAGACGCGCTCATAGCATACTATCCTCTAATGTTTTTGCTTTTGTGAAGTAATAATCAAAGTGGGCCAAAATATCCACTTTTTCCACGCTACCTAATGGCATTGTGAAACATACAATATCCGCCGTTGGCATTTCCCCGTTCCTTATATCTCGGTACATAGTAATTTTTAAGGCATTTTGTGTTTCTTCCAAATCTACACCGTCTTGCGGAACGGGTTTATCCAATGGCATGCGCATACTTACGCCCCCTGTGCGGCGGCCAGCATTTCGGCGGCCACTTGTTTCGCCAGGGCATAAAGTGCATAATCGGCCTTAGTAAGCACGGCCTCTTTGTACACATATTTCACAGTGGCGGGTGCGTTGTCTGTGGCGGGGACGGCCACCTCGGCAATGTCCTTACGCATATAGACCACATACGCAGAGGAGGTTTCATCCACCTCGGCGGGTCGTTCCATACTTTCGCTGTCTTTCCATTCAATTTTTAACATACGGCTAATGCCTCCTTATTTAGTGTTAATTGGTGTGCGGAAACTAATTTTTTCAGCCCCGCCACATTTACCAAATTTGTAACGCGCTCTTTAAGCGCATTGAAAGTATTGCTGTGCTTAAACCACCCCAGGTAACAGAGCAGTTGGGTGGCAATAAACCAGTTCTGCACGGCCGCACAGGCCACACGGCGCGCCTTATTGCACGCGCGGTAAAATATATTGCGCCGTAACACGGTTTTGTTTTTGTAAAACACAAAGCCCATAAAGTCAATGGCGCGGCCGATAATCGGCAGCAGCCGCACGCCGTCCGTTTTCGGGGTCAGTTCGGCCACTTTGAATACCTGCCAATTCTTTTTAAGTTCCAGTCCTGCGCGCACCAGCCAGGCGCGCACGGCACAAATGGCGTTGTGTAGTTTGCGCTTGTTGTTATCCACCATAACAAAGTCATCCACGTAGCGGTAATAACAACGCACGAAAAGCCGTTGCTTTACAAAGTAGTCCATATCCTGTAAAAACCAGTTGGCAAGCCATTGGCTGGTGTAGTAGCCAATGCACAGGCCCATATAGATAAGTTGCCCCTTAAAGCGGGCGTGGCAGTTGCTAATGGCGGTAAATAATACCCACAAAAAGCGTTTATCTTTGATTTTGCGGGCCAGTTTTTCCTTTACGCGCTCCATAGAAACGCTTTGAAAGAAGTGCCGGATGTCGCCCTTGGCGCAATACTTGGCATGCGCGGGGTGTCTGTGTATCCATTTGCTAAGGTGTTTCTTGCCATATACACCGCCGCGCTTGGGCACACTGCCGCAAGAGTACGCATACATAGAGCGCACAAACAAGGGCTTTAACACTTGCACAAGCGCGTGGTGTAGTATTTGCTCGTAGATAAAATCCGGCTTTACGATAATCCGTTTTTTAAGCAGCACGCCGTCGTTTATTTCCTCGGCGTCGTGCAGGCGCGGCTGCCACAGTTGGCGGCGCAGCATGTATTGAATTGCCCGTACATAGTAAATACGGTTTTGTAATACGTATTGCACATCACGCCGCTTTTGCTTGCCGTGCGAGGCACGCCATATCGCGCGTGATATGTTTTCGGTTGTAACAAGTTGCTCAAACAAATGCTTATATGTTTTCATCTTTCTTGTTTTCCTAACGGGCTTTCAAAGCGTCTTACTAACCCGTTCCTTTGCGGTAATTTTCGCCTAGGGGCGCGGAAATAAAAATACATTGGTAAAACTTTCTTTAACAAGAATTAGCCGCCGAGATGTTCCAGTTCGCGTTGGTCGCGTCGTTGTTCGCATTCAAGTACGCGGGGCCGCATTTACGGCCATTGTTCGCGTTCCCGCCACGTTGCGGAACCCGGCTCATACTTTTATCCCCTTGCAATTCAAAACTGCTTAACTGCCAAAGCGGCATGGGGGGAGGTTATCCCCCCGTCCCCCTCCTTATGGGTGATAAGAAAGAGCCGCCGAGAAGCTCCAGCGCGCGTCGGTCGCGACGTTGTCCGCACTCAAGTACGCGGGGCCGCAGAGACGGCCATTGACCGCGCTCCCGCCACGGAGCGGAACCCGTGTACCGCTGTTGCTAAACCAGCAAGCATCACACTCGTAGGTGCTTTCGGTCCCGCCCGTCATCACAGTGGGGAAACTGCCGTACTGGCCCGCTTGCGTAATGTCTTTAATGTACGCGCCGGAAGTGCCGGACGGTGCGGGCACGTCCAGGGTAATATACCCCGTACCCGTGAAGTTGTAATCATTGGCCTCGGAGCCGTCCACGGTGGACTTAGTCATTTTCACTTTCCACACGCCGTCCACCAACAAAACGCCCACCATACGCCGCCACTGGCTGCCCCAGGGGTTCTCGCGGTAGAACGCCTTTACGGCTGCGGTGGTAGAGGTGGAGCCGTACATCATACCTTTGTCAAGCGTTGTCCCTGTGGCCAGCAAAGAGGCCTCCCCGCCGGAAGTTACACCCTCGCCTATCTTGGACTGTGCGCTGGTACTGCCGATAAGCAGTTCGGTCATTTCGCCGAAGAATTGGTCGTCGGCCCAGGTTTCCATGTCCCAGCCGTCGCCGTTTGCTTGTGCGTATGTTCTTTCTTGCGAGGCGGTTTTGCTCTTGTTAAGCGTTTGCCCGGCCAGGGAGCGGAATTTGCCGTCAATGAGCGAGGCCATAAACATCGGCGCATACCAGTACTCGGCATAGGTACCGTCGGCTTGCTTAGAGTTATAGCACTCGTAGTCGTCATCCACTTTCACGTTGGAATAATACTTGTCAACGTGCCCGTCGCCCACCACTACCTTGCGGTAAATGGTCTTAACCTGCACCATGGCGTTGCCGGGGAAATCTGTATTACTCACGTCGCTGGCGTCCTCGCTGCCGAATTTTTTGGTGTGGTCGTCGGGGTCCAAATAATACGCCACCGTGCCGTTTAATCCGTCTGCGGCGTCGCTGTTGTAGAGCATACACGGGCGGATAAACTCTTGCGAGAAAATCTCCGTATTTACCCACGAGCCGTAGTTAAAGGCCCCCTCGGCAAAATCCATGCGCCCAGGTGTAAACGCGGCAATCGTGCCCAGGTAACTGATGCGGTAATCGGGCGCACTTTCGGTTAGCGTTTTGCGGTAGCCGATAACCCAGCGGTCAAAGTTGTTGTCGGCCGAGTTGCTGTACGCACCGCCCGTGCTGTACGGGAACGCGCGGTACTTATAATCCCCTGCTTCGGCGGGCGTATCTACCAGGGCTGTGCTGGCGTATGCGTCGCGCGTGGTACTATCTACCACAATATCCCCGTCAGTGGGGCTGGTAGGGAAGCTGCCCTCTTTACGCACAATAAGCGTTCCGGCCCACACACAGGCGGGGCGGGAAATATCGTTTGCGGGGTCATTCCACGTTAGTGCGTAGGAGTTGCCCGTACGCACACACGAGCGGTTTGTAATCGCCGCCGGAGCCGAAACGGCTTGTTCAATAACCGCCTTCACGCCCGCCGGTGTTACGGCCTTGTTTGTGTCCGCTCCTTCAAGCACTTCTTCAACTGTTGCTAGTTTTACCATGCCAGCCCTGTTTTCGCTGGCGAGTGGCCCTTTCATAAATGCCATAATTCTCACTCTCCTTTGTTATTTTTTATTTCTTCTTTTGGGGCGTTTTGCTTTCCGTTCTTTGGCGGCTTTTTCTTTTTCAGCCGTCCGGCCACCGCCAAACCACCAATAATAGGCGCGCCCAAAAGGGAAATAATTTACTATAGCCGTATCTTTGAGTTTTCTTTTGCCCGAAGAAATACGGCGAAAATCTAACTGAATATCATCAAATGCGCTTACCTGCGGCGGCATTAAATAACTTGAAAAAATAGCACGGACATAGCCGTCTCTCTTGCCCTTATAGAAGGTGTATTTTGAAACACCGATGTTCCATAACAAGTTTGAGATAACTGTGTCGCTAATATCAATATCGCGCCCCATGACAAGATTTTTTAATATATCTGCCGTGGCGTTCCCTGCGGTAAGAAGGAGAAGCAACTTAAAGCCGTTGCCAACCCCTTTTAAGAATTGTTCTTTGTTCTTATACTTAATGCCTTTTTGGATATTTACCAAACTGTCGGCATAGAATAAAGAAATTTGGTTTAGCGTAAAAGTTTTTAGTTGGTAGAATAATCTGCCATGTGGATTATCTAAATACCCTGTCGGTACGCCGCTTCGGCCGATAGGTTGGGTATCGGCCAAATCGGCCCATATAAGGATTTTTACATTATCAGTTATATTGCCCGCTTTAATATCTTTGAGAACACTTTGGGCATCCTTGCCAAAGGTATAAGCCAAGCGGCTTACTAGGTCAATATCTCCTTTGTCCGCTTGTTTTTTGAGGTTTAGCCAACTGGCGTTAATAGCCACATTTTTACCAAAACTGTCTAATGCATCCAACCCTACCGCTTTGAATAATTTTTCAACGGCAACGCCCGTTTTGCTATTATCGGCAAACTCCTCCCAAATTTTATCCAGTCCCAAATCTTTCTTTGTAATCTCGCTTTTGCCAAAAATAGATTTTAAGGCTGTGCCAAAAGAGTATTTGTAGAAAGGAGCGTATAAATCTCCAAGTTGCGTAATGGCAGATGTAAAGTTATTCATCGTCTGTAAATAACCCACATTTTTAACCATAGCAATAAATTCCGGCGTTGCCCCGTAGGAAAGACGGCTTTTAAGAAGTCGTTTTATTTCGGTTTCTTCTTGATGCGTAATCGTACCGCTACTAATCAAATCCAACACAACAGCCCCGATGGTAGCATCCGTATCAAATCCGCCGCCTTTTCCAAACGCTTTATTTATGGCAATGGCTTGGCTCATTCCCTGCAAATACTTAATCAGAGCCACATCGCTATGTTCATAAAAGCGCATAAGTTCCGGGGATTTATATAAAATCTTCCGTTCTTTGGCGTTTTTAGGGCCGTGTACGGGGTCTAAACTGTATCCGCGCAATAGTTTGTTTATGGCTTCGGCTTTTTCTTTATCACTCCATAGCCCTTGTGGGTCGGCTTCTTGGAGAGATTTTGCAATATAACTCCATTTGTCCGTACCTTTCAAATAATCCAAAAAACCGCCGTAGTCTATCATGGATGTAGGGAAGTATTCACTAATAAATCCCATATCAATACCCGCTTGATTACTGATAGCGTAAATGAAATTGAGAAGTTGGCGTACCTCTTGGTATTCTTGCGAAATACCTTTATCCTTTAAGAAATTATCCAATTCCTCATGGCATTGGTTATACACATAATAGTCAAACTCGTTCTTTTCTTCTTCTGTTAAAGTTTGAAATTTTTTAATAAAGCCGTTGGCCTTGCTGGCAAATTTCTTTTCTAAATTGGGTTGAAAATAGTCCAATTTATCAAAAAATGCTTTAATTTTAGGGTCAATCGCGCCAGCCCGTTGCCGCACCGTAAGAAGTATATGCT
Organism: uncultured Elusimicrobium sp.; assembly: GCA_937891135.1. Classification (GTDB taxonomy): domain Bacteria; phylum Elusimicrobiota; class Elusimicrobia; order Elusimicrobiales; family Elusimicrobiaceae; genus Avelusimicrobium. The sequence goes on from CALAFB010000010.1 coordinate 5,674, forward strand.
TGCCAAAATTACCTATACTCTCGCCTAACTTGCTTTTTGGCTCGTACTTTTCCACTCCGTTATTGCGGATAGTCTGCAAGTCGCTTGCTATCTGCTCCTTGCTTGGCTTATCGTCCGCCGCCTTGGAGCCGGTTTGCTGGGCTTTAATGGTTTGGTAAAAAGTCTGTTGTATTCTTACCGCCTTGTCATTAAAGATAACATAACAACGCCCGTCATATTTGCCGTCGTATGTAATGCCTTCAATGCCATAAGCAAGCATAGTTTGGCTTGCTTGCTTTTGTCCGCCAACCATACCGGCAAGTTTGTTATATACATATTTTCCTGTTATATCGTGGAAATTTATTCCTGCTTGTACTTTCCCTTTTACCTGCACGCCAAAGTCATTGGCTATTTTTTCTAGGGCCTTTTGTACTTTTTCCGACTGTTCGTCAAACGATTTTTGTTCATCCAAAAGAACATCATTTTCCGGGATTTCCACCTCGTAAAGTTGGCCACGTTTTTGGTATTTGTCATAAGCCGCCTTATACGCTTTATCGTATTCCTCTTTTGATATTTCCACATCTTCGAGGGTTACCATGTCTTTCTTTATGTATTCGCCTGTATAAGCGGGATGTTCCTTTGGGAGAGTGGAGTGAGCGTACACTCCGTCGTAAATAAAAAAGTCGTATCTGAAGTTTTTATTTATGCCTGTTAATCTTTTTCTATACCCATCGGCTATTTCTTTAAGTTTTGAAAAATACAGTCCCCAGCCGTGCGCTTGTGCGCCCTCACCCGTGCCAATAGCATCCAAAGAAAACTTGTCAAAGTCCACTTTTGCCCCGGCATAGGCGGGTTGAAACAGTTTATCAGCCGCATATTCTTTTTTAGGAGTTATGGAAATACCCAATTCCTTAAATAATCCGCGTATAGCAAGCGGGTCTTTTTGCACGGTTAGTTTTGCTTTGCTACCCGGTATGTTTATTTTGATAAACTCTTGCGGGTTGGAACGGTAGCGTTTATCTTGTTCTTGTGCCTTTTGCGGCAATGTGGTACTTTTACCCGCATCATCTACCCAATAAGCGTTGTATTGGCCGGAATAAGGTCGCTGTGCATCTTTGCGTTTTACATTGAAACGGCTAAACAAACTCCCTTCCACATTGTTTATAATCTCCTGCGCAATGTGTTCCCGCTGCGCTTGGGTCAACCCCGCACGCTCCGTCTTTACAACTTTGTAATTGTATTTCGGCCCATTTTCCGGCCCTATGGCTGTTCCTACGGTAGATAGCGGATTTTCCATTTCTAGCCAATGTCTTGTATCTTCAAACTCGGTATTACTTATATTTAACCGTTGCAAAATAATTTCTTTTACTTTGCCCCAGTTCCAGTCTTTACCGCCATTGTGCCGTTTGGTAATAAATTCTTCGGTAGGAACAAAAACTTTGTTTGCGGAAACAGTCTTGTTCTCATATCCAAGCCGCAACCCGTCTCCTTTCAAACTGGACGAAGCGGGCTCTATGCCGGTAACTTCCTTAAATTCCCAGCGTTTTCCCCGTTTAACAAAGACAATATCATGCTCCTTAATTTCTCCGGCATTGGGGGAGCGCAAACTTTCCGGCACAACTTCGCGGACAAAAAAACCTGTCAAAGTGCCGGTATCTCCTTCCTTTACCGTAGGATTTTGTTCTCTAAATTTATTTTTTAGGTCAGTTAGTTTTTTGTTTTCTTGCGCCTTTGCCGTTTCATCCGCAATACGAATAGGCATAAGCCCTGTCATTTGTCTAAAAAACAAATCAATTTCCGGGTTAATACGGATACCCGTAATATCTTTTATACTGTCATAAACGGCTTGAAAATACCGTTTTAAGGTATCAAAAAGGGTTTGTTCCTGTTGGGTTGAGGCCACTACCCCACTATACAGCCACGCTTCGTATGCTTCCGTAATTACTTCTTCGGCTTTGTTTTGGTCTTGTTTTACATATTCTTTATTTTCAGCAATGATTTTATCCATGGCACGGTTAAGAGCCATTGCCTTTTGGTTACCGCGCGCCGCCATAACCCGCACAATATCGCGCCAATGGTGCATAAGTTCGTGTTTGACAGTTGTAATATCGCTTTGCCCAGTAAGGGTAATTTTATTGAGAAGTTCGCCCGGTTGGAAGTATCCTCTATTAAGCAAATTATCTTTTTCTTGCTTTAACCCTTCTATTTTTTCGTCAATTTGCCCCTTGACATTTTCCACTTCGTTTGTTATTCTATTAGTAGAAGAGCCAACTTGCAAAGTGCTTAATTGCGCGGCCGGTTGGCTCTTGAAAATTTCTTCAAAATCCGTTATACTATAACTGACAGGTTGAAGAACGGGGTTCGTCCCTGGTCTCTTCCCTGTCTCTATTTTTTTCACTTTATGTCCGGCATAATTAAAGATATTGCCTTTTTGTTGTAAAGCAACATCTGCTTTGAACTCAATGCCGTATGTATCCGTGCCAATTTGTATGGCCGTATAATATACATCCTGCCCTTTTACATGGGGATGTTTTCGTCTGCTTCTTCAAAACCGGCATATTGCGCATTAGACACCGCTTGTTTCACATCGGCAAAAAATTGGTTATGCGTATCATTTCGTCCGCGTTTTAACCCGCGTCTAATTTGTTGCTTTCCCAAGTGAAGCATTGTTCCAGCAGATTTGATTTCAATATCCCCACTAGCACGAAGAACATTCAAAATATATTCCCGTAATTGTGCTATGGTATCAAAATGAGGTACGGCTTGTTGCACTTTAACAGGAGTGATTTGAGTATCACGGTTGGCAATAGCAGGGCCATTCTCTCGGGTAGTCAATTCTTTATTTTTCATCTGCGTTTGGGCTAATTGCCGTTTTGTTTCTTCCAACTGGGCAATTTGCCCATCAATAGCGGCGGCTTCTTGCAAGCGTTCTTCGGTTGTCATTTGCGTTTGTTCGCGCGCTTGCGGAACAGCCGAAATCTCTACCGCTTTAATCTGCTGCACATCTTCCCCCAATTCATTTGAGAGATGTTCATAAATGCGTCCTTCGCTTTGGGCGATTAAATCGGCTTCTTCTTGGCTTCTGCCCGCTTGTTTGGCTGCATTGCGGATATTATCTCTAAACGCATCCGCCGCTTCTTGGCTTAAATGAAAGTTAATATCTTGCGCCGCTTGTTTATTTTCCTTATCTGCTGTTTTATCGGGTAGGGCCAACTGGTTTTTGTAGGCTATCATCTGCTTACCCAACCCTTCCAACAGTTCCTCTCCAATGCGCCCTTGCACGGCTTCATTGCGGGCAAAAGCGTAAAAAGCATCAACGGCTTTTTCCTCCGTTATGCCAAAGGCATTGGCAATGTTACGCACGGTCTCATAAATCGGGTTGCTTCCTTTATTGGCTTTGGCAAGTTGCAATTCGGTTTTAGTATCCGTTCCCTTAATAAAATCTCCTTCTCTGGTAGAGATATTTTCATTGCTTTGTGCGGATGAAGGGACACTAGAGGACTGTTTAATCGCATTATTAAGTTCGTAGGCCGCCTTTTCTTGTCGCACTCCAAGGCCACCGCTCGCCACGCTAATCCCAGCCCCCGGCACAAAACCGGCCACGGCAGAGATAGCAATTTGTGCCAAAATTTCCGTCAGCGTTTCTTCACGCACGCCGCTTAAATTGGTAATAAGTTCTTCGGCGGTTGTTTGTGTTGCTTCTTGGCTGGCTTCCATAAGCCCCGCTATTAAGTGGTTGCGTAGGCTTGGTTTTAAGGTAGCGTATTTAAGCCATTTCTCAAAACCAACCGCCTCTAAACCACCTTCCGCTATGGCAGCCAAACCGGCATAGATATTAGCACTATCTAGGCTATATCCTTTTTGTAAGTATTCTTCGCGGATATTGTAAAACTGTTGGCTACCAAATACACCGGCAACGGCGGTAAGCCCGCCTACACCGTTTGTAGCGGCAGCCAAAAGCAAACTTCCGCCAATTTGTCCGGCCATACTACCGATAGTTACAAGCGTGGAATGAGCGCGTATATTATCATCCACATCGGGCAAATACTTATCAAGCGTATTTTCCCAATTCTTGGCGGATGCACGGTACAAACTAGCCGTACTGCCCATTTGCCCGGAAGGAGTTTTAATATCTTTGAATAGTTGTAAATAGTCCTGTGCCGTTGCTTTTATTCCTTTACGCGCCACCGAACTAGCCAAATAAGTTGGCAAATTCGCCTGTACAAATGCCGCTTTGACAAGGTTGCCAGCATCTATACCCACCGCATCCGTAAGCCCCGTAACGCCCGCTACAAGTTCCGTAGGGGCTTTGGCAAGGAATTTACCCGCCTGTTTTAAGGTTTCAATATAGGCAGTAGATATTTTTTGCCCACCAGACAAGTGCGGGTCATGAACCATGCCCCACCACTCTTTACTGTTAAAATCTTTTTCCAACTTGGCAGCCCCATATTTAACAGCATCATCGTCATATTCTTGTGGGGCCCAGTATTGGCGTTTAGTGCGTTGGTCTAATACCAGTTGCATATTAGGCTTTTGTTTGGGGCCAACATACAACCCTTGCGCATCATAGGCCGTGCCGGTAATATCTTCCATTTCTTGGAAGGACGGAATATCCGTAAAATCAGTTTTGTACCAAGTAGGGGTAAATTTCATTTTTGCCCTCCATATCGTTTAAGCACTTTATCCATATCAAATTGCCCAATACCGGCAACTGTACCGCGTTTAACGGTAGTATATTCTTCCGGTCCAGACTGTATATTCGGTATAGTACGGGTTTTAATCTCCGGCGGGGTTGTTAGAATAACATTTTTTGCATATTGGTTAAATTTCTTACTGCGCATGGCAAAGGATTGTATAGCCGTTCGCGCCGCGTCCATCGTTTCTTTTTGGTATCCAATATCCGCCTTACTCTGCATTACATCAGCGGGCATGGCGGCTGTCATTTGACGGTAGTATTCTTGGACTATATCCATTTTGTCAAAGTCATTTAGACCGTTAAAATCTTTTTCTTGGTTGAAAAATAAGTTAATTGCTTTAAGCCCGTAGGAAAAATAACTGTCGTTAGGTTGGTTTTCTATGGAATCCAATGCTTCGCCCCAATACTTCGCCACTTCCTTTTGATAGGAATACGCCTCGTTTGGCTCTAAATAGTAGGCAATTTCTCCGTTGTGGTTTTTGTACCCTGTTTCGGGTTTTGTAGCAAAATCATTAACTTGCTGTAAAAAAGAGAAAAGTTTGTATGGGTCTAATTCTTCATCTTGCCCGATTTGCTCTTTTAGCACATCAAGACGGGATAAAACACGCACTTTGTTAATAGCATACTGTCCGGCTTCCTCTTTTAATAACCCTTTTTCCAAAGCGTCTTTTTGGGCTTTTTGTACGCGCAAGGCCTTATTTTTCCAGTCAACTTTTTCAGCAATAGTTAAGTTGGTGTATTTATCTTTATCATCCATAGGGCTGATAATCTTACCGTTTTTATCCATATAGGCAATTTGGCGCGGGTCAGTATCCAACAGGTACTCTAAATTGGCCTGTGTTTTTTGGGTATCATATTGTTTAGCCAACTGCGCCTTTTGCATAGGCGTAAATCCGTTTATTTCCAAGTACGCCTTAAAATCGTTATCCATTTGTGCCTGTGCCGCTTTGGGTGCATAGCCGTAATCATAGGCTTTTTGCCTTACCGTTTCTTGGGCAGTTTGGTAGGAAAGTTTTTGCAAAAGCCCTATCTTTTGGCCGGTAACATCAGCACGCAAGGCATCATAATAATTGCCACCATAATCGGCCTCCCATTGATTAAATAACTTGTCCCCCAAATAGTTTTTCCCGCTTGTTTTCATTTGCGCAAGAGTGTCGCGGACGATAGCATCATATTCTTCCGGGTTTTGGCTGGCAAGCAGTTTATTATTCATTTCCTTATACTGGTTGTTTAATTGCTCCTCAAAGTTCTGCATTTTAAGGTTGTTGTATTTGTCTTGTGCTTTGGCTAATCCCACGCCTAATGCGCCTATGGCATCCCCTATTTTCCCGTACACGGCAGAGTTATCCATTGGATTAAACCGCAAATTGCTACGCGCCCCTTGCGGGTTGGTGCGTTGTTCAATTTCTCTAAAAGCGGGTTTTTCGTTCATAG
>CALAFB010000011.1 GCA_937891135.1 uncultured Elusimicrobium sp.
ATTGGCCGTCAGGTAAGCCAGACCAAACACCAAGATAAAGCAAAGTCTTTTCATACGCGCACGTTATTTATTATAGGTATCTAATATCCCGTCGCCGTTGGCATCTAACACGCCATCGTAGCGGGCAAACTGATAGCGGCCTGATATATCTACGTAGCCGTCGCCCGAAAACCGCCTTTGCAATCTACCCGTAGCCGTAGCGTCGAATCGGTTAGCATCTACGAAAGAACAGGTAAGCGTCAGGCCGTCGCCCTGATAGGTGTAGTTTGGGTATTGCCCTGTAGTCGAGATTTCCGTTAGTTGGCTAACGAGGCTACCGGCATCAAAGGCCGTTACCCGCCAACATTTGCCGTTGGCTACCTCTACACTTAGCATTACCGTACCCGTTGAGGCTATATAATGGCCTGTAGGCGTACTTTCCTTATCGTCGCCGTCAGATGAACACCCGGCGAGTAACAAAAGCCCTGTAAGCCAAAATAAGTACCTTTTCATAGTTAGTAATCAGGAATTAACGCTACTATCCGACATTTCTTTTTTGTTCAGGCAATAGCCTTTCGAGTTCAGAGATACGGGCTTTGTACTTTACTATTCTATCCAACAGGGTTTCAATAGTAGTTTCAAGTTTGGCTATTTCGACATCTTCCGGGCTATCCAAGCCATCGGGCAAAGTACGCATATCACCAATACCGCGCAACAGCCATTCAGCCGATACGTCGGTATGGGCGTTAAGAATCAGCAACAAGGTATCTACCGTTATCGCGCCGTCGTGGGAGATTTGCCGGTTTAGACGTTTTTGGGTAGCAGAATCGCCGCCCGCCAATCCGTTTTGTGTGTCGCCAAATTCAGCAAAAACCGCTGAAATTCTTTGTCTTACGTCGTTTTCTGTCTGCATAACCTAATACCCTTAATTGTTATAAAAAGTTAAAGATTAGACGTTTTCGCCTAAAATGTTTGGTAGTTTACCCGAAAACGTCTATCTTTGCACCCGATATAAGTAAGTAACTAAGTAGCGGTACAAGAAAGGCTGTCGGACATCTAAGCCCAACTATCGAATAATAACCAACTGCAAAGATACGGCAGTTTTTCTTTTCCGC
>CALAFB010000012.1 GCA_937891135.1 uncultured Elusimicrobium sp.
TAATCAAATTAATTCATCAAGGCAAATGCAGTTGAATAATTCTTCTTCATATATAAATCCCCTCACTCAAAGAAATAATTATTACCTAAATCAAAACAGAACTTTAAATCCTTCAAGTCCAAGAAATAATAGTAATATATTCCCAATCAAAGAAGATATAGAATCAAATTTATCTTCAGCAAATTTAAATTATATAAATATTCCCAAATTACCAAATGAAATAGTTAATAATTTATTAGAAGTAGTTAAAGGAACTTTTGTTAATCCAGTTGAAACTGTAAAAGCATATGCTACAGAAGCAAACTTTGTATTAGCGATTATTTTAATGGCTATATGTGCTGCCTCTGCTGGAATATATTTCTATGTATTTGTAGATGAATTTATGAATGCAGTTACAGGATTATTAGGTGGATTTGGTTCACTTATGTCAATTGGAAGTGGTCTAGAAGTACCATTTGGTGATGTATTTATAAGAATTTTCTTATATATTGCAGTATATTTAGTAGTGGTATCAGCTATGTTACTATTAATGAATAAAGTAGTATTTAAGGAAGAATCTAATTTTAAAGAAATGATTTCAGTAGTTGGAATAACTTCAGTTGGAATGACATGTGCATTCTTAGTTGGAGCTATTGGATTTAAATTAAAATTTATTTTATAAATAAAAAATATTTATAAAATAATACTTTTTAAAAAAGGAGATAAATATGTATTCATCTACAAGTATTTGTAATATGGCATTAGGTTATTTGGGACAAGCACCTATTTCATCTCTCAAGCAAGATAATGAACGGGCACGTTGGTTACAGCTTTTTTATGAGCCGGTACGCGATGAAGTATTACGTACGCATAATTGGGCTTTTGCTGCTATTGAAAAACCCTTAATCCGGTTGGCTCATGTGCCTGTTTGTCCGGGTCATTTTTACTACAAATACCCGGCTGATGCGTTGTTTGTCCGCCGTATTTCGGCTCCCAATCAACTGCAGTATCCCTTGCCGTTTACGGAACAGTATGATACGGCCCAACACCAGCGGATACTGATTGTAGGGGTTGCAGAGGCATGGGTGTATTATACACGCCGAATAACGGATGAAACCCAGTTTGATGCTGCTTTTGCCAAAACATTTGCTTTGGCTTTGGCGAGTGATGCGGCGTTGGCGTTAACCGGAGATGTAACTTTGGCGACCCGTTTGCAACAACAATATGCCTTGTATTTGGAAGAAGCCCGCCGGGCCAATATGGCAGAAAATTTAGCTGTATTGCCGCAAACGGACGGATTTAGTGAGGTGCGTTAGTATGGTTTCCTCTTATTTACAACCTTCTTTTGCCGGGGGGGAGATTAGTCCCTCTCTCCAAGCTCGTACGGATGTGGCCGCGTATCATACCTGGCTACATACAGCACACAATATGATTATCCACCCTCAGGGTGGTATTTCCAACCGGCCAGGTACCTGGTATATGGCTACGGCTAAATCTACCGAAGCGCCTTGCCGGTTAATTCCGTTTTCCGTCAGTACGGATGAATCCTATGTGCTTGAAATGGGGGCCTGTTATCTTCGTTTTCACACACCGGGTGGCCCGGTATTGGACGGGCAAGGGGTTGTTTTGGAACTGGCGACCCCCTATGCGCAAGAAGATTTGGCTCAGGTGCAATATGCCCAGTACCAATCTGAATTATATTTAGCGCATCACAAGTATCCGCTTTATAAGTTGACCCGTGTGGCCCGCGGCGTGTTTTCATTGGCTCAAGTTACGCTCAAGGGAGGGCCCTTTCAGCCTCTGAATACGGATGAATCGCGCCAACTGCGTGTTTATCCGCAAACCCAAACATTGGAAAGTACAGGCGTGGCGGCCCGTTTAACCTTGGAGCCGGTCAATTATTCCCAATGGATGGTGTGGGGGTATTTTGACGGAGTCCGTTTTTACATGAGTGAAAACTTTGGGTTGAATATTCCGGCTCTTGTGAGTGCCTTCAATACAGCCTATGGTTCCCAGGGGCTTACGGCGTATGATTTAGGCAGTATGATCCGCATTGAGTCATCGGCTGAAGACGGAGGAGATTGGAACGGAAAATTATTTTCCATTGAGTACCACCAGGGGTTTATAGATCCGCCGCAAGCTGTATTCTCCCAAGCATTAAGCGGCGGGGAAAATGCCGGCGTATCTACAGAAGTACAAACAGGCAACTATGTGTTAGAAAGTAATGCAGCCTATTTTACACCAGAACATGTAGGTGGGTTGTTTAGTTTAACCCACCAGGTAGATGCCCAATTCCAAAGCGGTAGTTTGGGGTATGAAAGTACGTCTAATACAGTTTCGTGCGGTGGAGGGTGGACGTTGCGTACTAGCGGTACGTGGACGGGGCAACTTGTTATAGAAATGTCGCGTGATTTGGGCGGCACATGGCAAACTTATAAAATCTTGACCCGGGCAGACGGAGAGGATAATTTTTACCTCGTTGGGAATACGGACGAACCGGAACATATGTACCAAGTGCGCGTGCGTTCCGTCCAAATTACTGGGGAAGCTGGATATGAACTTACCTCCGAGGCATTTAGCCAGCGTGGGATTGTAAAAGTAACCGGATATGTATCATCCACCCAACTCATTACCTCGTGTGAACAGGCTTTTGGAGCGCAGGATTGGACCTTTCGCTGGGCAGCCGGTTCCTTTAGCCCGGCAGCGGGATATCCGTCATGCGTATTTTTCTACCGGGATCGTTTGGGCCTGGCAGCTACTTTATCAGAACCGCAAACATTATGGTTTTCCAAAAGTGGTAATTTTACAGATTTTGGTCGTGCCCGGGATACTTTATTAGATACAGATGCCTTGTCTATTTGCCTTGCCGGGCAACAATTAAATGCCATACAAGCGGTGGTGGTTTCTAACCGTTTGCTTATTTTTACAACGGGGAGTGAATGGACGCTTACCTGTAATGGTTCCTTTACGTTGGACCATGTGCAACTGGAGCAGCAAAGCCAACGTGGGGCGTATGCTACGCTTCCGGTAATGATTGGCGGGCGTGCATTATTTGTGCAAGCCCGGGGAAGTGTGCTGCGCGATTTTTATTATGATTATTCCCAAGCCGCTTATATTGGGGATGACCTAACTTGGCAGGCCAAACATTTATTTGCCGGGCGGAAAGTAGTGGAAATGGCTTACCAGCAGGAACCGGACTCTGTGTTATGGTGTAGGTTGGATGATGGCAGTATCCGTTCACTAACGTATATGCCGGAGCAAGGCTTACTGGCCTGGACGCATCATACCACGCAGGGTACGGCTTGTAGTATTTGCAGTATTGCACAGGAAGGGAAAGACCAAATTTGGTGGGTGGTGCTTCGTAAGGGAAAATATCTAATTGAGCGGTTTTGTTCCCGTGCGGAACCGACAGCGGATTTACCCGGCTGTTTTCTGGATGCTTCGGTGTCTTATACATTTTCACAACCTCAACAAGAACTGACGGGCCTTACTCATTTGGAAGGACAGGAAGTAGTTATATTGGCCGATGGAAATGTGGTATCTGCACAAATCGTTACGAGTGGCAAGGTAAATCTTCCGCTCGCTGCTACGCACATATACGTGGGGCTTGCGTATCCGGCAGAGCTGGTTACACTCCCTGTTCCGCGCGGGATTAAAAAACAACGGCTGGTATCGGTGGAAATACGTCTTTTAAATAGCCGCGGCGGTAAAATTGGTACGCAAACAGGGGCTCTTACAGAACTGTGCCAGCGTACAGATGAACCTTATCAGGCTCCTGTTCGTTTACAAAGCGGGCCGGTGCATATCTCGTTGACGGATTTTCACCAAACAGCATCCGGCGTACGTATCGTACAGGATGTCCCGTTACCGCTTACAGTACTAGCGGTACATACTCAATTTTCATAACACTATATACAAAGGAGAAACGTATGATTCAAATTGCAACCACGCTTGCTTCGTCTTGGGCTGCGGCTCGTAGTAAGCAGCGTTCCCAAAAAGAGAAGTATCAAACCTTGGCAGAACAAGCCCAGCAAGCGGAACAAAATGCCCGTACACGCTATGAAAATAACACGGTTTATTTGTTCCGTTCTTCGGCGGAGAAAACACGCCAGGCGTATGAAAATGCCCGAGCCCAATTAGCCGCTCGGCAAGCCCAATGGGCTGCTCACGGGATAACCGGGCAGTCGGCTAGTGCAGCAGAGCAGACGTTGCATATGCAAACCGATGTCCACCGACAAGCCGCCCAGGAGCAACAACAGTTGCAAGTGGCTGCCGCCCAGGAAGAAAAAAACTATCAGACGGTTTTACAAAAATTACGGGCCGCTGCTTCTTCTTATCGCCGGGCTGCACGTCACAAATCCCGTTGGGGTTCTTTTACAGAAGCCCTACGCACTTTATTTAATTAACAGGAGAAACGTATGACATTATCTACCCAAATCTGTAAACATATTTATGAAACGGACGGACAGACCCGTACCTGGGAATTGGATTTCCCTATTTTATCGGCAGAGCATTTGCAGGTATTTGTGCGGGATGCCGCGGGAGTTGAAACGCTTATTACGGGCGGTTATGAAGTAAATATTCAACAAGGAACGGTCATTTATCCTACTGTGGCGAGTGGGGTGGCTCCGTTAGCAGCCGGACAGTTTCTTACGCTTTTGCGGGTTACACCGCCAACGCAAACTATGCACTTGACCCAACAAGGGGTACTGGATGCGGAAGAACTGGAACACGGGTATGATAAGTTGACCATGCACGTGCAAGAGTTGGCCGAGCAAACCGAGCGTTGTATTAAATATACACCGTCTTCCGGTAAAACCGGGGCTGATGCGGAGTCGTTTTTAGCGGAATGGAAACAAACCCAAACGGCTGCGTTAAATACTGCTCTTGCCAGCGTGGCCCAAACGGAAACTTCTTTACAGGCGGCCCTGTCTACGGAAGAAACCACACGTGCGCAGGCGGATTTGTCCTTGAGCCAACAATTGCAGACCTTATCCGGGCTGGTGTCCCAACGAGCGAGTGAAATCATTGCCGAAGAAACAGCCCGGCAAAGTGCGGATACATCTTTGCAAACCTCTCTGACCCAAGAAGCTTCAGCCCGTATTGCTGCGGATCAGGCTTTATCGGACCGGATTGATGCATTGAATTTTATCCAGTTTGTAACGGTCTTGCCTGCCAGCGGTAATTCAAAATATATTTATGCTGTACCGCAAGATGAAACGGACTTGGATGACTATCCGATAATTGTGTTGTATATATGGAATACTACATCAAGTACGTGGAATGCTGTCGGTGCGTTTAGCACTAATTTGGAGCCGGCTTCTTTGCTTACTAAATCCGAAGCGGCCAGCACCTATCTTTCCCAGACGGATGCAACCAGTACCTATCTGCCACTTAGCCAAAAGGCTGCCGCAGGAGGGGTGGCATCCTTAGATACCTATGGTAAAATAACGGCCGGACAAATTCCGTACGCTACCTCTAGTAGTGTAGGTGGCATTAAACAATCCTTTGATGTTTCCACAGGTACGTGGACGGTTATTACCGAGGATTTATAAAAGAAGGGAATTGCAGAAGGTAGAGCCTGACCTACACACCCGAAAGCATTATGTTTCGTTAAGGTAGGTTCAGCCCTATACAGGGCTTATCAGGTTTTACTGGCAAAAACAAACTAAAAATAACAGGAGTATTTTATGGCAATTTATCATAACACATGTAATGGCCCTATAGAAGTAACGAAACACCAGTTAATGGGGCCGCATGGATATTGGTTGGTGGGTTCTCCTTCCATAACGGACGGGGTAGCCAGCGGGTTTAGTACTAGTAATTACCTGGCAGTTTCCCCGTTTGATACCACGAAACCCTGGGAATTAGGTATCAAATTTAATGCTACGAATGCAAATAGTATTTTGGGGACTCTTAGTAACTCGCGCAGTTTGATTATTCGGTACAATACGGGAAACCAAATTTTTGTTTTTCTATCCTCTGCAAATGCTGCTTGGGATATTGCTAACGGCGCAAGTATTCCTGCCTTTTTAAATACAGCGTATTGGCTCAAGATACAATATACGGGAACTGACTATATACTTAGTTACAGTATAGACGGACAAAATTATACAGTAGCCCAGCATATATCCAGTAATTTGGCAATAGATACTTTTACTCAATTATGTTTAGGATATGCTCCTCACATAGGCGGCAAATTGGTAGGTTCTATAGACTTAAACGAAACGTATATTAAAGTGAACGGCAAACTATGGTTTTGGCAACCGCGTGAAACTGAAAAGATAGTGTTAAATAATACACTCGTGTGGGAGAAAACACAATGATTTTAGACTTAGAAACGGTATGGAAAATCCTGGGCATAGTTTTTGCCTGTGGCATGGTATGGGGGGAACTTAAGGCCATACGTAAAGATATTGCCCGGTTGGAGCAAAAGCAAGACAAATACAATAACTTGCAAGAGCGCACACGGGTACTGGAAGTGAAAATAGAAAATCATTTAAACCAGGGGGAAAAATGAAGTTAACACCACATTTTACGTTAGCAGAACTGGCGGGCACTTCGGTACTGAAGTATCAACGCAAAAACCTGGTCGAGGCCGAAAAGCAACCAGGCAAACTGTATATGTTAGCAGGATTTGCCGAGCGCGTGCGGGAGATTGTGGGTTATCCGCTCATCGTAACGTCGGGTTTTCGGTGCGTTTCGCTTAATAATTACCTGGGGGGTGCGTTAGTAAGCCAACATTTATTGGGCGAGGCAATAGACATTATTTGTAATCAGCTTAGCGTATGGGAGATGTATGAAAAAATAAAAACGAGTGATTTGAAATATGAGCAACTGATACTAGAAACTAACAAAGTAGGTCGTGAGTGGTTACATGTCAGCCTTGGTTCAAGGAGACAACGGCTTATGTATAAAGACGGGAAATATACTTATTTAGATTGATGAAAAGGAGAAGAAAGTATGGAATGGATACAAAATAACTGGCAAGACATCTTAACTATGATCGGTGGAGTAGTAACGGTATGTTCTATTATCGTAAAACTGACGCCTACACAAAAAGATGATGACGCATTAGCCAAAGTGATTAAAGTGTTGGCGGCCTTGTCATTATTCAACCCGGACGGGAAAATGGTGAAATAATGGAGTGGGTATATCTGGTTATTGTGTTGTGTTTAGGGTCTTTGCTGTCTACTGTGATATGGTTAGCCGGTAAAAACGGTAGGAAATTGGCACAGTTAGAGGCCCTAAAGGCCGAGATTAAAAAGCAAGCTAAGGAGCAAGAACGTGCACAGAAAATTAGAGATCATGTGTATCATCTGTCTACTGGCGACATTAGGTGCCGGTTGCACGACGTGGCAAACCAGCAACACTAGTGCATGTACGGTGTTGTTTGACTACGCAGATGAGGGGGTAAATGATCAAAATGCACGTGCATTACTCCTTCATTACTGTCTGTGTAAGGATGAAAAAATGTGTCAATAAAAAAACCCCGGCAAAATGCCGGGGTTAAGTCAATGTTTCTAATGTTTAGAATCCTGTATTGTTTCCACCTGTGATAGCGTTACAATAATCTTCTCCGTCTCCACTCGTGCCACTACACGTACGGGAGATCGTGTACGCATCATTCGATTCGCTAATCGTTGCTGTAATGGTATATTCTCCTGTAGTTCGGGCAGCAGTAATAACCCCCCCGTTCAAGGATATTTCAAAAAATTTACCACCGTGTTTTGAACAGCCACTATCACGACACGGAATATCTACATCTAGTTTTGAAAAAGTCCCTGGCCAATTATTGTGTTGGGAATGATACCGCTGCATAGATGTTCCGATAGCATTTAACTGGGTAAGTGCTTCTGTAGCGCGGGAGCGTTCAATCGCAGTTTGGTATTGCGGCAATGCTACTGCCGATAGAATACCTATAATTAAAACAACTACTAATAGTTCAATCAACGTAAAACCTTGTTTCATATTTTTCTCCTAAGATAATAACATAATACATCTATAAATAGTATAGCATAAAAAAATAAAAAAACCACTAGAAATTTTGAAAATAATTTATGCAAAAAAGAATAATTTTTAGTAAAATGTATATGTTACAAGTTAATTAGTAATGTGCCAAGATAGCTCAGCTGGTAGAGCAGCCGCTTCGTAAGCGGCAGGTCCGGGGTTCGATCCCCCGTCTTGGCTCTTTTTTATTCCTATTTTTTCCACAAACTTTGTCCTCGCTCCCTTGAATACCTCCGCGCTACCGCGCGCGTGCCGCCAGTATTCAGCGGTCGCTGTGTTCGCGTTTGCAAAAAAAATAGTTTTAAAAAAGTGACCTCCTATGAAAGGCAAAAACCGCAATGGCGAGCCCGGCCTGCAGGAAAACTCCGTCAGGGGTTTTACCGGAAGGCAAGGTCCCGTCTTGGCTCTTTTTTATTCCTATTTTTTCCGCAAACTTTGTCCTCCCTTCCTTGAATATCTCCGCTGATAAAAAAGCCCTGCAATTGCAGGGCTTTTTAGTCCAATCATTCACACAAATTAAATCTTCATAATTTCTTCTTCTTTATGTTTAATGACCTGATCAATCTGCGCGATGAACGAATCCGTTGTTTTTTGCACGTCGGCTTCGTAGCGTTTCAAATCATCTTCCGTAATTTCAGACGCTTTTTGCGCTTTTTTGAGTTTATCCATAACGTCCCGCCGGGCATTACGCACGGCTACTTTAAAATCTTCACTCATTTTGGAAATGTTTTTAGCCAGTTGTTTGCGGCGTTCTTCCGTCATAGAAGGAAGCGTAATGCGGATGACTTTCCCATTATTAACCGGGCTGGCCCCCAGGTCTGCTTTTTGCAAGGCTTTGTCAATATCGTTAATGGCAGAAATATCCCACGGTTGGATTTCCAACGTTTTGGCGTCTAATACATTGATGACGGCCATTTGTTTAATCGGGGTTGGGGTTCCATAATAATCTACACGTACATTTTCTAAGAGCCCTGCGCTGGCACGTCCGGTGCGGATGGTGGCCAAGTCACGTTCCAAACGGGCGACGTGTTCGGCCATTTCGGTTTTGGTATTTGTTAGTAATGCAGCAATTCCTTCCATAATAATTATCCTTATATATAAGATTTTCTTTATTATAGCATTTTAGCAAAGTATGCGCGCAAGGAACCCGGCGGGTTTTGTGACTTTTTGGCCGTTGTGGTTGGCTGCTTGTTTTAAAAGGCTTGACGCGTTTTTTTTTTTTGGTAGATTTTGATGATAGAGGCCGTATAAATGGGGGGAGATACCCGGCTTGTAAAAGCCGTTTTAAAGGGTGTTTTTGCCCCAAATAAAGGCATACGGTTGTTAACAATAATTATAAGGAGAAAAAGATGAAAAATACAAAAGTAGTAAATAACAATAAGAGTCATTCCCGAGGTTTTTTATCGGGAATCTTCAATGGGTGTCCTTGTTTTCAAAAGGGAAATGCCTTATTAAATGAGTACGTGGAAGATCCCCGACAACATTCCTCGGGGATGACACCTTTATTTCATCACGGCGGTTTCACGCTGATTGAGTTGCTAGTCGTGGTGCTCATCATTGGTATCTTAGCAGCCGTGGCGTTGCCGCAATACCAAAAAGCAGTAGAAAAAGCACGTATAACGGAGGCATTAATCGTATTGGATAGTTTACAAGATGAAGTGGACATTTGGCTTTTAGAAAATGGATTCCCTCAAAGTGCCATCGGTTCTACGGGTAGTAGTGCTAATAGTTTGCTTAAGCAGTTACATATAACACTACCAAATTATGATTCTTTAGATGCTTATGTCAGTAACGGTTTTATTTACCGGGCTTATTGTAATAGCACATCATGCGCTGTGGAGGCATACCGGGGAGATAATGTTTCAGGGGCACATACAGGATATGAATATACATATAAGATGGTGTATACTAAATCTGCTTCTGCGGAGAAATGGAGCAAAAAATATATAGTTGCTCAAGCATTTACAAACAGTTATAAACCTTGTATTTCGCTAGATTTGGAATCCTATTTCCAAGGTATGGGTTTTAGTACTTCTACTGCTAGCACTTACCATTGTTAAGACAGCAACATCCCCAGTCTGTTTAAAAGCCGGGGGATATTTACACAAAAAAAGGGTCCCTAATGGGACCCTTTAAAACCTTAAACAACAAGTTTAGGAAACCAACTTAGTTGTTGGTTACTTCTAATTCTACACGGCGGTTTTGATAGCGGCCTTCCGCGGTTTTGTTGGTGGCAACCGGGTTGGCAGCCCCGTAACCAATGTAGGAAACATTCGCAGCCGGTACACCGTCGGCAACTAAGCGTTCGGCCACGGCATGGGCGCGGCGTTCGGACAGGTCCATATTATACGCAGCATTGCCCAAGGAATCCGTATACCCGGCTACACGCACTTTAGCATCCGGATATTTTTTCAAGGCGGTGGCTACTTTATCAATGGTAGCGTTAGAGGCAGCATCTATTTCATCACTGTTATATTTGAAATTGATGGGGTCTTTGAAGGACAATACAGCGGCACCCAGGTCATTTTGTTTGACCGTAGCTACGGTAGCCACTTCTTCGTCTTCTTCAATTTTGGGGGCCGGGGCAGGTGCCGGTTCTTCTACAACCGGGGCCGGTTTAGCACAATCAGCACAGCGGCAGGCCGGGTTTTTGTGTTTGCAGCAGCAAGCGGGTTTGTTGGTGTATCTACCCGCGGTTTGGGTGGTGCATTTTGCACAATGGCACGCGCCTACAAATAAGGCACAAGCCAAAACAATTATCAGTTTTTTCATGTAGTTCTCCTTACTAAAATTTACTTCTTCCTTTATATTTTACAAAATCCGGCACGTTGGGGTACCTTTTTTTTTCATTAGTTTGCGGTACAGCATATAAACAGGCTGGCCAAGTTTGGGGTGAATATATTCCGGCAAAATATAGGATAACGGCTTTAATACAAATTCCCGTTCTTCTATACGTGGGTGGGGGATAAACAGCGGGTATTGCGGGTCGTCCTCAAATAGTACGAGGTTATCGTAAAACAAAATGTCAATGTCTATCACTCGCGGCCCATTGGGAAATGTGGGCACACGGCCGAGTTCTTTTTCTAACGCTTTTAATTTTTTTAGTAACGGTAGTGGTGCGTATGGCGTGCTAAAGATTAAAACGGTGTTTACAAAATCGGTTTGCGCGGGGTACCCTTCGGGCTTAGATACGATATACGGAGCCACTTCTTTGACGGTGCCCAATTCTTTAAGCGCGGTGATGGCGCGGTCCAAATTTTCTTTTGGGTTGCCTTCGTTGCTGCCGAGTGCCAAAATTACTTGTGCCATTTAATTCCCTCCCCGGTACGTAATCCAGCGATCTTTTTCTTCAGACACTTTGACCTGATAAATTTGCGGAAATTTTTGTTGCAGCGTGTTAAAAATCCACACGGCAAGTGTTTCCGTCGTCGGGTTTTCAAATAATTGATTTAAATCGGCCCCTTCCAACCGGGCGTTTAGTTCGCGCGCGAAGACATCTTGCAAGACGCGAAAATCAATCAAATACCCTTCTTTGTTAAGCGGGCCGTAAAACGTAATTTCATACGCAAATGTATGTGGGTGCGGGGCCTCGTTTAACGTGCCGCCGTGCCCGTGCGTGGCGGTAAAATGACCGCATTGGGTTAAATAAACGCGGGTCATTTCGCGGCCTCCAGTTCGGTGTAAAAATCTAATACTTTTTTGGTGTCGCGCACGTCGTGCACGCGCAAGATATCCGCGCCGCCCTGCAACGCCACCAACTGCGCGGCGAGCGTTTGTGCTTTGCGTTTGGGGGGGAGTTCGCGCTTTTGCGCCAAAAATGTTTTACGCGAAACGCCCACCAGCACCCGCACGCCCAGCGTTTTAAATGCGGGCAGATGTTTTAAGAGCGTGTAGTTTTGTTCGCGCGTTTTGGCAAAACCGAAGCCGGGGTCTATGATGATTTGTGTATCGTCCAGGCCGCACGCGTGTGCTTGCGCTATTTTTTGCGCGAGGAAATCTTTTACTTCGGCGAGTAAATCAGTGTAATTGGTAAGCGTTTGCATAGTTTGCGGGGTACCGCGGCTGTGCGTGATGACAATTTGCGTGTTGTGTTTTTTAACTAACTGAAACATTTCCGGGTCGGGCGTACCGCTCACGTCGTTAATGATAGAAACTCCGCACGCGAGCCCTTGCTCGGCCACGGGGATTTTAACCGTGTCTAAGGAAAGCGGCACTTGCGGCCAGCGGGCGTGCGCGGCTTGGATTAGCGGCAGCACGCGGGCGAGTTCTTCCTCGGCGGACACGGGGGTAGCGCCGGGGCGGGTAGACTCGCCGCCAATGTCTAAAATATCCGCGCCCTCGGCCAGATAATCCGCACATTTTTTCAAAAGTGCGGCTAAATTATTTTGCGGATTACCGTCGTAAAAAGAATCGGGCGTGGCATTTACAATGCCCATGAGTTGTGTGGTCATAATTCTTATTGTAGCAAAATCCTGTGCAGGTCGTGCAATGTGTCTGTCCGTAAAATCCTATTTATGTTATAATGTAACTACAATTTAAACTGTTTTTTGGAAATCCGTGTAGTTGGCGGAACAGTTTACAATCGTAAACGGAATTTCTAACCGAAAGACAGTCGTATCAGGCACTTTATGTTTGGAATAGCTATCCAAATGTATGGTGCTTAATGCTTGTTACGCAAGTAATAGGTTACGGCTGTTTGTACTGTGTGTTAGAAATTCCCATAGGCAAATGGCCGTTTGTTGTCCGGCTAATTGTCCTACAACCCAAAAATAAAATGAAAGTTAGGAGTGAATTATGTGTAATGTTGTAAAAATAGAAGGGAAAAAAGCAGTAAACGGAGTTAAACGAGGGTTTACCCTTATTGAGTTATTGGTAGTAGTGCTTATCATTGGTATTTTGGCAGCGGTGGCGTTGCCGCAATATCAAAAAGCCGTAGAGAAAGCCCGTTGGTCAGAAGCCTTTTCCAACATGCATGCCATAAAAAAAGCAGAGGATGTATGGATATTGGAAAATGGATTTCCATCAACGTTAGAATGGTTTTTGGGGACAAAGGCAACATATTCATTATCTATTGATATTCCGCATATTAAAGGGATAGAAAGTCAGGGTGTGTATACTAATTATTTTTTTTATAACGCAGCCTGCGGAGATGGATATTGTGGCTGGACACTACTGCGTACTGATACGGGCCGAGTCCAAGACTCAAAATTGTATGTGTATGTAGCGAACCGCTCTGACGGTTCCAAAATGATCATATGTAACCCGGACAGTTCGTATCCTTTAGGTGCAGAATTTTGCGACCGGCTGAGGGAAGAATTTAATTGAAATGTTACGGACGGTTCTTACATCACCCGAAGGATTTGTATATCATAAAAAAGATACCCAGGTTTACACAGGATTGGGTATCTTTCAAGGTTGTATAAACCGGCTCACTCCTGCTAATCTTTTAACATCTTGGTGCGGCTGGAATGTCCTAGCTATACTGAACCATTGCCCTTATTGTTAAAATACTTTGTAGTTTATAGGTCAGGTGATAACCTGAACGTCATAAAAGAGACCTTATCAGGATAATTTTTTACTTATCAAATCTATGAATATGAAAGCCCCGCGATTGCGGGGCTTTTGCTAAGGGGTACGGATTATTTAATCATTTCCAAAAATTCGCTGCGCACTTCTAACTTGTTAAATGCACCGCGTATCGCGCTGGTCACCATCACGGCATTGTGCTTTTCTATCCCGCGCGAACTAATGCACATGTGCTTGGCTTTGCACACCACCATCACGCCGTGCGGGTGCAGGGTTTGCATCAAACTATCCGCAATTTGCGCGACGAGTTTTTCCTGAATTTGCAGCCGGCGCGCAAACACTTCCACCAGCCGCGCCAGTTTGGAAATCCCTAATACGCGTCCGTTGGGCAGGTAGCCAATACTAATGGTGCCGAAGAACGGCTGCAAGTGGTGCTCGCACGTGGAGTAAAATTCAATGTCTTTTAAGACCACCATTTCCTCGCACGAACCTTCCACAAATGTTTTCAAAACGTCCTGCGGTTTTTGCTTGTATCCGCCAAAAATTTTATCCCAGCTTTTGACAATGCGGTGGGGGGTTTCTAAGAGCCCTTCGCGGGCCGGGTCGTCGCCGATATAAGCCAGCAAATCGCGCAAGTGCGCCAGGGCTTCTTTCTCGGTTATTTTACGTTTAGTAATTTGTGCAGTTGCACGCTTAGGCGTGCGCTTGGGTGTTGTTTGACGAGTTGTAGACATCTTTCAATATTCTCCTGTAAATTGTCTTGCGGTTGCAAGTAAAGCGTGGTTTTTTCGTTCTCGTACGGATAGTATTTTTCCACGTCTTTCAAATCGGTGTTTTGGCTGATGACCAGCTTGATGACATCCGCTTTTTGCAGCATATTTTGGCTGACGGTTTTTTTGGGGGAAACGCATACAAAATCCGCTTGCGATACATCACAATCGTGCGCGCCGTTGGTTTCAATATGCACGCTGTGCCCGGCTGATTTTAACACGGCAATCAGCCCCGGCAAATCCTGCTCGGCCGGTTCGCCGCCCGTAATTACCACAGTTTTACACGGATATTTAGCCAGCTCCACTAAAATTTGCAAACTGTTTAATTGTGTGCCCGGCGCAAAGGCGTATTTGGTGTCGCAAAAATCGCACCCCATACTGCAGCCGGAGAGGCGCAAAAACACCGCCGGCATACCGGTGTGGCGGCCTTCGCCTTGCACGGAATAAAAAACTTCGCTAACGTTCCAAGATAGCGGCGGCATTTTCACTCTCCCAAATTTCTACGGTTTTTAAGGTCAAATTTTTGGCAGCCAGCAGCGGGGAAATTTTGTCAAATAAATACTGCGTCAGATTTTCGGCCGTGGGGTTTTCCAGTAAGTCATTAAGCAGTTGGTGGTCGGGCAGTTGGTCGTCTAAAAGTTTTTTGATGACTTTAAAATCACATACCATACCGTCAGGGCGTACGGGTCCTTCTATGACAAATACGGCTTTCCACGTGTGCCCGTGCAAATCGTGGCAGGGACCGTCGTATTTTGGTAAATGGTGTGCGGCACTAAACGAACGAATAAGTTTAATTTTCATGCGGTTCCCCTTGATAGACATTAAAAATCTGCTGCAAATAAATCACGCATAAAATAAACTGCGCCAGCCCAAACAGCGGAATGTTTATCCACAACCGCACCAGCCATAACACCGTCAATGGGCCTAGCAGAAACGCCGCTAATTTGACAAGTGTAATTCTGGGTAAATGGGCCTGTCGCCATAAATTAAAGAATAACGCCACACCGAGAGCCAGTATGAAATCCATAAGCAGCGTAAGTGCTATAAAAAAGAGCGATAAAATAAATAGCGTTAGGCGTAAGGAAGCCGACAGGCTGCTTTTGTATTTTTCCAATGTTTCCGGTGTGGAAGTAAATGTAACCGTATCCGGAATAGTTTGTTGTTGAAGGCCGGTTGTAGAAGGGATGTATAGTTGGTTTTGGTGAATCCAAGCCAGGGTATTTTGCTGTAATAATTCCTGGGCAGTTGGGGGCATTTGGGCCGCCGCGTCAAATACAATTTTAAAATCCGTTCCCGGAATGGGCGCGGATACAGGTTTATCCGGCGCGGTAAGTACGCCTTTTTCAAACGTTACTTGCGGAAAATTTTTTAAAAATACGGGTAAATTTTTAGAAATAACCGACCCCGTAAAAAAGAAACATACGAGTACCGCCACAAAGAACAAATACGCCACAAATCCTATTGTTTGCCGCCCGGAAAGTTGGGCCAAACGTTTATAAAAAGCAAATGAAAATAAGGTTTTAAAATGTATAAAAAGCATATACCCTATTATATCAATTTAAGTTGCGTTATTTTTTAGGGGTGTTTTTATCCTGGCACGTTACTTGCGCGCCTAAAAAGTAAATTTGGTTCTTTTTGAACACGCACGAGAGTTTTTTGGCTTGCGGGGCCCCGTACGAAGTATCGGCAAGCGTTTTCCAACAGGCAATCCGGGTGCACGTATACGTTTGGGCACATTCCGGGAAAGCAGACGACGGAAAATTGGTAATAAACCACGAAAAATCCAAATTATATTTTAAATCGGCCAGGAAATTGGCGCACGTTAAATCCCCGGTAAAATTACATTTCGGTTCGGCGGTGGTGTCCTCGGTGGTTAGGGTTTCATCTAATAATGTGTAGCGGTCTTTGTCTATGGGGTCGCCCTGTACGCGGTAGACATCAAAACAGGTAAACCCGGCGGGTTGCTCTTTGGTGCAGGTAAACGGGTTTAGAATATCGCCCCCGGGGCAGGTGTCGGTTACTTTAAGCGCATCGGTCGTTAAATACTGTGCCTGCCCGCGTACGGTTTGCGGTTTATAGGGCTTTGTTTCGGCGGCGTATAGCCACACGGCCGTTCCCACGAATAGTATGCCTAATAATTTCTTCATATAAGTATGCTAGCAAATTTGGTTTATTTTTTGTTGTGTTGTTGGCTGAGATGCTTCCGCGTACCCCAGGTGGTCTGCTACGAGACTCCTATCAAGCATATCGTGCGC
>CALAFB010000013.1 GCA_937891135.1 uncultured Elusimicrobium sp.
TATAATATTTTTGATAATGATTTACTTTTAATTTTGTATTTATGTTAAGTTATATCTATTAAAACTTATTTATTTATTTTTATTACAGTAAAAGGTTTTAGCCTATCTTTATTATCAATAACTTCTTCGGCTTCGATGATACCACCATCTATATCCGAAAAATGCAGGTAACCACCATTTTGTTGATGAAACCATCCTCCATTAATTTCAACATCTAAACGATTATTAGGATTAAACCATAGTTTCAAATTATCATATTCATCTAATTCATAGTGTAATTCAGATGTCAATAAAATTTTATTTTCATTAACATCCCATTCTGTTCCAACAACCGTTTTTTTAGTTTCTGGATTATAAAACCCAAAATTCAAACTAATCGGATCAAATCCAGATTGATCCGCAGGAGGATCAAATTCAGGATATCTTGGTTCTGATAATGGATATGGCCTATCAGTATATTCTTGCATTAAATCTTTATAACCAAAATATAAAAGCAACTGACCTTCTCTAAGAGAAGAAGGAATTTGATTTTTAAAATTCTGTATCGTGGCAACAATTCTAAATGGTATCACAAAAACATGTTTACCAATCACACCCCCACCAGGCTCTAATGTTATAATCAAATCATCATTATCAAATTCCCAAAAACTATCATCTTTTAAATAAAAACCAATAGTGATAATATTATCACCTAACGAAAATGCAGGTGTAATCTTATCAACTATATATGTCATTCTAATGGCTTGATTTAATGTAAAATCACCATCTCCATGAGGTTGATTTGGTACACGACCATATTGGCTCGTAACAAAATCCCCAGGAGTCATTGTTCTTATTTGATCTTTAGGTATTTGATATATAGGAGAAAATTGCATTTTTTTACTCCTAATAATTACCAATATTAGCCGTTGTAATTATTTTAAGCGTTTTAACATCTATTGCGGTACCCCAATATACCAAATCTATTAAACGGTCCGAAGCCGCCAATGCGCTTACGATGTTAAAATCAGTCTTTGATGCTGCCAAACGGTATAAAGCGGAACGGGGAAATTGGCCCAATTCGTTTCAAGGATTGGATACGAAATTGGTGTTTAATTCCGGCAGTACAGATAATACGTCCAACGTATTTCAATTTACTTTTGATGATACGAATAACGCAATTACACTCTCCCGGGTACCGGCTGACAATCCGCCGTATCAGTTAAAAGCCTATTATTCTCTCCCCGGGCATGGGCGGGATACCTTTACCTGTAAATATAATACAAGTGTAAGCGGAGCCGGCAAATTTAAGGATCTGTGCGATTCTATGTGTATTTCGTCTTTTTCCGGAACTGAGTGTAGTATCAATAAATCCACATTTACAGCTCCTTCCGCAGAATAAAATAAACCGGTAAAAACAATCTATTTCCGCTTACGTTTCTTTACAAACGGGCGGAAATTTTTTTTGCGGTTACGAGGGGCAGCCGCACCCGGTTTCGGGCGGCGGAGTTTTTGTAATGCTTTTTTACTAACCCCTACTTTAACCGTATGGAAAGAGGAAACCGCTTGCGATTGTGCTGCGTCCAAAATACGGGCTGCCGCAGAAGATTTTTTAAAGGTTTTTGGCTTTTTGGTAGAACGCATACTCCTGCGGGGTTCAGGTAAAGTAAAAGCGGGCACTACCGGGGATGGAGTAATTACCAACGGACGTTTAGAAACTGCATTTTTAGA
Source organism: uncultured Elusimicrobium sp. (assembly GCA_937891135.1). Lineage (GTDB taxonomy): Bacteria > Elusimicrobiota > Elusimicrobia > Elusimicrobiales > Elusimicrobiaceae > Avelusimicrobium. The sequence continues at coordinate 1,711 of CALAFB010000013.1, forward strand.
ATGGCGTTTAGCGTGGACGGTACCTTCCTCGTGCGCCACAAACTTAGGCGCGGGCAACGGGGAAAGCGTTTTTTGAATGATTTTAACCGGACTAGCAAATTTGGTTACGCGTTCAATTTCCCGCCAGGTTTTGCCGTCGTCACAAATAAGGGAGAGTGCGCTGCCCACACTTCCTGCCCGGCCGGTGCGGCCAATGCGGTGGATGTAATCCTCAGGGCATTGGGGCAAATCATAATTTATGACGTGGGCAATATGGGGCACATCTAAGCCGCGGGCGGCCAGGTCCGTCGCCACCAGTACGCGCACGGTGCCAGCGCGGAAAAAATCCAAAATCTGCCGACGGCGGTTTTGGCGTAATTCCCCATGCAAGGCATTTGCTTTTTGACCATAGCGTTTGAGTTCTTTGGCTAAGCGTTCCGCCCCGTGTTTGGTTTTGACAAAGACAAGCACCGACCCGGCGCGCGTGTTGAGTTCGTGCAGTAACTGCGGTAATTTTTCGCGCACGGTCACATAAACAATTTCTTGGAGTACCTGTGTGGCCACAGCAGTCACTTCCCCCACCTGTGCGCGTACGGGGCGCGTTAAAAATTCATGGGATAATTGTAAAATTTCCTTCGGCAGCGTGGCCGAAAATAATAGTGTTTGGCGCGGCATAGATAAGGCCGATATAATTTGCCGCATATCGTCCACAAAGCCCATATCCAACATGCGGTCTGTTTCATCTAGCACCAAAAAATGCGTTTGCGAAAGGTTGACACTTTTGCGCCCCAGGTGGTCTATTAAACGGCCCGGCGTAGCGATAATCACGCGCGGTTTTCGGCGCAAGGCAGCATATTGTTTATGGATATTATCCCCCCCTATGACCAGCGCGGCGGGATACGCATCTGTGAGTTTGGTAAGTTCGCGCAAAATCTGTTCGGCCAGTTCGCGCGTGGGCGATAAAACAAGTGCATTTTCCGTTGGATTTTTCTCCAAATAAACAAGCAGCGGCAACAAAAATGCGAGTGTTTTCCCCGTGCCGGTTTGCGCGGTGCCGAGCACGTCTTTGCCCGCAATCCCGGGCGGGATCGCGCGCATTTGAATGGGCGTAGGTTCCGTAATCAAATTGCGTTTTAGAGCCGTTTGCAGCCACACGGGCAACATTTCAAATACGTTCATTTGTCCTCCGCTAGAGCCTGTTCCACTTCTTCGTTTAAAGACATCCAGCGTTCTTCGGTCTTAGCCAGTTCGTCATTTAAGAGCGCGAGTTCAATGCTGCTGTCCGCCGAATATTGGGTTAAGAGTTGTTCTTCCAGCGCGGCTTTGCGCGTATTTAATTTTTCTAGTTTCTCATCCAACGTGCGGATTTCTTTTTTTAAGGGGGCCACGCGTGCCCGGCGGGCGGCGGCTTCTTTGCGTTGAAATTCTTTAGAGGTCATTTTATCGCTGGCGAGGTCGTTACGGTCATTGTTTTTGAGTAGCTGCGCTTTGTAATCGTCCAAATCGCCGGTAAACGGTTGGCACGTACCGCGGCGGACAATCCACAACGTATCGCACGTGAGTTCTATGACGTGCAAATCGTGCGTGATGAGCACCACGGCTCCTTCGTAATTATTCAAGGCCTCTATAAGTGCGGCGCGCGATTGAATGTCTAAATGGTTGGTGGGCTCGTCTAAGATTAACAGGTGTGGGGCATCTTTGGTAATAAGTGCTAATAACAGGCGCGATTTTTCCCCGCCGGACAAACTGCCGATTAGCGTGTCGCTTTTGGCTTTGTTTAGGCCGAATGCGCCCAGTTGCGCGCGGATTTGCGTTTCGGTAGACAGGGGCATTTGCGCGCTAAGCATTTCGTACGGGGTTTTTTCCACGTCTAATTCTTCGGTTTGGTGTTGGGAAAAATACGCGATCTTCATTTTTTTGGCCGTCGTCATCTTGCCGGACATCAGTAAAAGCCGGTGCGATAAAATTTTAGCTAGCGTGGATTTGCCGTTTCCGTTGGCCCCTAAGAGCGCGATACGGTCATCGGGTTCTATGCGCAAATTTAAGTTTTGCAAAACGGGTTTGTCGTCGTATCCGGCTACGCCGTTTTCTATAGTTAAGAGGGAATTATTGAGTTTGTCCGGCGACGGAAATTCAAAATGCGCTTCGGGGTCTTTGGGGATTTGCGGCGCGGAGCCGAGTTTTTCAATCATTTTTAGACGGCTTTGCGCTTGCTTGGCTTTGGTCGCTTTATAACGGAAGCGGTCCACAAAACTTTGCAAATGCGCTACTACGCGCTCGTGCTTGGCGGCGGCTAATTTCGCCCCCTCTATGGCGGCGGCGCGGGTGCGTTCGTACGTGTCGTAATTGCCGTTGTAGAGTTTTAACTGGCCGTCTTCTACGTGGATAATATGGTCGCACAGGCGGTTTAAAATGTGGCGGTCGTGCGAGATGATAAACACGGTTTTATCCACGCGCACGAGGTAATTTTCCAACCACATGGCGGTTTCCAAATCCAGGTGGTTGGTGGGCTCGTCCAATAAAAGGCAGTTAGACGGCGCATACAAACACGCCGCCACATTCGCGCGCACTTGCCACCCGCCGGAAAATTCTTTTAAAGGGCGGTTAAAATCTTCGTTCACAAACCCCAGGCCGCTTAAAATGGCACTAGCGCGGGCCTGTGCGCTGTGCGCGCCTAAAAACTCTAACCGGTCAAAAATTTCGGCCATGCGCTCGCCGGTAATTTGCGGGTTTTCCAATTCTTTTTGAAGGCGCGTTAATTCTTTGTCGGCGGCTAACACATAGTCTAACAGACACACGGACGGGTCGGCAATGTCCTGCGCTACACTGGCAATTTGCATGCCGCGGGAAATTTCTATTTTTCCGCCGTCCGGCGAGAATTTCCCTTCTATAAGTTTAAAAAGCGTGGATTTTCCGCACCCGTTGGGGCCGACGAGGCCGACTTTTTGCCCGTCGTGAATTAAAACAGAAGTATCGTCAAACAACGTACGCAGGCCAAAGTGAAACGAGAGCGTTTTAATGTCTATCATACCCTATATTTTAGCAAATATAGAAGTTCCCCGGTGAGCGGGGGTTCGGTTTAGATTACATCGTTAAGGGGATATTTATTCAGGCAAGGTTAAGGTAATTCCAAAGTTAGCACATTGGGTAATAGCCTGATTTTCGCCTATCCCTGTGCCTTCTGTAGCCCAATAATTACACATAATACGTTGATAATCTTTACATTGTTCGGCTGTAGCAACTGTTCCGTTCGATGACTTGTCAACCCCTGTAATGTAGCGCATATTACTAAGGCCCCATTCATTTGCTGTTGAACGACGTTTGAATATGGAATAGCAACCTGCTTTATCACTATTCTCTGCTCTGATAATAGCAGATGACGATCCTATATAAGACTGCACAGATAAATTTCCAATTACATCATCACAGTTAGCTTTTTCCGGAGAAAACAATCCAATATCCAAAGACTCTACCGGAGAACCATCACAACTTTCGTCCCCTGTAAAATCTATATAGCTAGCAGGCCAGCCATTTTGCAAAATCCATAGATCAATTCCTTTTCGGTAAGCATCCAATACCGTCAATTCTTGGACAATGCGTGCTTTTTCCACCGCTTTTTGATATTGCGGCAACGCTACTGCCGCCAGGATACCAATGATGAGTACGACGACTAATAATTCAATGAGGGTAAACCCTTTGTTAAATAAAGTTGTCATTGTGTACTTGATATGGAATCTTCCACGCATGTCATTTCGTAACGGCAATACTAAGCGTTGAAGATCCTGAATCAAGTTCAGGATGACCTTTATGATTTGGGTAAATCCCCGTTTATTACTTTGTTTCATGTTTTAATCTCCTGTTATTTCAGTTTAATTTTGCAACAACCGTATGCCTTTATTTGGGGCAAAAACGCCCTTTAAAACGGCTTTTACAAGCCGGGTATCTCCCCCCATTTATACGGTCGCTATCATCAAAATCTACCAAAAAAAAAAAACAAGTCAAGCCCTATAAAATCAACAGCCAACAACAAACGGCCAAAAATTATAAAATACCGTTATGAACTTGCCGCAAGCCTTTGTAGATTATACGTCCGTACTGTTCGGCCCGCAACGCTGGGCACAGTTTCTGCACGCGTTGGATGAGCCCGCGCCTGTGAGCGTGCGGTTCAATCCGTTTAAATGCACGGATGAAAACTTGTTTGCGCATCAAACCCCGGTGCCGTGGTGCCGGCATGCGTATTGGCTGCCGGAACGGCCAAATTTTACACAGGACCCGCTACTACACGCGGGGATCTATTACGTACAAGAGGCGGGCTCGCTATTTTTGGATCACGTTTTGCGCCGGTATGTCAAAGAGCCCGTGAGTGCCTTGGATCTGTGTGCCGCGCCGGGCGGCAAATCCACCCTCATGCGCGCCGCACTGCCGCAAGGGTCTTTGTTAGTAAGTAACGAAGTGGACCGCCGCCGCGCAAACATTCTACTGGAAAACATGCAAAAGCAAGGCCACCTGGACGTGCTGGTAACGCATAACACCGCGCGCGAACTGGCCAAAACCAATTTAGTATTTGACGTAATTTTAACCGATGTGCCGTGCTCCGGCGAGGGGCTATTTAGGCGCGACGCAGCCGCTGCTAACGAGTGGAGTTTATCCAACGTGAACGGCTGCCAACAACGCCAGCGCGAAATTTTAACAGATAGTTGGCCGTGCTTGCGCGCGGGCGGGCTGCTCATTTACAGTACGTGCACGTTTAATACGCACGAAAATGAAGAAAACGTACAATGGATTTGCCGCGAACTGGGCGCGGAAATTTTGCCCGTCACGGTGCCTACTGCGTGGCACATTACGGGTTCGTTACTGCCGGGCTTTGACGCGCCCGTCTACCGGTTTATCCCGGGGATTACGCAAAGCGAAGGGTTCTTTTTGGCCGTGCTTCGCAAACAAGGCGAGCCGGAACGCGCGACGCTGCCCAAATCGCTGCGAAATCAAGCCAACGGAGAACGAATATTACATGTATTATCCGACGGTATTCCCCAGCCGGAACTGAAAGACAAAGAAAAAATCCCGTCCGTTGCACAAGCGTTGTCTGTAACTACGGCCGCGGATACTTATCCTTCCGTGGAACTATCCTTAGAACAGGCACGCCGCTATTTGCACCGGGAAAGTTTTGCCCTGCCGCCCGGAACACCGCGCGGGTTTGTGCGCGTTACGTATCAAGGGCACGCGCTTGGGTTTATGAAAAACGTGGAAGGGCGAGCTAATAATTTGTATCCCAAAAATTGGGCCATTAAAAAGTGGTAAAGAAAAACAAGGAGTAGATCCTGAGCAGAAACACCTCAGGATGACCTTTATTTTTCCCCGGTCTAACAGCCGGAGTAAGACAAACAACCGCACGCAAACAAAAAATCTAAAATCACTATAGACAAAGCGAATAAAAATTTACTATGCTCTAGGTATGCAGAAATCTGTAAACCCCCGTCTTAAAGCCCTCTTTACGCTTTTGGAAAGTGAGTCCGGTTCGTACGGGCCGCTTTTAAAGCAGGCACTTGCCGGGGCCATTCGCCAAAATCCGCAGGAAGTGCAACAATTATTAGAACAAGAATTTGCCGCCTCTGTACCGTATGCGGTGTTACAAACTTTGGAAGAAATTTGTTGGGAAGAATTGGCAACGTCCTTAGCGGCCTTTGCCGCCAAAATTAACCCGGATTTGGAAGAAGGACTCATGCTGCTAGCCAAATTCACGTCCCCCACTACGGCACGCGGGGATTTAGCCGCCCCATTAGATGAAATGGCTGCCCAGTTACGCCCGGCCCTTGTTAACGCAGCCGGATACCCGGAAATTATCCACATTTTGGGACACTTTATTTTTGAGATGCGCGAGTTTAGTATTTTGCCCGCGATGAATGATATTAAAGAATTATCCTTTCCGCGGTTTTTACAAAAAAAATGCGGCTCCGGGTTGGAAATGGCGTGCCTCTATGTATGTTTAGGGCAGCGGTTCGGGCTGGAAATGGATATCGTAGATATGGCCGGACGAATTTTAGTACACTTGCGTGATACTACGTATCAAACGTCTTTTTTAATTGATCCTTTGGATAAAGGAAAAATGATTAGCGAAGATATGTGCCGCGCCTACATCCGCGCACGCGGCCTGCAAAACGAGCCGGAATTATTTACCCCGCTTTCTACACGCCTTATTGTGCGGCGGTTTATTGCCAATATGATTTACGTGCTTCATAAGATGCGTGATGAACGGCGGCTTAACTATTTGCGTAGTTATTTGGAAATTATTAAAAATTAGGAGAAAAAGATGAACTTCTATGTATATTTAGTCATCGCCTTATGCTGCTTTGTAGGGGAACTGTTTACCATGGAATTTTCCCTTACGTGCGTGGGCATTGGGCTGTTAGGGGCGGCCCTAGCCTCTTGGCTGGGAACCTCTATCTGGGTGCAGGTAGCCGTATTTTCCGCCGTGGCAGTAATCAGCTGGCTAGGCGTGCGGCCGTTTGCACTTAAATATCTCTACGGTAAAACGAAAGAAGTTAAAACACCGGCAGAGGATGTACTGGGCAAACAAGCCATGGTGGAAGTAGACATTGACCCGGTAAAAGATACGGGCCGTGTAAGTGTAAACGGCGAAAGTTGGAAAGCAACCGCCGCGCAAGCACTTGCCAAAGGAACGCCGTGCGTAGTTGAAAAACTAAACGGGGTAACCCTCTTTGTAAAAGAAATTAAAAAATAAGGAGAATGAAGTATGGAAGAAGCAGCAGGAGTAGGACTATTATTCTTAGGTGCCTTGGCATTTTTCTTTGTAGTACTTATCGTCAAAGGCATTATGATTGTAAAACAAGGGCAATGTGTAATTATTGAACGGTTCGGTAAATTACACACGATTTTAAGCCCGGGTATCAACTGGATTATCCCGATTATGGATAAACCACACCGCATGGAATGGCGTTCCAGCCGGGAATATATGGACGCTTCCGGCCGCACGCGCTCCGTACCGTTTACCGAATACCGCGACGTAGTGGATATGCGTGAAACCGTCTACGATTTCCCGCGCCAGAACGTAATTACGCGCGATAACGTAGGGATTCAAATTAACGCGCTGTTATATTTCCAGATTACCAACCCGCAGGATGCGGCGTATAAAGTGGAATCGCTGCCGACCGCTATTGAAAAACTGACACAAACCACGCTTCGTAACTTAATCGGCGAAATGGACTTGGACCAAACCTTAACTTCGCGCGAAACCATTAACACCCGTTTACGCGATATTTTGGACACCGCCACCGATAAATGGGGCGTGAAAGTAACCCGCGTAGAACTGCAGGATATTACTCCCCCCGCCGCCATTCAGGAAGCCATGGAAAAACAGATGAAGGCCGAACGCGACCGCCGTGCTATGGTAACGGAGGCCGAAGGTACGAAGAAAGCCCAAATCTTAAAAGCGGAAGCAATCCGCGAATCGGAAATCAAAAAAGCCGAAGGTATGAAACAGGCCGCCATTTTAGAAGCCGAAGGTACGGCAGAAGCCAAAATTAAAGTAGCCCAAGCCGAAGCCGAGGCGGTTAAAATTGTAGCCACCACCGTAGCACAATCTTCCAACCCGGCCAGCTATATGATTTCTATGAAATACATTGAAGCGTTGGAAAAAATGACCGAAGGTAAAGATAACAAAATTATCTATATGCCGTATGAAGCGTCCAATGTATTAGGAGCCGTAGCCGCGATTAAAGATTTAACCGGCGGCGCAGTTGCTACTAAATAACGATTGCTTAGGACACAAAAAGCGCGGTATAAAAACCGCGCTTTTTTTGTACTACCCGGGGAAACCATAGGCGGGAGCCTATGGAGGAGAGGAGAAGCCACACCAAAAATCGAAGATTTTTCTTGTAGTTGGTGTGGCCAAATAGCAAAGCTATTTGAAACGCGCGAAGCGAAAAAAGCCACG
>CALAFB010000014.1 GCA_937891135.1 uncultured Elusimicrobium sp.
TCCCGACAAAAACATTCGGGAATGACGTTGTATGTTAACATTCGGGAATGACGTTGTATGTTAACCCTCGGGAATGACGTTGTATAGCGGGCCGCCAACCCTCGGGAATGACGTTGTATAGTTGCGGATGTTTGTGTTTAACGCTACATACTTGCCTTGCATCTTGCGTCAGGGTAAACCCTGACCTATATCGGCTGACCTACAAACTATCTCGGCTTTTCCGTTCAATGGGGATTACCCCAGCAGTTCATCTATGTCGGCAGGAACATCTTCTAACGATTTATAAATTTTAAACGCGTGCTCGCGGATAAAACTATCCGGCTCTTTAATATTCGGCACCATACACGTACGCATCCCGGCGCGGATAGCTGCGGTGGCCCCGGCGGTGGAGTCCTCAAATACTAAACAATTTGGCGGGTTGGCATCCAGTTTGCCGGCGGTACGTAAAAATACTTCCGGGTTGGGTTTTAAGTGGGTCACGTCCTCGCACGTAGTAAGGGCGGAAAAATAGCGGCGCAAGTCCGTTTTATCCAAATAAAACTCCACCCATTTGCGAATGTTGGACGACGCCAGCCCCAATTTGAGCCCGCGCTTATAAAACAGTTCCACGGCTTCCCGCGCACCGGGCATTAACGGGATTTCGCCCCCGCTGGCCAGATAATCTTCTACAAACTGATAGGTGCGGCGTTGCAGACGGTCCGTATCGGTATCCGGGCCGAAATGCTGCTTAATAAATTTGTTGGCTTCTTCGCGGCTGATGCCCACGCCCTGGGCAAAGAGGTCAAAGGTAAAATCAAGCCCCATTTCCTTCGCGGCGGCGCGGTAGCATTTGAAGTAGATTTTCTCGGTATTATAGAGGGTGCCGTCCATATCAAAAATTACGGTAGAAATCATATTTATATTATAACAAATAACTACTTTACCGCGTACTGCGCTACATAAGGTGTCATTGTTGAGATAGGTCAGGGCTTGCCCTGACCGATAAACTTTTATAATTCCGTCATTCCCGAGGGTTGGCGGCCCGCAGGGTTCGGGAATCTCCTCCTTGCGTCTTTCTAAAAGGTGTGGATCCCCGGCTAGATCGGAAGAGCGTCGTGTAGGGAAAG
>CALAFB010000015.1 GCA_937891135.1 uncultured Elusimicrobium sp.
AGATAAGCTAGTGACTGGAGTTCAGACGTGTGCTCTTCCGATCTCAAGGCGACCCAGGCAGTCCGGGAAGCCCCGGAAGTCCGGGAGGCCAAGGCAGCAGAGGCCCCGCGTTACGCGGCCCGCAGGATTGGAACGCGCTAACGGAAGATGGCACGGTAAGTTATCAATTCTACCAAGGTGCAGAGGGTGAGCCGTATTTGGATTTTGTCATTTACAACGGCTACTATTACGTTTGTAAGAAGTCGCACACCAATAAGAACTATTTGCCGACAAATACGACCTATTGGACGCTAACGGACAAAGTGGCTATGATTGCCGCAAGTGTTCTGTTTGCGGAGCATGGTTATTTTGGCGACGCTATTATTAGTGGCCAATGGCTTATTTCGGCTAACGGTACGATAGACGGTACGCTTTACACCAAGGGGCAAACGTATAATTCAGAATTAGCGTACAACCTGTTTAACGCTAATAGCCCAATGGGTAACGACATTTCCAAGTATAACAATACCGAAACGTCTACGCTATCAAGTAGCGCAACGTCTCTAAATAAGGCTACCGTATATCTGGAAGCGGGCCGGGTATATAAACTAACTTGCGTAGGCTATTCAAGTAACGCGAGTAACCCGTGCTATGTACGATTGGTTAAGACTGATGATAGCAGCGTAATGGTAACGCCTGTAAACCTTAATAGCGCATCGAGCGTTACGCGATATGGTATGGCGCATATTACGCAGTCAGGTAACTACTATATTCAGTTGTACCACACATCTACCGGCGCGACAGGTACGGTAACGAGTTGTGAACTTGTAGAAAAGTGCTTTGCCCCGACCTACGCGCTAAATCTTATGTCAGGTAAGACGTATCAGCGCGACGGCGTATTTACCGGCTTTATTCGTAAGGGAAAGACGAAGATAACCACAAGCAATATTAACAACTATAAGCGCAGCGACATTGCAACGGCAACCGTATTAGACTTTGACAAATGCGGCTCTTTTATCGAATTGTCAACCGGCACGGCAAGTTATTTCTCTTTGCCCCTGTTAAGTTCCGCTATCGCAAATCGGTACACGACCGCACAGAAAGACGATATACGCTCATTTATCGGTGCTAAGTTATTGGTATATAACAATTCAGGCTCTAACTTATCGATAACGTATAAGTGGACTACATCGGGCGGCACGTATGGCTACACCCTGTATAACGGTAATTGCGTAGAATTAGAGTGCAAGATGGATAAAGACGACGGCGACAACGGCACAGAGGTAATCTATTGGGACGTAATCAAAACAGCAGCACCCGTTTAATAATTTGAGAATATGAAAACAAAAGTAATCTTTAACGACACTATCCCGTTTAAGGGATTTATCGCTATGTGTTTGTGGCCGTTTATATTCGTCAGGAATAACGCGGCAAGCCACTATAACACGGTGGCAAACAACCACGAACACATACACGCGGAGCAACAAAAGGAAATGCTTTTAGTTGGCATCGTATTAGCCGCTATCGGCTACGTCTTTGTCGGACTTTGGGCGTTGCTCTTTGTGCCTTTGTTCTTTTGGTGGTACGGTATCGAATACCTGTACCGGCTTTGTCAGTACCGCAACACCAAAAAGGCATACCGTAACATTTCGACAGAGCGGGAAGCCTACGCCAACGAAAAGGATTTAACCTACCTTACCAACCGTAGGCGTTTCGCATGGACTAAGTATTTACACATTTAATAACCCCATTAAATTTTAAGTATTATGGCAGTTAAGCAAACAAAAAAATTGAATGACAGCAGCGTAACAGACGTTACGACCGTCAACAGCACCGACCGAATCCTTATGCGGGATAGCAGCGGTAAGTTAATCCCCATTTCGCTTGCAAACCTGAAAGCGGCTATGAATGGCGGTGTAGACCAAAACGTACAGATGGACGGCGTTTTCATTATGTACCATCGTAAACAAGACGATTACCCCGTAATGGTAAAGCCCCACAAGTGGCCAAGCCTACAGAGCGGCGGCGAAGTGGCCGACGGCGTAGCCATCGTAGAGGGCGGCAAAATCCTTATCGTTGCGCCCACTGAATCGTCTATGACATGGAGTAGCGCAGCCGTTAGCGGTGGCGGCGTAACCACGTCAGACCGCGTTACGGCTTTGAACGATTGGGCCGGTAAAGCAAACACGACGGCACAGATTACGCACGCCGAATGTAGTAGCAACGCCTACGCCCCCGGATATTGTGCGAACTACAGCCGCGTAAACGCCAACTCTAAGGGCCTGACAGCCGGTAAGTGGTGGCTACCGTCATTGGGCGAAATGATGATGATTTACGCCAATATGACAAAGATTAACTACGCGCTTTCGCTGATTAGCGGTGCAACGCAGTTAGCCGAAGCCGGTTATTGGACTTCTACCGAGTACAGCGCGACCTACGCCTGGTTTCTGAACCTCTACTACGGCAGCGCCAGCAACAACCCTAAGGCATCGTACACGGGTCACGTTCGGCCCGTCTCAGCATTTATTGCTTAATTCTTACTCTTTAACCTTTAGTTCCCGGCGAAAGCCGGGAACATTACAACGAAATTTTCAAAAATGGCAGACAAACCAATTAAGTTAGTATCCACTACACAACTATACTTAGATTGTAGGGCGTTACTCAATGAGATATTAGACGTTACGCCCAACTTTCCGCGTGACTATAAGTTTACTATCGGCGCAGAAATGCAAAGACTATCCGATAGTAAACTTATAG
>CALAFB010000016.1 GCA_937891135.1 uncultured Elusimicrobium sp.
TAAAAACACAGGCAATGTAGAATTAAATAATAAAGAAAATCAAAATAATTTTCATTTACATAATACAAAATTGAGTAATAAAAAAAAGAATTTTTTAATATTAAATAACATACCTTTGAATAATCACAGCGAAAAAAATTTTTTCCTTAAAAATATAAAATCACCTAAAACAGATTTTTTTTCAGAAATAAGTGAAACTATTAATGATAATATTCCACCTAAATTTTTATCATCAAGAAATCCTTTAAACAAATTAAAAGAGAAAAATAATTCAGATTTATCTCTTAGTTCTAGCAAAAAATCAAGAAATATTATTAATTTTAAAACAACTTTCAATTCGCCAAATCAATCAAAATTAATTTTAAGGCAAATTGATTTAGAATTAAGTAAAATAATTAATAAAGCAGAAAAGAAAAAATCAACTAATTTTAAAACAGTTGGAAAAAATATTAGAAATAATTTTAAAATTTTTGATATTAAAACTGTAAAAAATAAAGAAGTTAATAAAAATGATGAAAATCAACAACAGATTCAAAATTTTAAATCAAAAAATAATAATAGAATTATTAAAAATAATTATAGTGAAATAAATTTGGATACAAGTCATAGGAAAATAATTTATTTTAATCAAAAAAATGATTTAATTTCAAAAGAAAATATAATTAATTTAAATCAAAAAGAGGAGAATTCCTTAAATGATTATAATAACACTGAAAGAGAAAAGCAAAGGAAAATGTTAACTAAAAATAAAATAACTGGAAATACAATTCCAAAAACAAAATTAAATAACAATTTTAAAATTAAAAATACTTCAATTTTGAATAAATTAAGTAAAGCTAGATTAAATATATTGAAAAATAAAAATTTTTTTGATGAAAAAAATACGAAATTTAAAACCAATAAAATTGTTAATATGGATATTAATTTAAAAACAAATTATCACGTGGAAGATGACATCCAGGAGAATGAAAAAAATGTCGATAATTATGCCTCTGATTCAATTGATAATAATTTAGATTTTGAAAATAAAGAAGTTAAGTCAAGAGGATTTAATAGTTTTTCAAATTTATTTAATAATAATTATCCAACATTCAATGAATTTTTCACAAATGTTACTAATTCTTCGGAAAATCAAACTATAAATAATAAAACTGAAATTGAAAAAGAAAATGAAATCAAAAATTCAATCAGAAAAAAATTATCAATACCAAAATTTATTCGTAATATAAATAGAAATAGTATTATATATAAAAAAAGGAAATCAATTAGAAATAATTAATTATGACTATATAGATTCAACAGGTAAAGTTAATATATCAGTAATTAACAGTACAAATAATGTAAAATACACCAATAATACTTTGGATATCAGCAGCAATTCACAAACTATAAGCAATACTCTTCAGGATATAGTTGAAAACTTGGAACCTGGAAGTTATACAGTAAATGTAACATATTATGATGATGTAAATTATAATACTACTACAGTTACAGGGGGATTTAATGTATTAAGACAAACAATCTCATTACTTCGTGAAGGTGATCAGACAATTTATGTAGATGAATCCATTAGATTCTATGGACTTGTAAAAGATGCAAATGGTATTATCGAATTTAAAAATAAATATATATTAAAAAAATATATTTCAAATATTTACTGGATAAAACTGCCAGATTACTGACATTTTTACGGATGAATGGACAAAAATAGCGTTTTTTCAGGTAATCTGAATGTATTTTTAGGCTATTTGAGCCAAAAACGGGCTTATTTACGCTTTTTTTGAGGTTCCGGCCCTCTTGCTCTACGAAAACCAGTTATAAGCCAGCTAACAAGCTGCAAAAAGGGTGCCACCTGGGGCGAAAGCGGCACCCTCAAGCCGTTTATTTCATGTCTGCCACATCTGCCACGAAACAACTAATCGCCCCTGCAGTTACCGTTCCGGTTACGGTATAATACATACGCACGTAACGCTTCATTCCAACCGGAATTCCCAAGGCAAATAGATTTTTCTCCGTATCAGCCAGCTGAGTCGCATTAAGCGTAGCACTCGCTAAAGTAACAACCCCGGAAGAAAAATCACTTTTATCAGACGTTTGCAGGGCACACACCACTTGGGTAGCTCCGGCAAAAGCCGTATCCGCATGGGCAATCAGCACCAAACGGCCGGGGACTGCATTTCCTGCAGCGGTTAAGTCCAACGTATTGGTACTAGCCCCCGTAGAACGAAGGGCTTGGGCATCTGAAAAGAAGGTATTTTGATCTAATAACATAATTTCTCCTAGTAAGGTGGGCGGGACGGACAGCCCCGCCCGTTTTTAGTTAAGCGACTACGTTTTCGTCGTCGCGGATAGCATCACAGATATGCACGGGAATTTCGTTAAACGTCATGAGAGGTCTGGACGTAATTTGATCCGGCGTATATTGGATGTTACTACGGTTGGTTGTCAGTTTACGAAGGGCCGCTTTGACAGTACGGTTCATATACCAAACCGGCTTGCCTAACGATAAACTTTGGATACGTTCTTCCAAATCACACATATCGTCAATAAGCGTAGAAGGCACACTAGTTACATCAATGTTACAAATACGCCCGGCATAACGCCAATCTTGTACAGCAAGGCCCAATTTCCATTCAAAGTATTCTTTGTAGGCCGGGAACTCATTACCGGAAGCATCTACATGATTGACTAAGCCATAATCCACACGCTGAATACCGGCTTTGGAGCCTTTGGGAAAGAACGTAAAGACTTTATCCGTATCCCATACCACCAGGTAAATAGATGAGTTTTGCCCATTCGTGCTCCCCCCTGCGTTAATGACGTTACGGGAAGATTCTGCGCCGGACAGTTCATTGTAGCGGGCAGCAAGCCCCGTAAACCGCTCTGGTGTGGCTCCGGCATTTCCATAAATAAGGTTGGATGCCATAGAAGCAGACATTCCCGCAATAATTGCACGAGATTGGCCGGTACGTACCGCATCCACATTACCGCCTTTTTCGGCTACCAATTTATCTACCACCGAGTAGGCCGACAACGTACCATAACTTTCTACCACTACTTTCGTCGTGGCTTTGGCGGGTTCAATGCCTTGATAGGCACGACGCCAGGTTCCTTCGGGAATCCCGGTACGCACGGCATATTCGTGCCCGGAATCTAACGAACTTTCCGTTACCAGCGCATCGCCAATCATTTCATTGGATTGACTAAGCACTTCTGCAATTGCCAATTCTTGACCCGACGGGTCAAACTGCTTGGCGTAATCTACTAAGTTATATTGTTTATCTGCAATAATTGCCATTTATTTTCTCCTTAATTTTTTCCGTACAACGCCTGTGTGAAGGTTTTATCGGTGTGCGTTTGCGGCGCACCGCCGGGTGTCACATCTTCACTCATCCGTTTGCCAATTCCGATGAACGTACGGACGATCACCGGATGGTTGCCCAGCCCCGTTTCTTCTAAGAGTTGCCGCAATTCCGGGCCGCCGAACACGTCGGCGGCACGGACCGCACGGGAAACTTCTTCTTGCCAGTTGGGGCCCCACTCCGCTTGCGTTTGCTGCGCCCAGGTTTCCAGTTCTTGTTGTTTTTGTTGTGCCTGGTATTGGGCGGCTGCTTGCAGGCGGGATTCTTCCAACGTGAGCCACTTCTGCAGGGAAGCGGCGGGCAGATTTACCTCGGCGGCAGTTTGTTTAAAAGCCGCTAAGAGGTCTGCACCCAGCAAGGAATTTTCCGGCAAGTTAATTGCGGTATACGGGTCTGCAGGTACGGCCGGCTGCGTGGTCGGCGCGGGAACTTCCGCGGCCGGAGCCGGTGCGTGTAAAACGGGTGTTTCTATATTAGTCATGGGTATTCTCCTGGTTTAATTGTTGTTGGGCAGCATTGATTTCTGCTTGATATTCCCCGCGCATTTGTTGATAGGCGCCGGGCTGGGCTTGTTCTATTTCATCCAGTAAAAACAAGCCGATACTGCGTTGGCCGCAATGAAACGCTGTGGAAGAAGCATCGCCGGGGATAAACCCGTGCTGGCGGATTTGTGCCACTTGCAACAGACGCCACAACACACGGCGACCTTGCGGGGTTTTAAGGACGGTTTGCATATCATACGTAGACCGTTTTTTTAGTTTTTGAATATTCATTGAATGTCCTCCCGGTGCAGCAAAACCGTATCCACACCTAAACTTTCTAGGCCTTCTTGTAATGCGCGGGCATAATTAAGTTGCCCGGCAACAGCCGGATTTTGCTCCGCCACGCGCGCCGCCAGTTCCAACCCTTGTAGTAGCGGCTCTACCGCAGCGGCACGCTGGGCCTGGGCAATCGTGGAAATATACTGAACTTCCAATTCAAGCCCTTCCAAATATTCCGGCGCGGGCGGTAATATTCCTTGACGTAGTAAAATAAAATACGTACGTTCAATGAGCGGGTCTAATAATTCCGTTTTAAGACGTTGGAAAACTGGGCCTAATAACAGCATTTTTTCCTGTCGGCGTTCGGCCACTTCGGCAGCTGTACGATTAGAAACATCTTGTGAAGAAAGCATTAAAAATACATCCGCAAAAAAGTGGGAACGAATGGTATGGCGCACTTGTTCCATCGCATCATCCAACGAAGATACATCCGGCTGCACCTGATACGCGGGTTTGACAGCTCCGTCCGTTAAACTGTTGCAGCGCGTAATACCGCCCGGCAACAAGTTAACTTCCCCTTGCACTCCCGCTGATACCATAACGGGTGGATTGGTACTTTTATCTAACGCCACCAGTTTTGTCTTTTGCATTTTTTGCAGCATTTTGACGTCGCCAAGCACCTTCCAACCCGGGCCGCGGCCGTATATTTGAGACGTATTTTTAGTTTCCCAACGCACCGCCACAACGGGAAATTCGTGATATCCCCCCTCGCGTAGTAGCGTGCCGTCCGGCATAAAATAAACTGATTTATAGGCAAAATGCGTAAAATCGGCCCAATGAGGATCTGCTTGCGGATTCGGGAAAATTAAATGTATCACGTTATAAACGCTACCCGCGTTGGGACGAGTTAGTTCCGCCCGGATTTGCGGCGGCAAGTTTTCCGCTCCGAAAGAAGAAGCCAACTGCTGGGCCGTCATAACAAATTCCCGCCCGAACGTATTTACGCGGCCTTTTTCATCTACGTCTAATACATATTCCCCCGCTGTAAACGGACGGCAAAAAATGCCGCCTTGCGGATCTTCTTCCACCAAAAACGCCGCCGTACCAAAAACGGATACTTCTTCATACATTCCTTGTAACACAGAATACAAATTACTTTTGGCAAGGGCACTTTCTAACGTCTTTTTTACTTCTAGTAACCAGGCCGAAACCCCGGGCAATTGTTTCAAATATCTATGATGCAAAGTAAGGTCAAACCAACTGCGCGACGGACTGGTCAGCCCGCTCATCATGCCGGCCCCAAGTACGCCAACGGCTAACGAGGCAGAACTGTCCAAAAGTGTTTTATGATCCACCCGTTTGGCAGCATTGGGGCGTTCCCCGTCAAATACACCACGCGTGGGTGCCAAATACGTGGACAATTCTTTCCACGTGTTAAGCCACGGCGCACGGGCTTGTTTTAACGCTTCATAGCGTTTATAATACTGTTCAGTTTGTTTCATACGTTTCCTTTTTCTATAAAAATTTACTATCATAGTTTCACGGAGGAAATATGACAGGACTCGTCTTTATTTTTTTATTTGTAATACTGCTGGCCGTGCCGGGGTTTTATATTATTACCCGTCAGGTGTTCCCGAAAGGGAGTAAAAAGACGGCCCGGTTGCTCTCTTACGTTTTGACAGCATTGTTAGTAATTATTTTGGCACTAACGATGTTTGCCAAATTCTAAGCATTTGCTTATAATATATTTTCTGCCTTTTTTACGGCAGTAATTTGTATACATATCACACCGCAATATAAGTGCTTTTGAGGAGGTTTGCGGCATTTTGAAGGTTTGTTGTATTTAAGTTAGCAAATTTTGTTAGTTTTGTCAAGTACTTTTTAAGGCCACCGCAAGGTCCTTTTTTATGGAATGTGGCCTGCCGATAAGGCCACCGCCCATTTATTGTATAATAGAAATAGATTTACAAAGGAGGATGTTGTTCGCGCACAAACGCGCATATAGAGATAATTTTATTTTTGTTTTTAGAAAATATGCCTGGGGCATATATTTGACACAAATTGTGTGTTTACTGAGATCTAAAAACAGCACGTTATTAGGTACACAAGGGCGGCCACCCGCGTGTACCGAATGTTTGTCGCTTTATACAAGTGGCAAACTACGGCTGTTATATAAGGGCTCATCTCAGTAGGCCTTGTTATGGTAGCCGTTTTTAATGTGCCATAATAAAGCCCGGTTCTTATAACGGAGTTATTATGAAAAGAGGTTTTACTCTCATAGAGTTATTGGTAGTTGTACTGATTATCGGTATTTTGGCAGCCGTAGCGTTGCCGCAATACCAAAAAGCGGTGGAAAAATCCCGCGCGACAGAGGCCGTTACTATCCTTACATATATGCACAATCAAGGAGTACTATGTGAATTGGAAAAAGGAAAGGATGCCTGCCAAGCTAAATCAAATGCGGAAATTGGTATTGAATTAGGTAGTGGGTTTACGTGCACGGATAATCCACATGATTGGGATGGTGAACTTTGCTGTAATGAACATTGGTGCTTTTGGAATAATGGTGTATCGGCTGGAGATTATTGTACTGATGATTCTCCCAGAATGCCGGTTGCTGCGCGTGTAAACGGAATGCCGGAGGATATAGGAAATTACGAAACATTATATAAAATTCAATTTGATGATTGCGACGAAAGTCCTTATCCCGGTCAAATTGTTTGTTATGGGGACAAGTGTAATATTTTCCACGGGGACGGTAAACCTATCTAAAAGAATCTGCAGCATAAAATTGCACACAAAAATCCCCGCCGGGCTTACGCTGGGCGGGGATTTTTTACGTCGGTACTAAATTATTTCTTTTTTGCTACTTTTTTGGCAGCCGGTTTTTTGGCGGCTACTTTTTTTACAGCTTTTTTTGCTACTTTTTTTACAGCGGCTTTTTTTACGGCCACTTTTTTAGCACAGGCTTTTTTGGCGCAAGCTTTTTTAGCACACGCTTTTTTAGCCGGTTTTTTTACAGCAGCTTTTTTTACGGCTACTTTTTTGGCAGCCGTTTTTTTAGCGGCTACTTTTTTCACGGTTTTTTTAACAGCCATTTTTCATCTCCTAAGACAACTAGTTTTAACCTCATAAAAATAATAGCACAAAAATTTTTAAAATGCAATACTTTTTACGTCAAGGATTATTTTTTGCAAAAAAATCAAGTCTGTTTTTTAGTTTGTTTTATCTATGTTTTTTATCATTTCTCAGACGGTAAAAATAATTTTTAGGTAACCTGTTTTTACACTTGACAATCTGTAAAAAATTTTTTGGATTTTTTTATTTTTTTGTGTGTAATTTTTTATTTTTTTAATAATTTTAACAAATATTCTGCTGTTTTTACTTTGGAAATTTTGGCTGGTTTTAACTGCGTAGCGCGTTTAAAAAGTTGCATAAATTTTTCCAACTGTTCGGCACGGCCGCGTTTGAGTTCCACTTCAATTTCTTTCATTTTAAACTGCCGCCCCAACACCGCAATCGTTACATTATCTAACGCCATTTCCAGTACTGCTCCGTCATAATTAAACACAAAAATGGTACGTTTATTGGTAATAGAAAATTGAGGTACCAGATCCGTTAGGTCCATTTCCCCCCATCGTTTCTGCCCCGCAAGCTGCTGTAACGCTTGGGATAAATTTTTCACTTGCGGCAAAGGTATGGTTTCTTCGTGCCGCACCGCCCGGCCGTTTATCACCTGGGTGCGGGTTTTAAAAGTGGCTTCCCACTTCCCGTCGGTATTACGGACACACAAAGCAATTTTGCGGGCAGCTAAATCACGCGAAGTATGGTCCAAATAGGTATCTGTAATGTGCAACTTGCGGGAAATAATTTGCGGATATAATACCCGTAAAAAGTGGACCGCACGATGAAATGCACGCGGCGTATTAGCATCCAGTTTACATTCTATTTCTACGTTCTTCATAAATCTAGTGTAGCAAAAAAGTATAATAGAGTTAGGAGATTTTTATGAAAAAACTAAAACAACCCACCTCTTTAAATTGTTTCGCCTGCGGCAAGAAAAACCCATTTGGGCTTAAATTAGAATGGTTTAACGATTACGATAACAAGCAAGTAGAAACCCATTTTGAATTAGACGATAATTATTGTTCGTATCCTGGCACCGTACACGGCGGAATTATTGCCACCATTTTGGATGAAACTTCCGGCCGAGCCATTTTATTAGGAAATGAATTTGACCGCCTAATGGTTACGCTTAAAATGGAAGTAGTATACAAACAAAATACCCCCACTCATACACCGTTGCGGGCGGTAGGGCGCATTTTGCGCGACGGCGGCTCTCGCGCGCAAGTGGAAGGAGAAATTTTACTACCAGACGGCACCGTAAGTGCCAAATGTACGAGTATTTTATTTAAAATTCCCGAGGCGGTAAAAGCCAAGTGGGGCCCGGAAGCCGACGAATGGGAACGCACTTCCCCCACCGCTGCCGAAGTAGCCGTCTGCGGATGCACGTGTGAAGGATGTGCCGTCTCAAAAGAAGATCGCAAAAAATAAAGTTGAGTATACTGCTTAATTTTGTTATAATATAGAGGCAGTATGAATTTGACGGATCGGTAGCTTAGTTGGTAGAGCGTCCGCCTTACACGCGGAAGGTCACAGGTTCAAGTCCTGTCCGGTCCAAATTGATTTTCCCCGTCGATAGAACGGGGATTTTTTTGTATTTAGTTGTATCTTTTTCCGACGAGGAAAGTTTTAACTTTCTATCCTTCCCCGTCTTAGAGTGCTTTATCTCTTGGCAAAGATATGGATAATTGAGGGCTAGTTCTCTGACGGCAAAAATTTCAAGATCCACTTTTGGGGATTTACTTAAATTATCCAGAAGGTCACAGGTTCAAGTCCTGCGCGGTATTAAACTATTTTAATAGGTAATCTTAAAATAATCTAGCACCGCTTTCATTTGGTCTTGCGCTGATAAACAAGTATCGGTTAAGCGTTCATGGTTGCGTGGCCATTCGTTAAGACCTTTATAATAGAACATCTTTATCTTGTCCGTAATGATAAACGGAACGATATTATTACGCAAACACTCCTTAAACAGTATCAGCCGCCCGATACGTCCATTCCCGTCTTGAAATGGGTGAATGGCTTCAAACTGGTAATGGAAATCTAACAATTCCTCAAAAGTGTGTTTGTTTTTGCGGTTATACTTGGCTAGCAAGGTTTTCATTTTAGCCGCTACTTGTTCCGGACTAGTAGTGGCGTGTCCCCCTACTTCATTAGGTTTGCGTTTATAATCCCCCACCGCAAACCAGGCCTTGCGGCTATCCGACGTCCCGTTTTTAAGCACACCGTGTAATTCTTTTATAAAGCGCTCACTGGGTTTATAATTGGCATTTTCAATAATCATATCAATGCACTTAAAGTGATTAGCGGTTTCTACTATGTCATCCACTTTTACGGTATTATCTTCCACACCAATCG
>CALAFB010000017.1 GCA_937891135.1 uncultured Elusimicrobium sp.
AATGAATGTATCAACGATTTAAAGACCAATCCATGCCTTTTTTACCAGCCTCGGCAACGGCACCCGCAACCGCTCCGGCTGATTTATCAAAAGCGGGTACGTATCCTAATGAGGACGCTAATTTATCTTGTACGTATGGTGTAACCTTTGCCATCTTTTAATCTCCTACAAACTTGGTAACGTTCCTAAAACGCCTTGCCCGGATGAGCTGGCCGTACTTGCAATACTCGGTGTAACTCCGGTAGCCGTACCTTTACCAAAACTCAAAAGGCCTTTTCCGGCACTTCCGGCGGCGCCTCCGGCAAACGCCGTTACAACTGTTGTGGCCGCTCCGGTAATACCCCCTAACAATGCGGACCTACCACTTTTATAGGCCACTCTTGCTTGTGAATTATAGTAATCAACCTGGGCCGCCCCCTGCCGTTTTATAGCGTCTACCTCATCCTGGCCCAGCGTTAATGTTTCTTGTAAAATTTCCAAAGGACTACCGGAAGAGGTATTAATGCCATTCGCCGTAAAGGCCATGACCTGTCGGGCCGCGGCTTTGTCTACCTCCCTCTTTTTTTGTTTTGCGGCATACTCGGACTCTTGCCGTGCAATTTCCGCCTGTCTTTGCATGGCCTGGCCCTGTTCCCTATATGCTGCATTCTCTTGTATTCCTTTTACTATTTGCGCTCCGGCAGTTATCGCCGTAAAAGCTACTAACGCTGCTGTTGCTCCCATTATTTAACCCTCGCCCAAATTTTAAAATCGTTTCCTTTTTGATCGTATTTTCTTAAAGTTCCCTCTTCAACAAACCCAAAAAAGCTATTAAAACGATTATGTAATTCATCATCTAACCCCCGGATTTGTACCCTGTGGAATTTATCTAATACCGGAGTGTCTTTAAGATTTTTTAAGACTTTCATAAAAGATAACGTGTACTTTTTCAGATATATAGACGGGATTAAAAATATTTCGCAAACACCCTCCCACAATTCTACATAGCCGATAATAGCAATAATTCTGCCATCACAAAATATAGTGTATGTGTTATTGTCATGCTCCCATAATTGTAACCCTGCTCTTAATTGCGGTAAGTGGCCCGATATCAATTTTAATATATTACGATAAAGCATCACATACTCCCGGATATATG
>CALAFB010000018.1 GCA_937891135.1 uncultured Elusimicrobium sp.
AAGAAATGATTGAAAAACAAACTAATTTCGGCAAAATTACAAACCAACTTCCGTTACCCGATTTGCTGGACATGCAAAAAGAATCCTTCAAGGATTTCTTACAATTAGGTAAAAAATTTACCGAGCGCGACCTAAAAGGGTTGCAAGCCTCTTTTGAAGATGTATTTCCCGTAGAAGCCCCCGACGGCAGTATGCGGCTTGAATTTATTAAATATGATATCGGCACCCCGCGCTATGCCAACCCGGCCGAAGCCGCCGTGCGCGACAGTACTTTTGATGCTCCGTTAAAAGCCACTCTTCGTTTGGATATCAAACAGAAAAACGGAACCTTTAAAGAAGGGATTGAACAAGAAGTAACCCTTTGTAATTTACCGCTGATGACCGAAGCCGGTTGTTTTGTGTTTAACGGCGCGGAACGTGTAGTGGTCAGCCAGATGCACCGTTCCCCGGGTATCATTTTTGAAGAAGACGAAGAAAAGAAGCAGTCCACCTTTGGGAAACGCTTGTACGTAGCCCGCATCATTCCGTATCGCGGGGCGTGGATTGAATTTTCGTTTGATTTAAACAATACGTTGTGGGTCCGTATTGATCGCAAGAAAAAAGTAGCCGTTTCTACGTTCTTACGCGCCTGCGGTTTGGAAACCAACGCACAAATTCTCCAAACTTTTTACAAATGCGAAGATATTGCCGTAAAACCGTCTAACGTAGATAGTGTAATCGGCCGTTATGCCGCCGAAGATATTTACGACCCGGCCACCGGGGAAGTATTGTGGAACTTGGACGATAAAGCCTCGTTACCGATTGACGATAAATTGTTCCGCACGCTGATTGAAAAACAAGTTAAAACCATTAAAGTTATTGCCGGTAAACCGCGCCAGGAAGACCCGGCTATTTTAGCGTCTTTGGAACGCAAAGAAACGACGCATACCGCCAAAGAAGCCCAAGCCGAAATT
This sequence comes from uncultured Elusimicrobium sp., assembly GCA_937891135.1. GTDB lineage: Bacteria > Elusimicrobiota > Elusimicrobia > Elusimicrobiales > Elusimicrobiaceae > Avelusimicrobium. Next base: position 954 of record CALAFB010000018.1, read on the forward strand.
TACAAAAAAATGCGCGGGCAAGACTTTGTGGTACAGGCTCAAGCCGAAAGTTTCTTAGACAATTTAGTGTTTGAAAACTTGCGCCGCTACGATTTAAGTTTCGTCGGTCGTTACAAAATCAACAAAAAATTTGCCCAAATGTTTGATTTGATTAGCAAACTCAACATTCCTGGGTTATCGTTAGGCGAAGGCAAGAAAAAACGGACGCATTTTGTGCAGCCCGATAAAAACCACCGCACGTTAGCCCCCGAAGACGTTATTGTGGCGGTGAAATACTTGCTAGCCTTAAACGCCGGCGAAGATGCCCAAAAAATGTATGGGGATGAATTTGTCTTTAAAACTGACGATATTGACCACTTGGGCAACCGCCGTGTGCGCGGTATTGGGGAATTATTAGAAAACCAAATCCGCATCGGTCTTTCCCAAATGGCGAAAACTGCACGGGACCGTATGAACCGCGATTTAACGACCCCCAGCCCGCGTGCTTTAGTAAATGCACAACCGGTGCAAGCGATTGTCCGTAAATTCTTTGGTACTTCCCAATTATCCCAGTTTATGGACCAAATTAACCCGCTGGGCGAACTAACGCACAAACGCCGTCTGTCTGCCTTAGGGCCGGGGGGGCTCAACCGCAAACGTGCCGGGTTTGAAGTGCGCGACGTACACTATACGCACTACGGCCGCGTCTGCCCGATTGAAACGCCGGAAGGTCCGAACATTGGGTTAATTACCTCGTTGGCTTGTTATTCCAATGTAAACGAATACGGGCTTATTGAAACTCCGTACCGCAAAGTAGAAAACGGAAAAGTAACGGATAAAATTGAAAAATTAACCGCTGATGCCGAAGACGATAAATTTGTAGCCCAGGCTAATACGCCACTCGCTAAAGACGGTAAAATTGATACTACGGCAGTAGCGTGCCGTGTACGTGCGGATTATCCGATGGTAGCTCCCAAACAGGTAAACTATATGGACGTATCCCCGCTGCAGGTTATTAGCGTATCTGCTGCGCTCATTCCGTTCTTGGAGCACGACGATGCGAACCGTGCACTCATGGGCTGTAACATGCAACGCCAGGGTGTGCCGCTTATTATGCCAGAGGCCCCGTATGTGGGAACTGGGATTGAGCATGAAGTAGCGCGTGATTCCGGTACTTCCGTAGTAGCTAAACGGGCCGGACGTGTACAATTTGCCGATGCTTCCCGCATTGTGATTAAAACCAAAGATGGCGAATGTGATACGTATGATTTGTTAAAATTTAAACGTTCTAACGCCGATACATGTATTAACCAACACCCCATTGTGAAAACCGGGGATGATGTAAAAGCCCGCCAAGTAATTGCCGATGGTCCGGCCATGGATAATGGCTATTTGGCCTTAGGGCGCAACATGCTCGTTGGTTTTATGTGTTGGGAAGGGTATAACTACGAAGACGCTATTTTAGTATCCAGCCGTCTTATTAAAGATGATGTTTTTACTTCCATACACTTGCATGAATTTACCGTAGATGCCCGCAATACCAAATTGGGTGCCGAAGAAATCACCCGTGATATTCCGAACATTGGTACGGATGCCTTATCTCACTTGGATGACGACGGAATTATTTTCCCGGCTACGGTGGTAGAACCCGGGGATATTTTAGTCGGTAAAGTCACTCCGAAAGGGGAGCAGCAATTAACGCCGGAAGAACGGCTCTTAAAAGTAATCTTCGGTAAAAAAGCGGATGATGTGGTAGATGCTTCTTTACGTGTACCGCCTGGTACAAGCGGAAAAGTGTTAGGTACCCGCGTATTTGTGCGGAAAGAAAAAGAAATCATTTCGTTTGAAGATTTACTCTTGCATTTGGAAAGTGCGCTCAAACGGTCTGATTTGCAAGAAAATACGCGCAAAATACTGACCATTCTACTGAATGTGGCACGCCGCTGCAAACATGTTAAACGCGATACCCGTTTAAACAAAGACGAAAAGAAAGAGCTTGTTAAACTATTGCGTAAAGCAGTAGATCTCAAAGACTTGAAAGACGATGACGAAGTGCTTTCTTACCTGGGTATGGCCGAATTTAATATCAACGTATGGGCCAAAGCCTTAGAATTGTTCATTGAAAAAGACCAACACTTGGCTTTAATCAAAGAACAACGCGCTGTTGCGTTAGCCAATGCGAAGGAAACCTGCAAAGGGGAAGCCGCTTATAACAAAGAATCCGAACGATTAAATACGTTGTTTGATTTGTTTGTATCCAAAGTATTGGAACATTGTAAGCGCGAAATTCACTTCGCCGGCCAAGGAGATGAACTGGCCGTTACGGTCAATAAATCTGTGAAAGTGTATATCGCTTCTAAACGTAAATTACACGTAGGGGATAAAATGTCCGGCCGCCACGGAAACAAAGGGGTGGTCGCTCGTATTCTGCCGGAAGAAGATATGCCTTTCTTACCGGACGGTACGCCGTTAGATATTGTACTGTCTCCGTTGGGTATTCCTTCCCGTATGAACGTAGGACAGTTGTTAGAAACTATGCTCGGTTGGGCGGCGCATTACTTGCATTACAATGCCGCCACGCCTGTATTTGACGGACCTAGTGAAGCAGAAGTAGTAAACGAAGTCCGCAAAGCCAAAGAAAAAATCTTGGATGATAAAGGTTTAAAAGGCAAAGAGCGTGAAGAATATGCCGCTAAATACCTGCCCGATGATTACTGCCGTATTACACTTTACGACGGCCGTACCGGGGAACCGTTTGAAGAAAAAGTAACCATTGGTTACATGTATATGATGAAACTCATCCACTTGGTAGAAGACAAAGTTCACTCCCGTTCCACCGGACCATATAGCTTAATTACGCGCCAACCGTTAGGCGGTAAAGCGCAATTCGGCGGGCAGCGCTTCGGGGAAATGGAAGTGTGGGCCATGGAAGGGTATGGGGCCACATATACCTTGCAGGAATTCTTAACCGTCAAATCGGATGATTTTGACGGACGTACTAAAATGTATGAAGCCATTGTCAAAGGCAAAACGCCGGCTGCGCCGGGTGTGCCGGAATCCTTTAAGGTACTTATTAAAGAATTACAGGCTTTAGGTCTAAGCGTAGACTTGGTACAAAAACGCGAAAACGGAGGGACCACAGTTGTGGAAGATTCCTCCAAACCAGAACAACCTGCCGCCGAAGTTGCCGCGGCTGAGAATGCTGAGGAAACGAAATAGGCAGGAGAGAAAACATGCAAACGAAAAAAGTGAAACATAGTGAATTAAACTTTTTTGATTTTGATGCCATCCGTTTGGGCATCGCCAGCCCGGAACAAATCCGTACCTGGACTTTCGGTGAAGTAAAAAAACCGGAAACCATTAACTACCGCACCTTAAAACCGGAGCGGGACGGTTTGTTCTGTGAACGTATCTTCGGGCCGATTAAAGACTTTGAATGTGCGTGTGGAAAATACCGTTGGCCAAAATACCGCGGTATCAAATGCGACCGCTGCGGCGTGGAAGTAACCGAAGCCAAAGTACGCCGGGAACGTATGGGCCATATTGAGCTGGCCGTGCCGGTGGCGCATGTATGGTTTTTGCGTAAAAATCCGTCTCGTATCGGTATTCTGCTGGATAAACGTATTAGCGAATTGGAACGTGTGGTTTATTATGCAGCCTATATTGTGTTAGAAGATTGCGTTGATAATGTAACGGGTCGCACGGATTTTAAGAAAGGCACTTTGTTGTCGGATGCCCAAGTGCGCGAAGCCCGCAAAAAACACGGAGACCGCCTCAAAGTGGATATTGGGGCCCCGGCCATCAAAACACTTTTAGAAGGGATTGATTTTGATAAAGAAATCCCGGCTCTGCATGAACAATTAAAAAACACGCAAAGCGAAATGGAACGTACCAAACTCGTCCGCCGTATTAAAACCATGGAAGAGTTCAAAGAAAGCGGAAATCGCCCGGAATGGATGATTTTAAGCGTACTTCCGGTCATTCCACCGGATTTACGTCCGCTTGTAGCATTAGACGGGGGCCGTTTTGCCGCGTCTGATTTAAATGACTTGTACCGCCGTATTATTAACCGCAACAACCGTTTGAAACATATTGAGTCGTTGCGTGCGCCGGAAGTAATGATTTTTAACGAAAAACGCCTTTTACAAGAGGCAGTAGATGCACTCATTGAAAACGGTGCCCGCGGCAAAGTATTTTTAGGGCCCGGCGGCAGACCGTTAAAATCTTTATCAGACAGTATTAAAGGAAAACACGGTCGTTTCCGCCAAAACTTACTCGGTAAACGTGTGGACTATTCCGGCCGTTCCGTAATTGTAGTGGGGCCGAACTTAAAAATTCACCAATGCGGACTTCCGAAACTGATGGCGTTGGAGTTGTTCAAACCCTTTATCATCGGGGAACTGATGAAACAAGAAGGAACCACGCTCAAATCTGCCAAAAAAATGTTGGAAAAAGTCCGTCCGGAAATTTGGGATATTTTGGAAAAAGTAACCCAAGCTCATCCGGTTATGTTAAACCGTGCTCCTACGTTACACCGTTTGGGTATTCAGGCATTTGAACCGGTACTGATTGAAGGTAAAGCCATTCAGCTGCATCCGCTTACTTGTGCGGCGTTCAACGCTGACTTTGACGGAGACCAGATGGCTGTGCACGTACCGTTGTCTTTGGAATCCCAAATGGAAGCACGCACACTCATGTTGGCCTCTAATAACATTTTATCGCCCGCTTCCGGTAAACCGATTGCGGCACCGTCCCATGATATGGTATTGGGGGTTAGCTGGATTACCACCATTAAAGACGGCGATATGGGCGAAGGCGGCATTTATGGTTCTAAGGAAGAAGCCTTAGTTGCTTTGGAATACGGTAAACTTTCGTACCACGCTAAAATTAAAGTACGCGGAATGAATGCCGTGCCGGAGCTGGATGCCAAAGGCAAAGCCATTACGGACCCGGCCCAATGGAAAGATTATACTTCTGTCGGCCGCATCATTTTCAATCAAGCACTTCCGAAAGGCTGGGAATTTATCAATAAAACGATTGGTAAAAAAGAATTGGGGGCCTTGGTAGATGAATGTTACAAGAGCAAAAAATACGGCCGTGCAGCGGCAGTACAGCTCTTAGATAACATTATGAAAATGGGGTACCACTATGCTACGTTATCGGGGTTGTCTATTTCTATTGCGGATATGACGATCCCAGCGGCTAAAGAGACAATGATTAAAAATGCCAAAGCCGAAGTAGCTAAGATCCAAGCTCAAGCTGAAGCCGGTATCATTACGGAAGGCGAACGCTATAACAAAGTCATTGATATTTGGACCCGCGTTACGGACGACGTAGCCAATGAACTCTTCAAAGAGATGAAGCAATTTGAAGAATCCAAATATGACCCTACCAATAAAGAACACAGCGGCCAACGCTTTAACTCCGTCTATTTAATGGCGGATTCCGGAGCTCGCGGTTCCCGCCAGCAGGTACGTCAGCTGGCCGGTATGCGCGGTCTGATGGCTAAACCGCAGAAGAAATTAACCGGCGGTCAGGGTGAAATTATTGAAAACCCGATTACGGCTAACTTCCGGGAAGGGTTGTCCGTATTGGAATACTTTATTTCCACACACGGGGGCCGTAAAGGTTTGTCTGATACGGCTTTGAAAACGGCCGATGCTGGGTACTTAACCCGCCGTTTGGTAGACGTGGCCCACAACGTAGTAATTACGGAGCAGGACTGCGGAACCCATAACGGGATTGTGGTTAAATCCTTAATGAGCGGAGAAGAAATGGTGGAACCGTTAGATGAACGTATTTTAGGCCGCACTTCGTTAGAAGATGTGGTAGTTAAAGTACAAAAAGCAGACGGTAAAGAAGAAGAAAAAACCATCATTAAAGAAGGCGATTTAATTACCTTAGAACAAGCCAAAGAAGTCAAAAAATACGGGGTGGAATCTGTACGGATCCGCTCTGTATTAACGTGTGAAGCCCCGTATGGCGTGTGTGCGAAATGTTACGGGTTGTCTTTGGCTACGGCGTCTAACAGTAACCCGGGGGACTCGGTTGGTATCATTGCAGCCCAGTCCATTGGGGAACCGGGTACGCAGTTAACCTTGCGTACGTTCCACATCGGTGGTACGGCCTCCCGCGTGCTTTCACGCAGCCAGGCCGTTGCGGAGTTTGACGGAAAAGTAACATTTAAAGATATTAAACTCATTACGAACCGGTTTGATAACCAAATCTGTATTTCCAGAAACGGGTCTATCTTTGTAACCTCTACAAAAGGTATAATAAAAGAGTATAAGATTCAGTACGGTGCTACTGTTCATATTACAGACGGTGCTACTGTAAAGAAAGAAACTTTACTGGCCGAATGGGACCCGCACTCTATCCCGGTGTTAGCGGAAATCAAAGGTACCGTCAAGTTAACAGATGTAATTGAAGGGATTACGCTCCAAGAAGAGCGCAACAAAGTGACCGGCGTTATTGAACGCAAAATTGCCGGACGCGGCGGAAAAAATAACCCGCGTATCAGCATTGTAAGCAAAAACGCCTCTAAAACTATGAATTTGCCGCTGCCGATTGATACGATCTTAATGGTAGAAGACGGCGAAGAAGTAGAACCCGGTGACATTTTGGCCAAAATCGGACGCGAAGCCGGCGGTACGAAAGATATTACCGGTGGTTTGCCGCGTATTACGGAGATGTTTGAAGCGCGCCGTCCCCACAGCCCGGCTATTATTTCCGAGTTTGAAGGGATTGTCAGTTTGGAAACATCCCCCAAAGGTTTGATTGAAGTGGTCGTGCGGAACGAAGAGACTAACCAAGTCAAGCAGTACAGTATTCCGCAAGGCAAGCACTTAGTAGTATATGAAGGCGACCATGTCGGCGTAGGGGAAGCCCTGACCGACGGTGCCATTGACCCGCACGACGTGCTGCGCGTGAAGGGTGAAAAAGAAGCACAAGAGTTCCTGTTAAACGCCATCCAAGAAGTGTACCGCTTGCAGGGCGTAACGATCAACGACCGCCATATTGAGGTTATTGTGCGGCAGATGTTAGGGAACGTGAAAATTCTGGATGCGGGGGATACCCGGTTCCTGAAAGGAGAAACCGTCAGCCGCGGACGCTGGTTGCGTGAAAACGCCCGCATGAAAGCGGCCGGCAAACGCTTAGCGGATGCTGCGACGATCCTGTTAGGTATCAGTAAAGCCTCTATCGCGTCCGAATCGTTCATATCCGCGGCTTCGTTCCAAGAAACCACGAAGGTTTTAACGGATGCCGCCATTGAAGGCAAAATTGACGAATTGCAAGGCCTCAAAGAAAACGTCATTGTAGGCCATTTGATCCCCGCGGGAACTGGTATTTCCGCGCGGCAAATTGCCAAAGAGTTTAATCAAAAACGCAACGAAACTAAATAGGAGAGAAGTTAAATGCCAACAGTAAACCAATTAGTAAAATACGGCCGGGCAAAAGAACAAAACAGAACCAAATCGCCCGCGTTGCAAGCCTGCCCCCAACGGCGCGGTGTTTGCACCCGTGTTTACACCACCACCCCTAAAAAACCGAACTCTGCTTTACGCAAAGTAGCCCGTGTGAAGCTGACTTCCAAAATGGAAGTTACCGCTTACATCCCGGGCGTGGGGCACAACCTGCAGGAACACTCTATCGTGTTAGTACGCGGTGGCCGTGTGAAAGACTTGCCGGGTGTGCGTTATCACATCATTCGCGGCGCGTTAGATGCCGCCGGCGTTGAAAACAGAAAACAAGGCCGCTCGCTTTATGGCGTAAAACGCCCGAAAGCCGGTAAATAATTTTTTAGGAGTGAAAGAATAGATTATGCCAAGAAAAGGTTTAAGACCCAGAGACAGAAGACCGCTTCCCGCGCCGGATTATAAATATAATTCCGTGCTCGTGAGCCGGTTTATTAACAAATTAAATTTTGAAGGTAAAACCGCTACCGCCGAACGTATTTTAGATGACGCCATGGCGATTATTGCCGAAAAAACCAAAGAAAACGCGTTAGACGTTTTTAACAAATGCATTGAAAATGTACGCCCGCTGGTGGAAGTAAAAGCCCGCCGCGTGGGGGGTGCTAACTATCAAGTACCTACCGAAGTAAAACCCTTACGCAGCACTTCTTTAGCGATGCGCTGGCTGATTGGGGCCGCGCAAAGCCGCAAAGGCCGCCCGATGGCTGAAAAATTAGCCGAAGAAATCATCTTAGGGGCTAAAAAAGAAGGAACCGCGTTCAAAAAACGCGAAGACGTACATAAAATGGCGGAAGCTAACCGTGCTTTTGCCCACTTCAAATGGTAAAAAGATATGGCTGAATTTAAAACCTATCCGTTAGAGAAAATCCGCAATATTGGGATTATCGCGCATATTGACGCGGGTAAGACCACCACTTCCGAACGTATTTTGTATTATACGGGCAAAGTGCACAAAATCGGCGAAACGCACGACGGTGCATCCGTAACCGACTGGATGGAACAGGAACGCGAAAGAGGTATTACGATTACCTCCGCCGCTATTTACTGTGTGTGGAAAGACTGCCAACTCAACATTATTGACACTCCCGGCCACGTGGACTTTACCGCCGAAGTAGAACGCTCGTTACGCGTATTAGACGGTGCTGTGTGCTGTTTTGACGGCGTGCAGGGTGTGGAACCTCAATCCGAAACCGTGTGGCGTCAGGCTGATAAATACCACGTCCCGCGAATTGCTTATATTAACAAAATGGACCGCATTGGGGCCGATTTTATCCGCTCTGCCACCTCCATTAAGGAAAAACTTGGCGGTAACGCCTGCCCGATCCAGTTGCCTATCGGTGCCGAAGACAAATTTGTCGGCGTGATTGACCTCGTCAAAATGAAAGGGATTGTATGGGACGGCGACCACAACGGTGCCACCTTTACGGAAGGCGAAATCCCGGCTGACCTTAAAGAACAAGCCGAACAATACCGCAACGAAATGTTGGAAAAACTGGCGGACTTTGATGAAGCCATTATGGAACGCTACTTAAACGGCGAAACCAATTTTACCGAAAAGGAAATCAAAACGGCGATCCGCAAAGGTACATTAACCGGTAAATTCTTCCCGGTTATTTGCGGTTCTTCGTACAAAAACAAAGGCGTGCAACCGCTCTTGGACTGCGTAAACGACTATCTACCCTCTCCTGTAGATTTGCCGGCGGTCAAAGGCACCAACCCCAACACGGGCGAAGCCGAAGAACGAAAACCGTCCAACAGCGAACCGTTCTGCGGGTTAATCTTTAAAGTGCAGACCGACCCCTTTGTAGGGAAACTGAGTTTCTTCCGCATTTATTCCGGTACGATTAAGGCCGGGGATGCGGTGTACTTCCCGGGCAAAAACGCCACGGAACGCTTCGGCCGTATGATGCGTATGATGGCCGATAAACGCGAAGAAGTAAAAGAACTCTCCGCCGGGGAAATTGCCGCTACCGTGGCTATTAAAAACTCCCGCGTGGGGCAAACCATCTGCTCGCCGGACCACCCGATCGTGCTGGAAAGCATTACGTTCCCGGAACCTGTAATTTCTATTGCCGTGGAACCGAAATCCAAAGCCGACGAAGAAAAAATGTCTAACGCCTTGGCGCGCCTCGCTGAAGAAGACCAAACTTTCCGCGTGCGTACCGATGAAGAAACCGGCCAGACCGTTATTAGCGGTATGGGCGAACTTCACTTAGACATTATTGTGGATCGCATGAAACGCGAATTTAACGTCCAAGCCAACGTAGGCGCGCCGCAAGTGGCCTACCGCGAAACCATTACCAAGACCGTGGAACAAGAAACCAAGTTCGTACGCCAATCCGGCGGACGCGGTCAGTATGGGCACGTGTTCTTGCGCTTAGAACCGCAGGAGAAAGGCAAGGGCTTTGAGTTTGTCAACGAAATTACCCAGGGCCGTATTCCGAAAGAATACATCCCGGCTATTGAAAAAGGTTGCCGCGAAGCGCTGGACTCTGGTGCGATGGCAGGGTATCCGTTAGTGGACATCAAAGTAGCCGTATTTGACGGTTCATTCCACGAGGTAGACTCCTCGGAAATGGCCTTCAAAATTGCCGCTTCTATGGCCCTCAAAGACGGTGCCAAAAAAGCCGCACCCGTCATCCTGG
>CALAFB010000019.1 GCA_937891135.1 uncultured Elusimicrobium sp.
GCCCTTTTGGGCGCTGCGTGTCTTACACGCTTCCAAAAACAGATTCAAATTGTATTTACAGTATAATAAAAAAGCGTACCCGTTACAAGGGGCACGCTTCCAATCTATATTTAGAAAGAAACTTATTTTTTACTGGCTAGTAAGGCCTCTAACACCGGGTCCAGTTGGGGGAGCGTAATCCCTTCTATCCCGCCCCGGTCCGCGGCAGCAGCCAACGCCGGGTTTAAGGGCAGGCGTGCGGTGGCCCCAATGTTAAATTTTTGGGCCGTTTCTTCTACGCGGCTTTTGCCGAACAATTCGTGTTGCTTGCCGCAATCCGGGCAGACAAAATAACTCATATTTTCTACTAAAGCCGTAATCGGTAAGTTCATAGTGCGGGCCATTTTAACGGCTTTTTCTACAATCATTCCTACCAGTTCTTGTGGGCTGGTTACAAACACAATCCCGGCTACCGGCAGACTTTGGAACACCGTCAGCGTCGTATCCCCGGTGCCGGGCGGCATATCTACAAATAAAATGTCTATATTATCCCACACTACTTCCGTCCAAAATTGCTGCACCGTGCCGGTAATCAGCGGTCCGCGCCAGATGACGGGGTCCGTTTCGTTATCTAACAGTAAATTTAAAGACATCAGTTGTACCCCGCTGGCACTTTGCACGGGGTAAACACCGCTCTGGTCCCCTTGTGCCCGCTGGTGCACGCCAAACATATTGGGGATAGACGGCCCGGTAATGTCAGCATCCAAAATACCGGCTTGCAGTCCTTTTTTCTGTGTACTGGCGGCCAATAGGGCCGTAACCATGGATTTACCCACGCCGCCTTTACCGCTGCAAACAGCGATGACTTTCTGTACGCGTGCATGCGGGTTTAATTGAATTTGCAAATTTTGCGGTTCGTTGCGCTCCGAACAATTTTGTGCACACGAACTACAATCGTGGGAACATTCAGCCATACCAACTCCTATAATTTTTCAATCATATTTTTTAAGACAATAAAGTTAATGACCATAGATACCGGGGTAATCATCATTTTAGCGAGTAGCGGCAAAATGGAAGCGGGTACAAACGCCGGGGCATATACCCCTAATAAGCCGTGCACAGTTACTAGCAATTTAGACATAAAAAACAGCAACACGGCTTGATATAGCAAATAAAACAGGTATTTGGCGTATAGCGGGATAGGACCTTGGTTTTTAAAAATAAATCGTGTGGACGAAATAAATACAAACGTAACCCCTAACGTAGAACCCAGTAAGTTAGCCGTAAATAACGGCACGTCGCACCAAGCCAGCGTAGTGTACAGCGCAAAATCCATACACCAACCGATTCCGCTTACGCCTACAAATTTGAGTGCTTGCAGATAGAGTTGTTTGAGGTTCATAACGTCTACATTATACCATTTTGGGTATATTTAGCCGTAAATTATGAAAGGTTGTTAAAAATGTCCGTACTTTCCCAAACGCACGCCCCCGGTGGGAAACGGCGTTTTTTTCATCTGCTGTTAGTTCGGCAAAACATTTGCCTAATTCATCTACCACAAAAATCGGGTCATAGCCAAAACCGTTCGTGCCGTGGTAATTTTCGGCAATGTGTCCTTCACAAATGCCTTCAAAAAGCTGCATGTTCCCGTCCGGCCAAGCCAAACACGCTACTGTTTTAAACCGGGCGGTGCGCTTTTCAAACGGCACGCCTTCCAGCGCACGTAAGAGTTTTTGGTTATTGGCCGCTGCGTCACAGGTTTCGCCCGCATAGCGCGCGGTATGCACGCCGGGCGCACCGTGTAAATAATCTACCAGAAGTCCCGTATCGTCCGATAACGCCGGTAGTCCGCTTTGCTTAGCAGCATGGACGGCTTTTAAACGGGCATTTTCGGCAAACGTTGAACCCGTTTCTTCGGGTAGTGTAATGGCAAAATCCGCTAACCCCAGATATTCAATTTTTTCGCCGCTAGAAAAAGCAGCGGGCAACAAGCGGCTAAGTTCACTCAGTTTGTGCTTGTTGCCCGTAGCGATTAGAATTTGCATACTTACCGGGCGGCCGGATAGATATAGCCGGGTGTATGGAGAATCGATAAATCGGATTCTATTTGCGGAGTATCAGCCGGAACCTGAACCATTTCATCCACAATGTTTAGGGCCACTAGATACGCTTTATACATATCTTCTTCGCTGAGCCATTCGGTAAAGTTGTGGGCATTATTTTGCCCGGTAAAAATGGTGTAGGCTCCTTTGCCGAGTTTTAGCATCAGCATAGAGGCCGTTGTTCCGGCGCGTTCTACTTGAAAATTCGGCGTTGCTCCGGCCCGGGCAAAAGCCTGTTCTACCACGGGGCGGGCCTGCGGGTGGATGTTTTCGCCGACGTTTTGATACTGCTTAAATACTTGGCGTTCAATTTGTACACCATAGCGGGTGGCCAAACTGTCGGCCTTTTGCTGGGCATAATTTTTCCAGGATTCAATATCAGCCTGTTTAAAGGAACGCAGGCGGAAGTCCAATTCGGCTTCACTCATTTTTCCGTCTACCATATTCATGTGGTGCAGTTCCGCATATCCTTTGTCCCCGTCGGAATTATTGGGTAACCATTCATCTTTGGCACACGCCGCACCGAGTTCGCACGCCGGTTTCCAAGCATTTTTATAACCATTGTGAGCGGCGTGGGATTGGTGTCCGTTTACGCCTGTTACACGGTAAACTACGCGTTCTGCATTAAAATTTCCTACGGTTACTTCTCCGTCTACTTTGCCGTCAAAATCAAAGGCAATATCCGGGCGGTAGGGGGTTTCTTCAATATAATCGGCACTACGGCCCACATCTTCATTGGGGGTAATAACAATTTGAATGGTACCGTGTTTCTTGTCGGGGTGTTCAGCCAGCGTTTGTAAGAGGGTTACCATAATGGATACCCCGGCTTTGTCATCACCGGAGAGCATAGTCGTTCCGTCGGAAGTAACAACCGTTTTGCCTACCATTTGTTTTAAATACGGGTCCGAATTAAAGTCAATTACATGGTTATTTTTGAGTACAATCGGCTTTCCGTCATACTTTTTAATGACGTTGGCTTTAATGTTTTTTCCGGCCACATCAGGGGTTGTATCGTAGTGGCAGCTAAAGCCTAGCGTGGCAGTTTCATGGTCCAGGTTGGACGGTACTTCCACATAAATATAATAATGTGCTGTTAATTTAGTAGGGAAGCCGAACGCTTTTATTTCCTGATACAGTTTTTGGGCAGTTTCAATTTGTTCGGGGGTAATGTCCTGGTCGTTATCACTTTGGCTATCATAAGTAGTATATGTCAAAAAACGCTGCAAAAGCGTGGGACGGTAATGAGTGGCCAGGGGGGTATTATCCGGCTGTGGAAGTGGCGCGGCGATAAGTGCCGTGCTAAACAAGAGCGAAACAAACAACACACATAGTTTCTTCATAAAAAATCTCCTAAGTAAAATATACTTGTATTGTAATAAGATTTTTAAAATGTGTGCAAGTAAATTTGGACCCAATTTTTTCTAGGCCCTACGGGTGGGTCTCTGTATGATTCGGTTTAAAATGGGGGCGTTTTTCTTGTTATTCAATCGTTTTTTTTATTATACTATAGATACAATTTAATTCTGTTTTTGGAACCGTATTCAGCATACGGTGCGCTTTGGAGATTTCCGGGGCACACGTGAAGCCAAAACGACCTAATCAGGCGTAAAATAAAGGAACTTATAATCCCTTTGTTTTATGCTGAGTGTTTACTGCTTTTGTAGTAAATCGCGGCTGTGTCGTCTTGGGTTATTCACGTGGCTCAAACGTGGCGGCCGTTTTGTTATGGTTTCATAAGCAGCGAAATTGAAATTAAAAATAGGAGTGTCTTATGAAACACAATCACACCCGGCGGGGTTATACGCAAAAAACTCAAAATGTAGTTATCTGTCCCCCTTGTGGGGAAGATAATGAGACTATGACTTCATTTTCGCAAGTCAAGGATAGGTCAGGGTTTACCCTGACGCAAGACGCCGGCAAGTATTTAGCGTTGAACAGCAACTACAACAACTGTCAGGGCAAGCCCTGACCTATAAGTGCTGCAAAGGTTTTACGCTGATTGAATTATTAGTTGTCATCCTTATCATCGCCCTATTGGCCGCTGTAGCGTTACCGCAATATCAATTTGCGGTTGCCAAAAGCCGTTTGGCAGCATTAAAACCTTTACTTATGGCTATTAAAAATGCTGAAGAAAATTATTACTTAGAAAATGGGAAGTATACAAGCCGGATTGAGAATTTGGATATAGATTTTCCGAATGCTCCTAAAAAAGCTAGCAATGGGATTATTGATACTCATTTTGGAATTAATTTATTTGGTAATCAGGAGGGTGATAAGTATATAACAGTAGTGTATTGCCCCAATCGCACCAATAATACTTATACTTCCTGTACAAGTGCTATTATATATTACTATAGGATATGGCTTAACCATTCCAATCATCCTTATCTAACGGATTGTATTACATCTACCGATTTAGGCCGTAAAATATGTGCGGCGGAAGAAAATTTATAGATGATTAAGTAGACAATCTGCTACTTTGCTAAACGTATGTTCTCGGTGGGAAACGGCACAACTTATCTTTCGTGGCGGTATTAAGGAGGATGAATTGCCCCAACCAAACCAGTTAATTCTTATTTTGCATTCCCCACAATTCCACTAGCCGAAGTACCGTACGTAAAGTAGATTCCATCACATCCACGTCCGCGTATTCCAGTTCGCTGTGGATATTATATTGCCCGGCAAACAGGTCCGGCGTGGGCAGCCCCATAAACGAAAGCGTGCTGCCGTCTGTGCCTCCGCGCGCAGCGTGCAACACCGGGGTAATATCCTCTTGTTTCATAGCCTGCTGGGCAAGCGTAATGAGTTGCGGGGGGATTTTTTCGCTAAAATTGCGGTACTGGTCCGTCATTTCCAGCGTGGCTTTTCCCTTATTGTGTAGGGCCTTTACCGTGCGTAACGCTTGGTTTAACTGACCGACCAGCGTATTCATTTCTTCGTCGGTAAACGCACGGAGTATGCCGGATACGGTGGTTGTATCCCCGTCAGTTACTTCAGTATCTAAATAAATATATCCGCGGCGGCCCGATGTAGTTTCCGGGCGGTTTTGGCGCGGGAGCAAGGTATGAAAATCTGATGCCATTAAAATGTTATCGGCAAACGGTGAGTTCATAGCACTACCCGGGTGCACGGCGCGGTTGCCGGTAAATACGGCTTTAAAAGCCTTCGCTGTGAATGTTTCGTTGGTAAGTTCGCCCAAATCTCCGCCGTCAAGCGTGTAGGCATAATCCGCCCCAAATTCTTGGACCGGGAATTTTTCAATCCCCAGACCCGTTTCTTCATCCGGCGTAAACGCCACTTTGACAGGGCCGTGCTTAAATTCCGGGTGGTCGTACAAATACTGTACCAGGGTCATAATGATAGCCACCCCGGTTTTATCGTCGGCACCCAACAGCGTGCCGCCCGAAGCCGTAATAATATCGTGTCCGGTAGCGCGCGCAAGCTGCGGCGAATTTTGCGGGTTAATAACTAATTTTTCAGCCGCGTTTATGACGATATCCCCGCCTTTATAATTTTTGTGCACTTGTGGTTTGACGTTTTTGCCGCTAATTTCTAAAGCGGTATCTAAATGTGCGATAAACGCCACCGTCGGTGCAGGCTTATCCGACGTAGCCGGAAGTTCTGCCATCACAAAACCGTTTTTGTTGACCTGTACGTTTTGCGCGCCGTATTTTTTAAGTTCTTTAGCAAGTGCTTTTGCCAACACCAGTTGTCCCGGTGTAGAAGGCGTTTTGTCATTTTCGGCCGATTGCGTATCAAATGTTACGTACTTAGTGAAGCGTTCGGTAAGTTGCGCCTTGACATTCGCCTTGTTGTAATGGGTGGAGACTTTCCAATCCATTACTTGTGCGCTTGCATTACCTGCAAGTGCACAAAGTAGTAGTGTAAAGAATTTTTTCATTAAGCAAGGTCCTGTAATGAAGCCGTTACTTGTGCCAGCGTTAGTTCGGCAGCAGCTAGTTCGGCTTTGGTTTTGTCAATTTGTTCCTGTGGCGCGTGCTTGAGGAAATTTTCTTGGCTTAGCCGCGCTTTGCGCGAAGCGATGTTGGCTTTGGCAAGGGTTAACTCTTTTTCCAAGCGTTTACGTTCTTTGTCAAAATCAATGAGTCCGGTTAACGGTACGTAAATCGTCAAGTTTTCAAACGTGGCTGTGGCTGTTTGTTTCGGTTTTTCTTCATTGACGCCAATCGTTAAAGTTTCCACTTTAGCCATTAGTTTTATGTAATTTTCGTGCGCGCGGACTACTGCTAACTCGTTTTCAGTATTCGCGGAAATAACCGCGGTAATTTTAAGTGCCGGCGGCACATTAAACTGGCTGCGAATGGTGCGGATTTGTTTGGTAATCCCTTGCACAATTTGCATGGTGCGCTGGGCGGGTTCGTTAACCCACGCCGGGTTTTCTTCCGGGTATGAAGCGTTCAACAAAAATTCTTCCGTGGTTCCTACATACGGTCGCAAACTGGCGGCAATTTCCTCAGTTACAAACGGGATAAACGGATGCAAGGCTTTTAGCGTGCTATACAAAATGTGCACACAAAGTGCCATGACTTTTTCTTTTTCATCCGTCTGAAAACGCTGTTTCGCCAGTTCAATGTACCAGTCGCAAAAATCATCCCACAAAAAATGATAGAGCGTGTTAGCAGACAGCGCAAGGTTGTATTTCAAAATGCCTTCGCGCGCGGTTTTGATAGCCGCGGTAAAGCGGTCTAAAATCCATACGTCAGCTAGTTCCGTTACTTTTTCGGGCATTTGCAAAGGTCCGTGAATACCTTCCATGTTCATTAAGATAAAGCGGGAGGCATTATACAACTTGTTGCAGAAGTTGCGCGCACCTGTGATACTTTCTTCACTATACGGAATATCCTTGCTGGGTACGGCTTGCATGAGGAGTGAAAAGCGCACCGCATCTGTGCCGTATTTGGCGGTCATATCCAAGGGATCAATGACGTTGCCTTTGGATTTAGACATTTTCTGCCCGGATTTATCGCGGATAATTCCGTTCAAATACACGTCCTTAAACGGCAGTTTGCCTGTAAAGTTTAAGCCGGTCATTACCATACGCGCCACCCATAAATACAAAATTTCATACCCCGTTACCATCACAGACGTGGGATAAAAGTGCGCCATTTCGGGCGTTTTTTCGGGCCAGCCGAATACAGACATCGGCCACAACGCCGACGAAAACCAGGTGTCTAATACATCAGGGTCTTGCACCAGGTCATGTCCGTGGCAATGGGGGCACTCGTGCGGTTTGTCAAACGAAACAATCGGCTCTGCACCGTCCTCAAACGATACTTTGGTCAGTTGTTCGTTTCCTTGTAAATCGGTCGCAAACGTAAGGCCGTTTTTGCTGCAATCGCGGCAATACCACACAGGGATGCGGTGGCCCCACCAAATCTGGCGCGAGATGCACCAGTCTTGGATATTTTTAAGCCAATTCAAAAACGGGTTTTTCCAGTTTGCCGGGTGAAATTGCAGTTCTTCGGTTTCGGCGGCTTTGATAGCGGGCGCGGCGATTTCGTCCATTTTCACAAACCATTGTTCGCTCATAAACGGCTCAATCGCGCTGCCGCAGCGGTAGCACTTGGAAACCGCGTGGTTGTATTTTTCTTCTTTGACCAAGAGGCCGTCTTCGTCCAAATCTTTAACGGTTTGCTTGCGGCACGCATCGCGGTCCATGCCCAGGTATTTCTCAGGGCAGTTGACCATTTTGCCTTTGTCGTTAATCACCGTCATTACGGGCAAGTTGTGGCGTTTGCCGACTTCGTAGTCCGTCGCGTCGTGTGCGGGCGTGATTTTTAAGGCCCCGGTGCCGAACTCCATTTCTACGGCTTCGTCGGCAATAATCGGGATCGCACGGTTGGCCAGCGGGATAATGACCTTTTTACCCACCATATGGGTAAAGCGTTTGTCTTTGGGGTTTACGGCAATGGCCGCGTCTGCGTAAATGGTTTCCGGGCGGGTCGTGGCAATCACAATACCGTCCGAGCCGTCCTCGCCTTTGTAGCGCAGGTGCCAGAGGTGTCCGTTTTCGGGCAGGTGTTCTACTTCAATATCGGACAGGGCCGTAGAGCAGCGCACACACCAGTTAATGAGGCGTTTGCCGCGGTAGATGTATTTTTTATCCCACCATTGTTTGAAACATTCATAAACGGCGCGGGCGCGTTTATCGTCCATCGTGAATCGGATGTCGGACAGGTCCAACGCCCAGCCCATTTTGCGAAATTGGGTATAAATAGCGTTGCCACATTCGTTGTACCAATCCCAAACTACTTTGACAAATGCTTCGCGTCCTAAGTCGTGGCGGGATTTGTGCTGCTCTTTGGAAAGTTTTTTCTCAATGACGTTTTGCGTGGCAATACCGCCATGGTCCGTACCGGGGACCCAGTAGGCGTCCTCGCCAAACATACGGTGTGCGCGGATGAGAACGTCTTGCAATGTGTTGGTGCTGGCATGCCCCATGTGCAATGCGCCGGTGATATTGGGCGGCGGGATAACAATTACAAAGGGTTTTTTAGAGGGGTCAGCTTTGGCGGCGAACAAATGGGCATTTTGCCACTTATCCGCGAGTTTTTTTTCTACTTCTTGCGGTTCATACGCTTTAGGTAACATAATTTTTCCTTCGGTTTTGAAATTGCGTGATGTGACTTCACGCGTAACCTACGTATATTTTACAAAATAAAAAGCACCCCTACGGGTGCTTTTGAAAAGGAACGAATATTAACGTAATGCTTCAAGTTGGGCTCTTAGTTCATCGTGGCGTTTTTTCCAGTTTGCAAAATTTTGTCTGGCTTCCTCCGCATCCCTAATCAACTGTTCTTCCTCTGAAGTAAGTTTCATTCCAGCCTTTTTCTTCGATTCTGCATATATAGCTTTTGTTTCGGCACTCATCATATTAAGTTGCTGTATTTCTTCTGTGCCCATATTTAACAATTCGCCGGCGATATCGTTTCTTTTTTCTCTTAGTTTATCCTCTCTCTTTTCTCGCTCCCGTTCCATTTCTTGCCGGCGTTGGTCTATTTCGTACGCGGGCGAGTCGTAATAAGAAGGGCACGGGGTGGGGGTGGAAATGGTTTGAATTAAATTACCCTCCCCAACGGTCACAAGGGTTTCTCCCTCTTTCATAGGGTCATATTCGCACGTTTTTTTGAATGAATAGACCATGTTCCCATTGGACGCACAATATTGGGACGTAGGCGCGCCGTATTTCTGGACATAGCTGTCAAAATTTTGCCCGGTCCAATCAAAGGCGGGTTGCCCCAACGTCGCACACGCCGCTAAACTACAAGAACCTACTACTAAAATCATCAGTTTTTTCATAATATGCTCCTTTTGGTACGGTTATTATTACAACACGTAACTCTCATAAATTATTACAACTTATTTGGCGGCTTGCGGCGCGGCCTTCATATCAATTAAAACAGCTACGGTGTCTTTGAGCAGTTTGCCCGCCCATTTTACAATCAGTACCCCGCCCAAAAGCCCAATGAGCGCGTCCAAACACGTCCACCCCACGTATTTGCCAATTACTAGGGCCACAATCGCCAAAATAGACGTCAGCGCATCTGCCAAAATATGATAATACGCGGCTTTGAAATTATAGTCGGTGTGTTTTTGTTCGTGGGCGTGTCCGGTTTCCATTACAAGGATGCACCCCGCATTTACCGCGAGCCCAATACACGCCACTAAAATCGCCTCGTTAAATTGAATGGGAACCGGGCGGAGCAGCCGGTGCACGGCTTCCCACATAATCCAAAGCCCGGTAAATCCTAAAAACAAAGAACTGGTGTATGCGGTCAGCGTGCCGATTTTCTCCGTCCCGTGCGGAAAGCGGGGGGAACCGGCAAATTTGCGGATGAGGATATACGCAATGTACGTCAGCCCCAGCGCGAGCGCATGTGTGCCCATGTGGTAGCCGTCGGCCAGTAGTGCCATAGAGTGTGACAAATACCCCACGGCAATTTCTGCCGTCATGGTGAGCAGTGTTAACAGGATAACGATGAGTGTTTTGCGCTCGTGCGCGTAAGAGTGGGTAGACATAAAATTATTTTACAATTTTGAAGTGTATTTTGCGAAACTGTACTAATTTTGCTATAATAAAGTAATCCGTTAAACCAATACATTCATTTTGGAGAGGTGGCCGAGTGGTTTAAGGCACAGTCCTGGAAAGACTGCATACGGGAAACCGTATCGAGAGTTCGAATCTCTCCCTCTCCGCCAGTTTTCTTACTAAAACACGCTATTTCTTTGTTGCTCAAATGCTCGAATACCTCGGCGCTACCGCGCCGCTTCGCACAGTATACTTCGCATTTTCGCGCCTAGAACTAGCGTGTTTTATTTTGAAAACTCTTGCTCATCTATTTGTGGAAAAACTGGGGACGCTAAGACGGAAAAACGTTTCTCTCCCTCTCCGCCAGTTTTCTTACTAAAAAGCCCTACTTCGTTGTGGGGTTTATTTGTTTTTCTGCACGCCTACTATACGCATTAAAATCGTAAACGGGATGATAATACAAACCGATACCAGCAGCACCAATATCGTACTTACAAACCCAACAGCCAATACCAAAAAACCGCCCCATAGCCCGCTGCGGTCCCCGTACGGGCGCGCGTGATCCCCGGGCGTATGCCAAGGGGGGGGCTCATTGGCGCGGATAATTGCCGGGCGTACGGGCTCTGCGCCGTTTAATGTTTCTTGTTTAGCGTGTTTGGTGGACAAATTATCTTCCACAATTTCAGCTTCCATAATTTCCGCTTCTTGGTTTTCCATAACTATATTGTAGCAATTCGCGGGGTGGGTCAGTAAGGGGATCCTATAATGAAGGAATATGTGTGTGGATAGGAAGTGCCTGTTATGGAAGGGAGTGCCCCTATTTACGCATAAAAGCGGGCGACCAAATAAATTGCCCTTATCTTAAAATGTTATTTCAGTTTGCCACTTCTTTTTTATTGTATTGGGGCTCCTTGCAGAATTTGGTAAAATATATATATGACCTATTTATATCAATTATTTATTGCATTTATGACAGGCCTGTTATTAACAGGGGTAGGCTATGCCCATAAGATTGTACGCCCGGCCTGGGTTACGCAGGCGCAGCCGGTGCAACTACCTGCCCGCTGGGTAAAACAACCTCCGGTGCGTGCGTGGAAATTGGTTATGTTTCCTGCCGTCAAAACGGTTCAATTCCCCCAGGGGGCTGTTCCTAACCGGGCCGTACAAAATATTCCGGCGCAGACCGTGTTGGAACACCGTATTACGGCGGCACCTGTTTATGTTCCGCACCTACGGGGGTATATTTTCCCCGGCAAATCCCAAATAGATGCGGTAATTTTTGATTTAGACGGTACCTTGTTAGATTCTTTGTCAGCGTGGGAACATTCGGGCAGTAATTTTGTGCGTTCCCAAGGGATTGAGCCGGAAAGCGGGTTAGATGATGAACTGGTAACGATGAGTTTGCTGGACGGAGCCAAACTTATTAAAGCCCGTTATCAATTAGATTACACGCCGGAAGAAATTTTGGCTAAAACACTTCAGCCGATTAACGCGCATTATTATACCGATATTCAACCCATGCCCGGGGTAGTGCAGCTATTAGCGCGGTTGCAAACGCAAGGTGTCAAAATGGCGGTTGCTACGGCCGGGGATAAAAAACTGGCCGAAGCCGCACTCGCGCGTTTGGGGCTACTTCATTATTTTGAATTTATTATTACGTGTGATGAGGTGGGGGTGGGTAAATCCAGCCCGGCTATATATGAAGAAGCCCTTAAACGGCTCGGTACTGCAAAATCCCGTACCTTAGTGGCCGAAGATGCTCTGCATGCCTTGCAAACGGCTTACACGGCGGGTTTCCCTACGGCAGCTATAGAAGAAATCCACTCGGCTTCCCAACGGGCGGAAAAACAACAAGTGGCTACCTATTACATTATGTCTTACTAAGCCCGCTTATTTGGAATTTTTAACACAAAACAAAACGCCCGCTCTTACAAGCGGGCGCGTTTGTAATCCGCAAAACTTATTTGGTTTTGAATTGTTTCCACAGCATAGCAGCCAAGCCCGCTCCGCAGAACGGCCCTACAATAAATACCCATAATTGGCTGAGTGCTTCGCCGCCCATAATAAGGGCCGGCCCCAAACTGCGCGCCGGGTTGACGGAAGTACCCGTCAGCGGAATACCCAAGATATGCACAAATGTAAGTGTTAAGCCGATAACAAGGCCTGCAATCGTAGCGTTTTTGGTGTTATCCGTTACGCCGAGTACGGTGAGTACAAATATGCAGGTTAAAAGGACTTCCACAAATAACGCAGCTCCCACTTCTAAGCCGATTGGAGAGAGTTCCCCAAAGCCGTTAGCGCCCAGGCCGGTTAATACCGCACTCCCCAGGTCGGACGAGTTAATAATAGACGCCAGTACCATCGCGGCCAAAATACCGCCGATACATTGTGCCACTATATAGCCTACAAAATCTTTGTCCTTCATTTTGCCGCTCATCCACACTCCTAACGAAACAGCCGGGTTGATGTGGCAGCCCGAAATGTTGCCAATGACGTACGCCATGGCCACGATAGACAACCCAAACGCAAAGGCCACCCCTAGGATGCCCAGCGTTTCTCCTGCTAGTGCGGCCGCGCCGCAACCAAACAGGGTCAGCACAAACGTGCCTAACAGTTCAGCAGCATATTTTTTCACGTAATATCTCCTGTTAAGCCGCGCACGCATACAGGCCGCGCGGCGAAATAAATGACAAAACTATTATAACACTTTCTGCCGGAAATGCAAAAAAATTATGTTATAATGGAAAGGCAGTAAATTAAAAATTTCAACTTGTTTTTGGAAGTGTTTAAGAAACGCAGAGTTGGGGATATTTTCCCCGGCACTATGAGCGCCAAAGACAGTCGCTTAAGGCACAAGATGAACGGACTAATTACCCGGTTGTTTTGTGCCGAGTGTTTCTCGTTTTGGCGGGAAGCCGCGGCTGATATGTTAGGGGTTCTGCTCATAGTGCTCTGTATAACAGCCGTTTTTGCATACGTTTTCCAAAAACAATAAGGAGAACACACATGCAACCCCAAAACACCCGGCGGGGTAATACGCAAACCCAAAAGGATGTAGTCGTTCAAAATAAAAAGGGTCATTCCCGAAGGTCTCTATCGGGAATCTTCAACGCTTGCCGTTATTTTCAAAAGGAGACAAATTCTAATTTATATAATTCCATGTTGAATTACTACAACAAGCCTAATAAAAGAATTCCTTTAGTATATATAAATGTCTTTTGTCGTTTTCGTCCACCAAGTGAATTAGAATTAGAGCATACATCAAATAATTGTATCACAATTTTATCTCCAAAGCAACTTTTAGTCCGAAAAGATAATAATTTAGATATCCAACAAGATTATACGTTTGATGGCCTTTTTCTTCCTCGAACGCCTTTAGATCAATTATATACCAGAACAACAAAACAAATAGTAGAAAATGTTTTAATAGGATATAATGGAGCAGTTATATGCTATGGTCAAACTGGTACCGGGAAAACATATACAATGAATGAAATAACTCCTTTAGCAGTGAGTCAAATTTTTAATGGTATAGAAAATAGTGATAAAGATAATGAAATATTTCAAATCGATGTTTCAATAATTGAAATATATAAAGAACAAGTAAATGATATTTTAGACCCAAAAAAAACAAATTTGAATTTAATCGAAAATAAATTAAAAAGAAAAAATTTAACCATAGAAAATTTAACTTCAATAACAGTCACCACCGAAAACGAATTAAACGATATAATATATAAAGGAACCATAAAACGTAATATCAACAGTACAACAATGAGAGAATACACAGCAAAATCACATAATATTATTATTATTACAGTATATCGATATTATAAAGACAAAAATTGTTTAAGAACTGGTACTTTATACTTATGTGATTTAGAAGGATCAGAAAAAATAACAAAAATGAATCCAGTTGAGGGAGAAAATATCGAAGAGCAAAAATTAGTAAATAAATCTTTATCAGCTTTAGCAAGTGTAGTCCAAAATTTATCAATAAAAAATGATACGATTTTTCATGTACCATATCGTGATAGTAAATTAACCCGAATTCTTTCGGAATGTCTGGGAGGAAGTGCTTATACCACTTTAATATTAACCTGTACGCAAAATGAGTATAATTTAAGTGAAACAAGAAATACTTTATTATTTGGCGAAAGAGCCAAAAAAATAAGGAATAAACCCGTAATTAATATTGAATTAAATGCTGATAGGATTCCAATGATAAAAGAAATATTAAATAAAAAAAATGAAGAAGCGAATAATATGGACGAAAAAGAAAAAAATGCGAAAAAAAATGCCGAAATTAAAAGAATGTATGAAAATGAAATTTCAGAATTAAAAAATCAAATAAAACAAATGAAAGAAAATCGCGATATTGATTTAAATGTTATTCAAGAATTAAAAGAAAATATTAGTTTATTAGAAATAGATAAACAAAATTTAAAAAGTGCGAATGAAAAATTAATCGTTAAAGAAAATGAAGTGAAAGAAATGAATAAGAAAATCAAAGACTTAAAAAAGAAAAGCGAAAAAGATGAAGAAATTATTGAACAATTAAAAGGAGAAGAAAATAAATTAAGAAAAGCAAATGATAGTATAAAATATTTAGATGAGTTTAAATATGATATGACTAGAGTATATTTAAATGCTGCTACTGTAGCTATGTACAGATACTGGTCAACAAATGGTAAAAATATTCCTATCGAAGAAGCAATTAAAATAACTACAAAACTAGTAAGAGATGGAATTAAATCAATAACAAAAAATAGCAAGTAAATTTTACTTGCTATTTGTTTATCCATGATAATATATCATTAATCATTTCCTCGGTTAAATACTCATCATTTAAATTATAATCTATATCTCCATGATAATCAGAGCCACATGATACTAATAAATTATTTTCTTTAGCATATTTATATAAGTATTCTACTTCTTCCCTACTAGATGGATTATTACATATTTCTATTCCATCTACATAGTCTTTTACTTCTTTTAATATTTCTGTTACATCTTTATTATATTTATAAGGGTGTGCTAAAAAGACTTTACCATTATTACTATGTATTATATCTAATAACTCAGTTATATCTGGCCATACTATATGCATATCTAAATATAAATTTCATATATATATCATTTTTTATAGTTTTCAATAATTAGTATCATTTCATCCAATATATCCTTTATATCTTCATTCATATTCCATACTGAATCTTCACTTAATTCTCCGGCATTAATATTAGATATTTTTTT
>CALAFB010000020.1 GCA_937891135.1 uncultured Elusimicrobium sp.
GCGGCCCACACGCTATACCCCGCATTACAGACCTGCGGGGTGACGGAGCGTGTGGCCCGTGGGTTTACGCTCATAGAGTTGTTAGTAGTGGTGCTCATTATTGGTATTTTGGCGGCGGTAGCGTTGCCACGTTATCAGTTGGCGGTGGATAAAGCGGAATTTATGTCTAAATTACCAATTATAAAATCTATTACTCATGAAGAACGGCTCTATCGGTTACAAAGTGGTCAAGGGTTTTCTTCGTGGAATGACCTGAATTTTAACACATTACAGTGTAGGGCAAGTTCTGCAACTGTACTTTTGTGTGGTGGAAACAGAATGGTATTTTCAGTAAAAAATTATATGTTTGATGTCCCCACAAAGTGGGGGGTGATACAGGTATATATGGATACGCCCAATCGAAAAGGATATATACGTTGTGGCGGAAACTCTGTACGAGCCCAACGGTTATGTGCGGATTTTTTTAACGGAGTTTACGATGGAAAAAATTCTCAAGGGGAGCCCTATTGGAAATTAAAAGAATTTGCAAATATATAAGACAAGTTTGTAGGTTGGGCATAAGCCCAACAGTAGAAGCAAGGGGTTGTATAATCTGTCAGCGCGGGTATTGAGGGCCCATGCACAGTTACAACTAAAACCCGCAAGAGGCACTATGCCCTCGCGGGTATTTGAATATTTGTAAGCCTTTACGTGTAATACACGGTTCATCACGCCGCCACCGCGCACGCCGCGCCAGATGTTTCCGCCGCCAATGACAATGGTAAGTTCGCAATCGACTTTTTTGTACGCCTCTACAATTTTACCGAAAAGATAAAGACGACACCTTAATAAATCACGGTACCGATTTCTTCGCCGCACAAGGCTTTTTCTATATTCCCTTTTTTGTGCAGGTTAAATACCTGTATCGGCAACTGCTTTTCCATACATAGCGCGAGCGCGGCCGTGTCCATAAATTGCAAGCGTTTGGCAATCGCATCTGCATACGTAATTTTTTGGATGAGTTTGGCGTTGGGATTTTTGCGCGGGTCCGCGTCGTACACGCCGTCCACCTGCGTGGCTTTTAATAAGACGTCGGCATTCATTTCGCTTGCGCGTAAGGCCGCGGCACTATCTGTGGTAAAATATGGGTTGCCGGTACCGCCCGCAAAAATCACAATGCGTCCTTTTTGGAGGTGCCGGATTGCTTTGCGGCGCACGAACGGCTCGGCCAGTTGGTAAATGTTAATAGAGGTTAACACACGCGTCGGCACGCCGGCATCTTCTATAGCGGACTGCAAGGCAATCGCGTTAATAACGGTAGCGAGCATCCCCATATTGTCCGAATTTACGCGGTCTATGACGCCGCCCCCGTCGCGCACGCCGCGCCAAATGTTTCCGCCGCCAATGACAATGGTCAGTTCGCAATCGGCTCTCTTGTACGCTTCGGCAATTTCCACGGCAATTTCTTTTAAGGATTGCGGGCTAATACCGCGGTGGCCTTCGGTGCTAAGGGCCTCGCCGGATAATTTTAGCAAAACGCGTTTTTTGGGATTGTCGGATTTAATCATAATGTCTGTGCGTGTGTGCGTCATAGAAATCTCCTTAACAAGTTTTTTACAGTATAGCAAATTTGCGTATGGCAGGTACAATGGGCGTATTTTTTCTGTTTTTTGCCGTTGTGGTTGGCTGTTGATTTTAAAAGGCTTGACGCGTTTTTTTTTTTTGGTAGATTTTGATGATAGAGGCCG
>CALAFB010000021.1 GCA_937891135.1 uncultured Elusimicrobium sp.
TCAAACGTACCGGTTTTGCAAGTTACCGCGCCGTCTTTGGCCTGGAACAGGATATTATTGTTAGCATCCCGCATATCTATGGTCTCTACGCCCAGGTTCTTAATCAGCGCGTATTCGGCCAGCAGGATTTTGGTAGCCACAAGGTCGATGCTTTCGCCCAGCTGCCACAGGCCCTGCGCTTCGGAAATGGTGCTGCCGGGGTAATTGTTCGCGGTCTTGCTGTGCGACACCTTGCAGACGTAATAATAGTCATTGTACAGCACTACGTCCAGGTAGGTTTCGCCGGTGCCGCCTGCCTGAAAAGGATAACCCACGGCGCAGTCGCTCCAGGCTTGCGGGCCACGGAGCGACGCGCCACGGTCTCCCTTTTTAAGAAACTTTACTGTACGTGTACACGATAAACCCATACGCCTTAGTCTCTTGCGGTTATCGTAACGGACACGTCGCCGCCTGCCTGTACGCAGTGTGCGCGGTTCACGGTGTAACTGGCCACGGGCGTGGTGCGGTCGCTCTGGCTGTTGAGGTACACGCCGGCAGCATCTTTAAGCACGAAATAGAAAGTAGTGCTAAGGGCCTGCGTATTCGTGCCACGCTTAACCACTACCGGGGTGTAAACGACACTGCCGTTACCGTTGGTGTCTTCGGTAATCGCTTCGTCTTCGGGGTTCGGGTGCGGGTCAATGTCGAAAGGGTCGGAAGCGTCCATAACGCCCTGTATGTCCTTGCCGATCTCAACGCCGCCACGGTACACAGTTACCCTAAATTCGCCGTACGTGTCAATGCTGGAAGCAGCCACAGTGAGCGTACGCGCCGTCTGGCCCGAAAGGGTCTGCCAGCCGGTGGCACCCATCTTCTCCCAGGCATAGGTAAGGTCTGCGGAAAGCTCGTTGCCGGACTGGTAGGCGTAGGCTTTCAGTATGCAGCTGTCGGATTTGTCCGTAATAACAAAATTCTTGTTATCGCCGGCCGCGATTGTAACGCGGTAGCTGCTGCCGGTCGCCTGCTGGATCGGGATAGTATAGCTGGCCTGGATCGTATCGGACTGCGTGCCGTAGCTAATCGTGGCTTCCATCTTGATAACCGCCGGGGCATAGTTGGAAAGCGCGGCTATGTTCTGGACGATTTTAATACCATAGTACAGCTGCGTGCCGCTGGGCGAAATCTTCTGGAAATAACCGGCAAACGTGCCTGCGCTGTTTGCGCCGTTCCAGGTAATCTTCGTGCCGTTGAAGTAATAGTCGATGCTGTCCGGGGTGGCCACGCCCTCAGCTACGCGCGAAGACGTGCAGACGAAATACAGTACAGGCTGCAAAGTCGCATAATTCGGACGTATAGCCGTAATGTCGTTCAGTGTGCCTTCCCATTCCTGGTACAGGTCGCCGCTCGGACTCATAATAACGGCGGTGTAGGTACCGGCTTTGGATATAAATTTTATAGTCCGGGTTGTACTTGCGCTGCTCATAGCTTAGTCTTCGTTTTCGGGTTCGTTATCTTCCGTGCCGCTGTTGCCGTCTGTTTCGCCCTCTGCGGGGCTTTCTTCCTGCTGGGCGGGTTCTTCTACCTGCTCGACGTTATCGCCGCCCACAGGGGCGTTTTCTTCGCTTTCCTCTGCGGCCCGCGTCTCCACGATAAACCGGGGGTCTGTCGCGGTCGGCAGCGGACGCACTACGGTGCCGTCCTGTTCTTCGCGTGCTTCGTGCGGCATAAGGGCTATACCGCCGATCTGTGCCAGGGTGTCCGGCAGCTGGGTAAGCGGGCCGAAAGCCAGCATATCGGACTGCCACAAAAGGTAATTGCCGTCTGTAACCGTGTTACGGTCTCTCTCAATGCCCAAAAAGGCGGCTACTTTGGGATTTGCTTTAATGTAACGTGCCATAATTCCTATGCTTTAAGCGTTATTTTATCAGTAATACGTAACCGTCGCCGTCCTCAAACCAGGACGTACCGTTACCGTCTTCCCAGGGTGCCAGCGGGCCGGGGTCTTTAACTTCCACGCCGATAACCGCGCCGTATAATTCGCTCATAGCGGCGGTGGGGATTGTCGGGGCGAAGCCGATGGCCACCTGCTGGTAGCTGGCGGGGGTTCCGCTGGCTATGTTGGTGCCGATATACCACAGCGGCAGCAGTACGTTTTCGGGATTGTCCACCGGGCCGTTTACGTCCCATACGTACACTTCCGGACAAACCGCCAGGATGCCCGGCGGGATATTGACAGGCAGGCCCACTATCTCGTACTCGTACTTAGGGAGACGGCGTACAAAGGCCACGATAGCCTGCGGCGCGGCGGCAGTAAGGGTAACGCTCCCAGGGCTTCCGTCCGGGTCGTACTTCGCGCGGCAGCGCAGTATTACACTGTCGCCCATAATGCTGCGGTTTACCGTGCAGCTGGCGCCGTCAGCGGCTACGGACAGCTCAAAATCGAAATCGTCCTGGCCTACTTCGGTAAAGGTGCCATCGGATCGCAGGACTTCCCAGACAAACTGCCGGTTAGCTGCCGCACACTCCGCAGCGCCTACACGCAAACTAGCGTGGACGGTCTGGCTGTCCGGGTCGATAAGCGGGTTATAAATCGTCTGGTCTGCCGCGTCCAGCAGCAGTTCGGGCATATAGGCCGTGGAGTTACCGCACTTCACGATATGCGTAGCGTGGATAACCACTACCTGGTTAGTGCGGTCGTCCAGATATTCGGCGTAAAATTCCAGCGTAATAGGAATATCCGGCTGGGCGTTTTTCTTAACCTTGATACGCCCGGCCTGGCCGCCGCTGGTAGTTACTTCGTAGTCGGTGTTTTCGGCCAAAATAAGGGTTCGCACGCCGCTTATAATTTCGTACCACTTGACGTTTGCAAGCAGGGTGTTTATGTTACCGGGGCTTACTATTTCGTCTTTGTCCAGACGGCTTACCTGCGGCTGCAAAATAAGCGGCACCAGGGTATAATCCGGGGTAAACTCGTCCGCGTCGCCGTTATAGTTCTGCTTATCCGGTACGCTGCCATCCACAGATATAGTGATATTCAGCTGTAACGGCTTAAAATTGAAGTCGAAGCGTTTTGTTTTCATATCGTCTAATACTCAAAATTTGCGGTATCTGTAGCTGCGGGCGTGCCGGTCGCACCGTCCCGCAGGGTAACAGTGGCCGTAAAGCGAAGTACCGGCGGAATATAGCCGTTAAAATCGCAGTCGTCCACGGTAAGGTCTATGGATTTGCCAATGATGCCACCGGGCGCAGCACCGGCACGCCGCAAGGCCCAGGCGTTATCGCTGGCCGTACGCGGGTTTCCGTCCAGGTCTTCGCTGTAACGTGTCCAAACTACGTCAGCGTCCAGAATATCGGCTGTTATAACCTGGTTGTAAAGCTTTGCGATAACGCGCAGCGTAACGGCGAAGCGGTCTGGATCGAAAAGGTAATCTGTGTCGGCAAACTCTACGGTAAATTCCGGGTTGCCCTCAACCATCGCCCAGTCGGTGCTATTCCAGGCGGGGGCGTCCGTAGTGCCGGTATTCATACACCGCCACTTGCAGCCCAGGTACCAAACGTCGGAAGTCTCATATACGCCGGTGTCCGGGTTCACGGCGGCGCAATAGTATGTAGCGCTAGCGTCATACGCGCCCCTGTCCACGTACTCTACCACAGGCTGGCCCTGGTAGTTGATACGTATAATATCCTGCACGATAAGACCACGTGCGTAGACGTAATCCTGGCTAGGGTTTATCGGCAGGTCTAAGGCCCGCAGGAAATCCGGTATGGTGCCAAAGGTCGCGCCATAGTTCGTGCGGTCTATGATAGGCTTTGTAACGCCGGTAAGGTGTACTATGCGGCCCTCTGTGGAAGACAGGAAAAGGCAGCTTTGCCGGGTGGTGTCCGTCTGGTGGCCCCATCGGGCTATTTTCATAAGCTCGCACGGCGGGTAATTCGTGCCGCCGGGTACCTGGTTGCCGGGGTACAGCTGTACTTCCAGGTAGTTGCTGGCAGGGTTCACGCTGTTTACCCTAAACCAGGACGTATACAGGGCCACGTTATTGCCCTGGCTGGCCATACCCAGCGCAGCCGCACCCAGGTTGTTTACAATACCCTTTAACACGCTGCCAGCAGATATGGCCGTAAAATAACCGTCATACTTGCTGTGCAGGTGCAGGCCATACGTACCGTCGCCCAGATCGTCGATGCTGTCTATGGTGTCGGCTTCCGTCAGCAGCTGGTCGCCCTCGATAGCGGACAGACGGTTAATAATCAGTTCTACGGCTTCAAAGTACGTACGCACCCGGACGCTTTCAAATTCGGCATTGCCGTTAGCATCCACGCCGCCGCCAGTACCGCCGTAAAGCGACCGGACGAAAGTACCAAACTGCGCTTCGTCCTGGAAGACGGCCACGCCCACAGCGGTAAGGCCCTGCGAAAAAGTTATACGGCCGGCGGCTACGTCATCCGCGGTCTTAGACAGGAAATACCCCCAAACAGGGCCATTGGGCGTAATGTCGTTCGCTGTATCCGCGTATCCGGCCTTTACCTTTTCGGTAACGCTTTCCGTGGTGGGGTTCCCGGTCTCTGCGTCGGTAACTTCTTTAAGCTGGGTAAGATATTCATACCCGGCCGCGTCGATAGTAATAGCGTCCAGGGCCGGTTTATTGGCGTGCGTATGGCCGTCGCCGCTGGCGGGTGTACTGCCGCCACCGGAAATGTTTACCACGGTACTGCCGCCGCTGGTGCCGGTCGCGCCCAGCTCGCGCAGGCGTTTGCTGCGGGGCCGGGGGTCGCGCAGATTGGTAACCAGTGTAAATTCTTTATCCGCCATAGCCCGCTATTCCGCTTTATCGTATTCGTCCGGGCGCAGCTCCACTATCGTAACGTCGGACGTGTCCGCGATAGTGTCCATAACTTCGCCCTGCATAAGAAACAGTTTATCGCCCTGGTTCTGTTCGGTGTACACCTTTAACCCGCCGGCCGGCAGTTCCGCTTCGCCGCTAAGGGTGGTGCGCCGCTGCGCAAACTGGCTGTACAGTGTACCTATCAGCAGTTCTTCTGCCTGCGTAGTCCGTCCGGCCCTGGTAAGCTGCTTTAACTGCTGGCCGTTGCTGGTAAAGAAAAACGCGCCGCGCGCTGTGGGTACGCCGTCTTTGTGGGTTCCGCAGATCGTGTCCAGATCAATGCTTTCTTTGGCGGCGGCATTGATTTCGGCCTGGTATTCCACGTCGTCAGTGCTTACGCCCATATCAAACTGCCGCCGGTTCACGATCTCAAACTGTGGGAGCTTGAAAAGGATAATACCCACTTTCTGCCACAAGTCCTTTGTGTTAGGCGTGCTGCCACTGCTGGGCAAATTATTGGAGCCATCCCGGATTATCCAGCCCTTGCAGACCTCTAGCCACAGCTGGCCGCCACGCGCGCTGCTGGGATATGGTACGTACTGGCCGTCTTCACACTCTTTTAGCAGGGTTGTTATCTTTCCGGTGTAAGCGTTCTTAGCCGGGCGGTTGGTCTTCCATCCCAAAACAGCGGGCGCGTCGTCTTCCGCGTTGGACTTATCCCAATATCCGAAATAACCCCACGTTGAAGTACCAGAAACCCAGCTTCCGTACGTCGCTTCCAGCGTCTTTACCGGGTTACTACTAATATCCTGCGCCACGATTGTACGGTTAGTCCAGGTATAGACGGTATTAGAGCCGTCCGGCTGAAACTTAAGCCTTACTGGGATATACAGGAAATTACCGTAGCTGCCCCACTGCTTATACCAATCTTCCTGTTTCATTCCTTTAATAAGGTTGCTTGCGCTTTCAAAAGGATTAAACCGGCAGTCCATAAGCAGCGGCAGCGTTACACGCATAAGCAGATCACCGGTATTATCTACCGGCGGTATCCATATCTTTTCACTTGTAAATAGCTTTTCCCCACAGGCCGCCAGCGTGCCGCCCAGCACGGTATCCAGGTTAGTGCCAAAAGCGTTATCTATGGAAGTAATTGCTACACCCTGTAAACCACGCACAGCCCAGCTAAGGGATTTTGTATCACTCCACCGCTGCTTATTCCCATAGCCGTAGTACGCCGTCCAGACTACCGCGATACCCTCGCTTTCCTGGCCGTCGTTCTGTTCCACGATCTTAAAGAATTTGATACCGGAAGCGTCCAGCGTAGCGTTTTCGCCGTATTGCTGGTCGCACAGCCACAGTGTAAACCCTGCATCCGTAGCGTCAATCCAGTCGTACAGCTCAGTGCTGTAGTGGTAGCTGTAATACTGGCAGTTTCCAAACGTAGCCGGATTGGTGCTGTTTATGTTTACCAGGTTCTTGTCCACGTCCTGCGTCCAGCAATCTTCGGGGCCTTGCTTACCGGCTTGCGCGTAGGTGTTCCAGGTAATCTTTACGTTATTGGCCACCTTATCGGTGCCCATCGTCTGGCTGCTGCCGTTCCACTCTATCGGTGCCTGGCTGGCCAGGGTATACAAACCGTTGAGGTCATAAACCCAGATACGACCGTTACGCTGCACCATCCGCAGGCCCAGCGGCAAGAATATGCCCTCGATAACGTCTTTAAGGCTGCTGGCTATGCCGTCTTCGTCGTAGAAATTGTCGCTGCGCACACGCAGGCCGCCCAGGGTTAATTTAGTGCTGCCCAGGTAGGACGAAATCAGCGACTGGTCGATGCTGGTATAGTTAATCGTGCTACGGCTCAACGCGTCGCTGACGACCGCGTAAACGGTCTGCATATCGGCCAGATTATAGCTAAGACGGTCAAATATACCAAAGTCTGAAAAGGTCAGCGAGACAGGGTAATTTGCGGCCCTTTCGTAGGGTTCTTCGTAAAATTCCGGATCCAGGGCACCAGACCAAAAAAGGAAACCGGCCCGGTAAACGTCCATACGGATTTTGCCCACCTCAATGCTGTATAAGTCTTCATAGGTACGGTCGCCGGGGCTTTCTACACGGATAGTTGCGGTAGAGCCGCACAGCACTTCTTCTTTGTCGGTTCGCTTCCACTCTATCAGCAGCGGTTCATCGGCTTCAAAGGTCAGCTCGCCCACGGAGGCAAACGCCTGGCTTGCTTCCTGCAAAATTTCCACGCGCCAGACTACGCCCGCGCGGCTCAGAAATTCGCCTGCGTATCGTAACTGCTTTGCCATCTTAGCTGCGTCGTCTTAAGTCTGTTTCCTTTTCCAGCACGCCCACAAGGGTACGGCCATCTATTCGGAAAGTTACTTTGCCGCCCAGGCTTTCGCGGGGTTCCAGCATATCGCGCAGCTTATCCAATGGGGCCACCACTTCGGGGTTATTCACCGCGCCCGCGTATTCGCCAAACATACCCAGCGTAGGGCCATAGGCGATACCGCCGCTTGCAAACTTCGGGATAGCCAGGATAGCGCCAATAACAGACGCTATGGCTGCGACGGCAAGTATAGGCCCCACGTATGGAATAGACGACACGGCGGACGCTGCGCCACTACCGGCGGCGGCTGTGCGGGCGGTCGCTACGCCATACTCGGAAGCGATAAGGCCAGCGTTTGCGCCGATCTCCTGGCTTGCCGCGTTCACTTCTGCGTTAGCTTCCGCACTTACGGCGGCGGCTTCCGCAGTCTTCGCCACGGTGTGCGCTTCCGTAATGCCGGTAAGCGTCTGGATAATCGCTATAATGCCCTTTATGCCATCCACGATACTAAAGAAGCCATCTACAATACCGGACAGCTTTTGCCAGGCATTGCCGTTACCCTCGATAGCATCGGTTATGCCCTCTACACCGCTGCCCACGTTCTTAAGACCGCCCCACGTGGAGCGCAGCGCGTCGCCAGCCTTAACGCTGGCCTTTTCGGCTTCTTCGCCCGCGTGCTTTATAGCATCAGCCTTATCGTTCCACAGGGCTATTTCCTTGTTAATCGCGGCGGCTTCTTCCAGGCTGGCGTTTTGCAGCTTCGCTTGCAGTATATCCAGGTTACCGGAAATCTCGGCCAGTGTAGCCGCGTCAGTCTTCCAGATCGGGCCGTTATCCTCTACGCCGCTGCTTACTTCTTCGGCCACTTCCACACCCAGTTTGTGGTATTTGTCCAGCTGGCTTTCATAGGCGGCCAGTTCCTGGTTAATAGCCGTAATAGCGGCTTCGCTGGTGGCTTCTTCCAGCCGCTTTCGCGCATCCGCTATCTGGGCTTCCAGCTGTCCGATAATGCCGGTTGGCGCGGCGGGTTCCACAGCCGTGCCGGTAGCCTTGCCTGTACCGGTTCCGGCGGTCTTCTTTCCGGCGTCCGCGTATTTGTTTGCCAGGGCGTCCACGTCCAGGCCGCTGTCGCCGGTGGTCTTCACGTCCACCGATACTTCGGCTTTCTTACCGCCCAAGCCCAATATCTTTTGCAGCCACTCCCACGCCTGTTTCGCTTTGTCGATAAGCCACTGGAAAGCCTTAACCAGACTGCCCATAATGGCGTCGGCCAGGGGTTTAATAACACCCCATACCTGGTTACAGATATTACGGAAGTCCTCGCTGTTGTTATAGGCGGCCACCAGGGCTGCTACCAGCCCGCTAATGGCCGTAATAACTATGCCGATAGGGTTAGCGGACAGTACCAGGTTTAGCACTTTCTGCACGGCAGCCCAGGCTTTGGTAGCCACGGCTACCGCCTTTTCAGCGACGGCGGCAGCAGCGGTGGCCACCTTGTTTTTGATAACTGCGGCAGTGGAGACGGCAAACGCCTTTACGCTGGCGTATACAGTGGTGGTAAGGGTCTTAATGCCGGAAGACAGCGTAGTAATGCTGGCCAGGGCCGTAACCGTGGAAGACGCGATAGTAACAAAGGGCATAGCACCGTTAGCCAGCTGGCCCAGCTGCTCTTTAATGTCGCCCAGCTTGTTAGCTAACTGCGCCTGCTTACCGCTGTCTGTGGCGGCTAACTGGGCGTTCATATCGCCCACGTTGTTAGTAATAACCTGCGCCAGGACGGCCGCGCGCTCGCTCTCCGTGCCATACTTAAGCACCTGCGCTTCGGCTTCGCTAAAAGTGATGCCTACGCGGGTAAGGGCCGATACCTGGCCCTGCATAGCCTTGCCCATAAGGTTAGCCACGCTTACCGCGTCGCTCTGCGTAGCACTCACGCCGTTCTGCTGGGCTATTAAGTTGTTCATAGCCGGCAGCAGGGTTTCTATGCTGCTTTTCTCTTTAAGGAAAGTGGCCACCTGCTGGGCACCGGCCAGCTGCACTTCGTCGCCCACTACACCCAGTTTCTGCTGCTCACTGGCCAGCTGCTTAATGCTGGCTATTTCGTCGTCAGTGGCGCCCATACGCTGGCGCATAACGGTGGCCAGTTTGGTTTCCGCTAATTCCTGCTGCTGGTAGGACTTCGACAAATCGCCCATAAAACTTTGCAACTGGCCAAAGCTGCGCTGCGCAGCATCTATGCCGGTGGCCAGTGCCGCGAAGTTTATTACGTTACCTTTGAGCTGTTTTGCTTCGGAAAGGGTGGCTGTAATCGCCTGCTTTAAGCCATTGGCGTCCTGCGCCAGGGTCTTAAAGCCGTTACCGTCTCCGTCCAGCTTGAAAGTTATGGATATAGTGCTTTTGCCAGCCATTGTACTAGTCCTCTCCTAAGCGGTGTAACAATTCCTTAAAGCGTTCGTGTTTCTGCTCCTTTGTCAGCGGCTGCGCGTCGGCCGTTGAGGTGGCGCGCTTTCGCTTGCGATCCCACGGAAGCGGTAGCAGTTTTTCCGGGGTCAATGTCTTTTTGACGTGCGGCTGGATTGCAATAGCGGCCAGTATTCGCGTCCGTTCCCATTCGCCCTGCTGTAAGGCTTCCTGCTGCTGGTACCACGCCTTGTTTATGGCTGCAAATTCCTGCGTATACAGGTTGCAAAAGTCGTCGTACGACAGGCCGATACAGCCCAGGGCCACGCCCAGCAGATCGTAGACGCCCGCAGGGCTTACGCTTTTGGGTCGGTGCCGGAAGCTTCGCCGCCGTTGCCGTCTTGCACCGCAGCGGCCCAGGCGTTCATATCGTCGGGGTCGATGCTGTCTGCAAACTCAATCAGCGATAAGTCAAACTGTTTCTGTTCACGTGCGCAGGCAGACTTAATGCAACACCACAAATACGTACAAAGTTCCGTAAAGCTGCTGGCGTCCATTTCGGTAATTTCCTTACCGGTCTGCTCCTTAAAACGGAGCATAGCCCCCATCGTAGGCCGACAGGGGTATGCTTCGCCGTTAATCTTGATTTCGATTTT
>CALAFB010000022.1 GCA_937891135.1 uncultured Elusimicrobium sp.
CGACAGTAGTTTTAATAATTTCTTTTGCTTAGATACTTCAAAGTGTTGAATGTATTGGTATATCTTTGGCTTTTCGCGTAAGAATTGATTAAACCAACTATCTATAAAATTCTCTAGTTGTGGTAGGGACACTGTGCCGATTTTGCCTAGTTTGCTAGGCTCTTTGCGGATAATGGCTTGGCTCACATAATAGCGATATATTTTACCACTACACCCTGTACTCCAACTGGGGCTCATAGTGTTGCCTTTGTCATCATACAATTTGCCAGACAAAAGGCTTTTGCTAGGGTCATAATGTTGGCGGTTAATACGATTTTCCGCCATTACTGCTTGCGCCTGTTCAAATAACTCTACGGGGATTATTCCTTGGTGTTCTCCCGGGTACCATGTGCCTTTATGCCCTACAAGGCCGATATATGCTTTATTACGTAGGATACAGTTCAAATTACCAACAGAGATATTATGTCCCTGTTTATTTAACCACTCTTTTAGGAGTGTAGTGCTTTTTAACTCTGCGTATTTCTTAAAGATATTATTGATAAGTATGGATTTTTCTTCATCCGGGTATATCTTTTTATCTTTACGATAATACCCCAATGGCGGTTTGCCACCCATCCACATACCTTTCTTTTTACTGGCACTTATCTTATCCCTTATACGCTCCCCCGTTACTTCGCGCTCAAATTGTGCAAAAGAGAGTAGCATATTTAATGTGAGCCGCCCCATACTGGTAGTGGTATTAAAATGTTGGGTAATAGATACGAACGAGGCATTATGTTTATCTAATACTTCTACTATCTTGCTAAAGTCCATTAAACTGCGTGTTAAGCGGTCTATCTTGTATACTACGATAATATCTATAAGTCCGTTTTGGACATCCAATAAAAGCTTTTTTAGCGCCGGGCGTTCCATGTTACCACCAGAATATCCACCGTCATCGTATTCGGCAGATAAAAGTTGCCAATGCTCATGCTTTTGGCTTTTAATATAGGCCTCACACGCTTCCCGTTGGGCCTGCAGACTATTAAACTCTTGTTCTAATCCTTCTTCGGTTGATTTGCGGGTATAGATAGCACAACGTATTTTCTTATCACTCATCTCTTCACTCCAAAGAATACATTTCCGTTCCAGTTTTTCCCTGTAATAGCTTTAGCTACACCGGATAAACTTTTATAGGTTTTG
Source organism: uncultured Elusimicrobium sp. (assembly GCA_937891135.1). Taxonomy (GTDB): domain Bacteria; phylum Elusimicrobiota; class Elusimicrobia; order Elusimicrobiales; family Elusimicrobiaceae; genus Avelusimicrobium. The sequence continues at coordinate 1,183 of CALAFB010000022.1, forward strand.
TGCCTATACAAATACCCTTGGGGAATAATCTCTACTTCGTATTTAGTGCCCTGATAGGACCGAATCATTTTTGAGCCAACTTCTAATGTGGCTTTGGGGCGTTTATCAGCGGTTTTAGCGGCTTGGGCTACTTCATGAAAAAAGCCAAGTGGAGAAACTTTCTCACGCTTGGCTTGTTCATACCATAACAAGTATTTAATAATTAAACTTCGCCCGATTGGCGGCATGGGCCGGCCTATAATTTCGGCCCATTTTAGACGTAATTCCCGTGCGGTTAATTGTGTGTAATCGGTCATATTCTCTCCTATACACATTACCGCTTATAACAAGAGAAAAGTCAAGTCGGGAAAGTATGTGTTTGAAAATCTGCAGACAGTCTTATAAATAAAAATTCCTATTCGTCCTTGAATATCACGGATTATATTGTTATAATAAGTAATATAACCTTTAAGTAAAGGAGCGAAGGTTCAAACGCAAGCCTTAAACGTGGCTTGATTACAATTTAACCTGTTTTTGGGATCCGTAAGGATACAGTTTTAGACGGTACTCAAACCAAGAAACAGTCGTATTAGACACAAGACAGTCGGACTAATTACCCGTGCTGTTTTGTGTCGAATGCTTGTTATGAATATAACAAGTTACGGCTGTTTGTTTATGTGTTTGAGTACCCATAGACAAAGGGCCGTTTTTGTTGTTTCTTCCCTGTTTTGTCCTCATCGGTTCTCCCACAAACAAATAGCAGGAGACCCCTTATGAAAACATTTATTAATCGCTTTGTGGCTATTGGATTATCCGTCTTATTGATTGGATCCAGCTCTGTTTATGCACAGAATTGGTCCTCTTATCAATGGCAACCGCAAAACACTTCCTCCCAAAAAACCAATCGGCCTAAAACAGGTAATTTGGTAGAAGATCCTTTGGCTGATTTAATCAATCAAGCAAAAGACATCAGAGACGCCCTGCTGTCTGACGATGAAAAAGAACAGCCGCTCATCAGCCAAAATGAATTTAAAAACATTTACAAAGAAGAGGCAGAAAAGGCATACCAACAAGCAAAACAAGAAGCCAAGAATGACCCTCAAAAACTCAAACAAATTAATGAACGGTATCATGCTCTGACTTTAGCACAAGAAATCACAAACCAATGGAACAAGTCGTACAAAAACCGTTTTGCAAACTTGCCGGAAAGCGATGATATGACCGAAACTGAAAAAGAGTTACGCAATTTCGGCAAACTTGTCATGGATGCTTATGATGAACATAAAACGCAAGATCTTTTAGATATTATAGAGCAAGATTTTCCTTTATATGCTTCTATAGGCGCATTAGACACTAAAGTCAGAAACCGCGCCCGCACGGTATTACGTGGTATTGTTTCAGGCAATGTTTCGGCCTGCGGAAACAAAGGTTTTTCGTCAGGGAAATGCAACAAAGCTATACAAGCAGCGGCAACATTGGCCATGTTGGGCGATTTTGATGATTCTAAACGTACCGATCTAGCCCCATTGGAAACTTTATTAACTAAGGCATACGAAGGCCCATTGGCTTATTCGGCTGTTTTTTTAGCGGCAGCAGCTTTACTCACCGCCGGACAAATGGGTGCTATCCAATCTTTATTAGTAGGTGCTGCCACTCAAGCCAAAGAAAAGCAAGAAGATTTGTTGGGCGGTCCTCTCTTTATGCCCAGCACTTGGATTAATGCCGCACAAAGTGATGGTGGCGACTCTTATTATCTGACTGGGTACGAAAATACATTTTACGATATCTCCAGTTTAGACGAAGGATCCGGTTGTGTGCTGACCGATCTAGGAGAATATTTTGCAGAAGAAGCCGCAAGGGGCAACCGCAACGCAAAAGAAATTTTGAATGCTATTGCGGGATTAACCATCCAAGCCACTCCGTTTCGTGCTAACCGATTAATGGACGTGCAAATGACTCCTTTTTGGGCAGGGGCTATCGGCAGCGGATATGTGGTACAAAATATGGGGTATAGAGGCACAGCTTTAGACGGTAATGGAAGATCTTTCAATGTAGATACCGTTCAATATTGGAATGATGCCGCTGCTAAAATCCGTCAGCAAGGGACAGATTATACCGGATATATTGCGTACCAACTATACAAAAACAAAAAGGCTGCAGTAAATGCGTGGACCGCTTTGTATGTGAATAATCATTTAGCTGAAATTGTTCAAGCGCGCAATCCAAATAAACAAGCAGCAATTTATGAACAGCCGACTTCGGGACAAATGTCCAAAGTTAAAACCCAACAAGTCTTTTTAAACGTGGTAGGTCCTATAGGTGATTTTGTAGTAGAATGGGCGATTGGGGATTTGGCATTAACAGGCGGTTTGTCTACTGTTAAAGGCATCGGTAAAGCAGTTAAAAATGCTCCCCAAGCTATTAGAGCTATTCGTTTTAGAAATTTACAACGTATTGTCAAAGCAGCTCGGGCAGGATTAACAACAAAACTCACAACTTTTGCCACAAAAGCTAAGACTCCCAAAGAAATTAAAAAAATTCAAAGACTGCGAAAAGCAGTTCTACGTAGTCAACGCAGAAAAGCAGCAAGATTAGAACTATATGCAAGATTTTCTACTTCATTTGGGGTACGGACGCAAATTCCGGCTCCGGCTTTAACGGGATCACAAGCTGTTGCAAAAGGCACTCAAGCAGGAAAAGAAGTGGTCGGCGCGGGCCGCGGTGCTAAATCCGGTAAAAGTGTGGTAGAAATATCTGAAAATGCCCATGTAAATACCCAACGCGGCTTACAGAAAGTGGAAGCACCTAAGAGTTTTACTCCGCAAGTCAAAGCTCAAACCCCCGCTCAAAACAGCGGACTTGCCGGACGTACTCCTGTTGCACCCAAATTAACACCTGCTCCAAAAGCAGAAGTACCTACACCTGCCACGACACCAAAGGCCGACGCGGTGCCTGCTGCTAACATTGAAAGCAAATTAACAGGTCCTTTGGACAGTAAGGTAGCTTCTGCCGGAAAAACCGAACAAAAGGTGATAGGTTATTTAAATGAAAACCAAATGTCTGAAAAAGAGATGAAAGATTTTATGGAAACTCTTGAAAAACAAGGATACAGCATAAAACGTTCGAAAAATGCCCAGTGGTATGGAATTTTTGCAGATGTAAAAGAGGGGCAGATAGAATCAGCACAGAGAAAGCTATTCGATGTTGCCACATCACAAGCCGATAAAAACGCTAGGATGGTAGCCCTTGGACGCTATTATTCCCCCCAGGGTACGAAATGGTATGAGACATATAAAAAGGGAGTAACAGAATTATTGGTAAACGATCCGGAAGTAGCTGCTGCTCGACTGAACTGGGACAACATGTCTAAAAGTGAAAGATTTAAATTTATCCATCGGACCAATCGTAAGATACGACGTCAGATAGGGGACAACCCTCTTCCCGTATCATATCACGCACCAAACGGTGGTGCTATGGCACAGTTTAATGTTACTCGTTTAGGGGGGGGTGAATTGCCGACGTATATCCGGCCTGAACGATACGGATCGTTACAGGATCTTCTTCTGCAAAAACGCAAATTGCCGATAGAATACGATACATATGGCATTAGCACGGAGTTATCCTTTAAAGAGACGATTGAAGCATTAGTGCATGAAAATTACCATTATAGCCAAGATATCGGTAAAGTTGCCACACCAAAATGGCTAATGGAATACAATATCCGTAACTATATGTCCACAAATCGTGGGGCAGGCGTAACTTTGGACGATTATTTGAGGTCAAAATATTCTTATGTATCTCAACCATTAGAAATAGGAGTTACGCCACTTGGACAGGACGTTGCGCAAGAGGTTGATCGAATTTTACTCAACAAACATTTAGGAAAATAAGCAAAAAACATATGTAAATGAGGGAGCAAAATTACAAACCGCAGAAGACAACGTCCTCAGACGTATATTGAAACGAAAGATAAAGTAATAATATGAGCACAAACACTGAACAAAACTCTCCTACTTGGCCGCCTATTTATTTGCCCCTGCTCGTGGCAGGGGTCATGAGTGTGACGGCTTTGTTTCTGTATAATCTCTATCCTATTATCTTGGGATGGCTGGCAGGTGTTACTTTAGGTATAGACAGATTTATTGAATTATTCATCAGTTATCCCTGGGTATATTCCGTCGTAAAAGATATGTTACGTGGCGCGTATGTGCTGAGCACGATGGCAATACTTACTTTTGGTTTTTTTGTCTTGGTATATATTGTATTAAATGAAGTCATTTTGCATCAACGTAACAAACGAATGATTTTTCATACTGCACGCAAAGCCGCACAAGCAGCCATTCTGCTGCAACTGGTTATCGGGTTTTCCGCTAGTTTGCTCTTGTGGCTTTTTCCGTCTTTTGATGCATTGTGGTGGCTGCCGTCTTTTTGGACGGCTTCTGTACCGCGTGCCTTATACACCGCCGCATGGGAGATTGCATTTGTAGTGTTTGCCTGTGCATACGTATTTTCTAACCGCTGGAAACATTCCTTAAAGGATGGCTGGGATTTTATCAGCAACTATAAAATGTTCTTTTTCCTGTGGTTTTCCGCCTTATTTATTATGACGTGGTGTCCGGCGTGGAGTTTGCAGCGTATGGGAATTACTTCGTCTATACTCTATGTAATCGGCGGAATCTTTTTGCAAACGTTCGTTTTAACATTTGGCTTAATTATTTTCTTCCAGCAATCCGGCGAGTTTGACCGTTTTCAAAGCTAATCGTAGAGACGGTGTTAACGAGAGCTGCCAAGCGGCCCGGCGGCAAAGAAAGGCGCGCGTAGTTTTTGTTCAAAATGTTTTTAAGCTTGGGGTTTTCTTTTTCAATGGATAACATGGCGTCGTCAATGAGTTTGCCGATGTTGGGCTGTGGGGCATTGTCGCGCAAGAATTCCCAGCGGGCCTCTTTAGGAACCCAAAATGCGTTGTGCTGGGTGCAGTAATCGCGCATATCTTCGTCGATATATCGCGGGTTTTTCTTGTAGTAATCGTCCTGTTGCATTTTGTTGCGCAAAGCGGAGAAAGAATCCGAAATGTATTTCAAAAAGATAAGGCCAAGAACAACGTGTTTATATTCGGCCGCGTCCATGTTGGAGCGGAGTTGATCGGCGGTTTTCCAAAGTTTTTGTTTTGTTGCGTTATCCATAAAAAATCCTAGTTAAAAAGGGGTATATCTTCAATATACTAAATAAAAATTAATCTATTCATATTTCTAATCCTTCAAACAGGCCAAAGGCACCACATAAACTCCATCTTCCCGCCGATAAGCATAAGGCGTTCCAGTAAGCACCATTAGGAAAGACGGCGCTTTCATTTTTTGGGTATCTATCTTCCGGCTTAACTTGAGCAAACTGGCGGCAGCAGCGTCAATATTTTCCTGGGAAAATAATTTAACTTCCACTAATCCATAGTTCCCATTTTTTAGGTGAATTACCGCATCTACTTCCAATCCGTTTCTATCGCGGTAGTGGAATACCTCACCGTTTAGTTTACCAGCATATACGCGTAAATCCCGGATACACATAGACTCAAACAATAAACCAAATGTCTTTAAGTCATTGATTAAATCATTCGGCCCAATGCCCAACGCAGAGGTTGCAATAGATGGATCCACAAAATGCCTCGTATCAAGGGTACGTACGGCAGTTTTAGAACGCAGATTTGGGTTCCAAGCCGGTAGATCTTCTACTACAAATAATTGTTTTAACACTTTGATGTAGGAGGCAACAGTATCTTCATTCAGCGTAGCTACATCATTTGCCAACATATCTTTGCGTAGTGTGGGAATAGATACTTGGGATGCTATATTACGTGCCAAAGCACGCATTAGATGCGACATACGCTCTTTACTGCGTTTCACATTATCCACTTTGGAAACATCACTATTGACCAATTCGTCGTAATAATCAATGGCTTGCTGCAGAGCGATCTTTTCCGGTTGGTGTACCGCTTTAGGCCACCCACCACGGCATACCAAAAAAGCTAAATCTTGTAATTTTTTATCAGTTGTACCCGTTATTTTGTCCGGGGAAGAAAACAATTCTTCCAATGAAACCTGCCCCGTGGAATCCTGGGATTCATACAAACTCATCGGGCGCATAGTCAGCCGTGTAATACGCCCAATACCCGAATGAGTAATATGCGTAGTATCTACAGGAGTGGCCGAACCTGTTAAAATAAACTGGCCAAATTTATCCCGTTGGTCCACTTCAAAACGGATAGCATCCCAAATAAAAGGGATTATTTGCCATTCATCAATCATTTTAGGGGTTTCCCCTTGTAAAAACTGGTGTGCATCGGCCTTGGCTAACATTTGATTTTGTTCGGTAGTGCTAGGATCTTGCATATAGACAATGCTTTTGGCTTGACGCGCCGATGTAGTGGATTTCCCACACCACTTGGGACCCTGTACCAATACAGCTCCTTTACTTTGAAGTTTTTCATTTAAGATAAAATCGGCAATGCGAGGTAAATAAGTGGTCATAAAATGTCCTCCTGTATAGCTACAATTTAACCAAATAAGATATGGAAAGTCAATAAAATTCGGTCATTTGACAGAATTTTGTTCCGGTATTTGACGCTGTTTTGTTCGGCTATTTGGCAAGTAAATTCCCTGTTTGTTCCCTGTTTTGGGGTTTAGGGAATTGGGTGGATTTGTATTGGGTACTAGCACGAAAAATATTTAAAAAATAAAGAGAAATTCCTTGTTTTTCCCTGTATTTCCCCTGCTAAACAGGGAAAATTTCTCGCCGCTTTCTCCCCGCTTCAAAATTTATGAAAATGGGCCTAATAGACAAAATTGTTGGTACTAGGGTCTAATTTAAGGGTTCAGACAGTAACTTTTTAATCAGTTTAATCCGTCTTTCTCTGACTAGCCCTGAGTGTACCCGTACCTTGCTTTTTAACTGACTAAAATACCCTTCACACGTGTTGGTCGTATTGGGTATATTTAAGTGTTTGTATTGCTCTTCTTTGTAGGTAAATAAGTACGATAAATTACGCCTTAAACTTCTAAACGCACTGCGTACACTACGGTGCATATACCTGCCTTGCTCATTACGCTCTGCTAAAAACTCTTTGTATTGTTGTTCTAATGCTTGTAACCCCTGTTCAAACTCTTGCCTGTTATAGCGTGTTAAGGGCCTTAAAAAGGCTAATAATGCCTTCCCACACTCCGTTTTAGGTTCTCTAGTTAAGTAAGACCTTACTGTCTTCTTTTGGTGGAACTGGCAGTATTGGATAGGTACGCCCGGATAACGTTCTTGTAACATCTGTACTACCCCTTTGCGGCCGTCTATAGTAAAACTCTTGTATCTATATCCTAATACCTCTGCTTTACGTAAACACTCGGCTATATGTTCCACTGTCTCACTGGTTTGTTCAAAGTATATGTTCTGTCCATTGGCTCGTATAACTATAAAACTGATACTCCACCCAAAATATACTCCGTCTAAACATACATTGACGTATTGGTCTTTGAGTATAGGACATAAATGCCGGACGGCCAATTTGTCAAAACTACGCTGTACCGTCCTAATAGTCCTATCATATTTGAATGATATATCTTCGTAACTATGACCCTTAAGACAATAATCTTCATAGGCCCTTTCATTCCATTTCTTGCCTAACGTAAAAACAGCACCACAAGTAGTACACTTGTAGCGCTGTTTCCCTAAATATTTACCCCATTTTATGATATCTAAACTACCACATTTGCGGCATACTTTTTTATCATACCCAACTCCAAAAATAATATTAAATCATTTCTAGGACGGTATTACCAACAATTTTGTCTATTAAGCCTGAAAATGCCATTTTTTACCGCTTTATTACCGCTTTGGCAAAACAAAAACGTGCTACTTCTAGCCGCTTTATTGCCGCTTTGGAAAGAAAAAACTATCAATTTTGCCTGTTTATTGCCTGTTTGAAAAAAATATTCAGCATAGTGCTAGGGAAACTATAACCACCGCATTTTAGTTTTTGATTTTCAGCATATATCCCCATTGAGGTTAAACCCCAACGGGG
>CALAFB010000023.1 GCA_937891135.1 uncultured Elusimicrobium sp.
AGCGTATGCCCCGTTAGCTCAACTGGATAGAGTATCGGTCTTCGGAACCGAGGATACGGGTTCAAATCCCATGCGGGGCAGTTTTTTCTTCGTAAAACGCTTTATTTCGTTGTTGCTCACTCGGTCGGATACCTCCGCACGCATTAGCGTGCGGAGTATGTACTTTTACCAAGCCGCGCTCGTCCAACCTTGTTTTTCTAATTCCCGACAGAAATTTTCTGCAGGAGTATTTTCACCGTAATCACAAGTTTTTCTCCAAGCATTTTCCCCAGGGTATTTTTCTACTACTAACTGTAGAAAGTTGGAACACGCCTGAGGCCCATTTATGATTGCTATATAGTAATAATCCGATGCATTATTATATTCAAAGGCAATAGCATTTGGATTAAAACAAGTAGAAGCAGGAACAGTAATATCTAACTCATCTGTAATATCTTGATATTCCGTTCCCCAGCCGTGTTCTAAAATATAAGCATCTACAGCTTTTTGCACATTACTTGCCATGAGCACGGCTTCGGTAGCACGTGTTTTAAAGACCGCTTTTTGGTATTGCGGCAACGCGACTGCTGCCAAAATACCAATAATGAGTACAACAACTAACAATTCAATGAGCGTAAACGCCCGTATATTTTTTACTCCTATTCTGTAAACAACTTCTTAGGTCGGTGGCGGGGCATAAAAAAACGGCTATCATACCCAACTACTGACAGGTAGTCGTTAGAATAGCCGTAGCATACCGCAATACGGTATGTATTCAGTACACCCAGGGTGCGCACCCTAGGTGTACCTTAACGACCATTTTTGACCTGTCAGTAGCCCTTTTAAGGGCACCCGTATTCGGACAATACGGTTCAAAAACAGTTTTCAAATTGTATCTTTTATGCTTTTAGTAGGTTCTTCCTCCTGCCAAGTAGTTATGCGGCGGCTGATTTTTCCGTTTGGGAATCTTCTAAGCTGCCGAAATAAAACCACAAATATCCGGCACTGGCTAATTGTAATGTAAGGGCTGCCGAAATAAATAAATACTTATATACCGATTGCGTGTCTATCGGCGGATTACTGAGCCAATAAAAAAGACCCGCCACTTGTAAAACCGGCGTAAAAATAAAATCTGCCGTTGTTACGAAGGCCGCAAACGCTTGCAACAGCGTAAGCACCGCTACATATTTTTCTTGCGCGAAAATAAAAATCACTTGGCCAATATATAACAGTAAAAACCCGGTATGCAACCGCCACAACATAGACCCGAAAATAAAATCCCGGCCTAATAAAAATAAGTTGCAAGCAACTCCTAACAGGCATAATAATCCAATCAGCCGGATAAAAAAAGGAGTATTCCAAAAAGATTTCATAACTTATCGGGAGAAAGATAACTCTTTTTTACGTGCGTGTACTTGCTGCGCAATCTTAATGAGTTCCTCTAAAATCTGCGGATAATTGCGTCCGCTGGCCTCAAATAATTGCGGGAATAAACTCGTTTCGCTTAGGCCGGGAATGGTGTTAATTTCGGACATATAATACGTGCCGTCTTGGGCCATTAAAAAGTCCACCCGGGCTAAGCCGTGCCCTTGCAGGGCCCGGAACAGGGTTTCTGTATCGCGGCGCATAGCAGTTTCGGTAGCAGGCGGTATAGGGGCCGGTACTTGTGTTTCGCAGCCGCCTGCCACAATATATTTAGCGTTATAGTCAAAAAATTCGCCGGCTACGGTACGTAATTCCCCGCAGGCAGAAGTGTATATGTTTGCTCCGTCCCCGTAGACAGCACAGAAGATTTCCCGCGCGTGGTCCACCCCTTGTTCTACCAACGCCTCTGTATCAAAAGCCAGCGCGTCTTGAATGGCTTTATCCAGTTGGGCGGTGGTAGTTACTTTTGTTACGCCAACCGAAGACCCCAGCCGGACCGGTTTTACAAATACCGGTAAACGTGTTTGTACCCATTGGGCTAGGGCGGCTTTATCGTACGCTACCCCTTTGGAAACTTTTTGGTAAGGTACTACGCCAATCCCCACTTCACGTGCTAGGAGTTTAGTCATCTCTTTATCCATACCGAGTGCCGAAGTAAGTACCCCGCACCCCACGTATGGAATGGCTAAGGTTTCCAAAAAACCCTGCAGCGTGCCGTCTTCACAGTTCGTGCCGTGCACAACCGGAAATACCACATCCGCTTGTACGGAAAACGAACCGTCTATGGCTTGCACGGTAGCGTCCGGGCGGAGTACCGGGGTAACCGGAATATCGCCGGGGTGCTTCGGCCCGCAGGTTTCTTGCAAAAACCAGTAACCTTGCTTGCTGATAAAAATAGGGTAAATTTGATATTTATCCGTACGGGCCGCTAGCAACCGGCAGACCGTTTGCGCGCTATGAACAGATACTTCGTGTTCGGTGGATTTTCCGCCATACAAAACGATTATTTTAGTAAGCGGCATCATTTAGCGGTGCTCCCGGAAAATAGACCATTTCATCCGGCCCATAAAACTGCCGGTTTTTTCCAAAAAGTCTTCTCCTTCTAATACCGTTTCTTGCGGAACTGGGTCGGCTACTTTAATTTCCGGCAAATCGGCTTCCGTTTGTACTTCTTTAGGAGCGGGAGCTGAAACCATTTCCCATTCTTCTTCCGGCACAGAAACTTTTGTCAAGGTGCGCCCTAACGAATGTAATACCGGGGCTTGCGGTTGGCGCAAGGCATTCGTTTGCGGGGTTGGGGTGGCCGGTAATTCGGGCTTTTTATGTTGGGTTTCTTTTTTGGTAGATTCTTTTTGGGCGTGTTCTTGTACTAAGCGGGCTGCCAACAAAGCGGCACTATTATGCCCGGAAGTAACCACAATGGGGGAAACCTGAGGGGCTGCGGGGGGAACCGGCACGGGTTTGGGGGCCGCACTTGCTTTTTGGGCCAGCACCTCATTATTACGGGTTAAGTGCAAGTTGGTTTTAGATAAGGCTTCATTATCCCGCGCTAAATTTTGGTTAGCTGCAATCAGCGTTTTATTATCTTTAGCTAAATGCAAATTCGTTTGGGAAAGGGCCTCATTATCCCGGGTAAGATGTTGGTTGGTGTGGGATAACTTTTCGTTATTAGACATCAGTACCGTGGCCGTTTGGGTCAGTTCTTGGTTGCGCTGGGCCAAGGCTGTATTGCGTTGGGACAGTTCCGTATTTTGGCGGCCCAGTACATCAATTTTTTCTTTAAGCTGCCCAATAATGGCATCGTTATGGTTAATTTTAACCACCAATTCTTTGAAGTTCTTTTCCAGTTCTTCTTTTTCCCGGCGCAACGTACCCAATGCCAGTTGGGATTGTTCCAACGCTAAAGAAAGTTGGGCGCGTTGTTCTTCCAGCGTGCGTAACCGGGCGGTGTGAGCGGCCAGTTGTTTTTCATGGTCGGCCGCGTGTTGGTTTTGTAACGAAGTAATCGTTTGTTTTAAATCTGCCAGTTGTTGGTCCTTTTGGGCCAGCTGGGCTTGCAGGGCTTCTTTTTCTGCCGCTACGGCTTGCAGCTGGGTGTTTTTGGCTTTTAACGATTCAATTTCTTCTACCTGGCGCATGCAGGTATCGGACATTTCTTTTAACTGGGTTTCCAGCGTAGAAACTTTTTGTTGGTATTCCCGTTTAATAGAAATAATACGTCCTTCAAAATTAAATGATTGGAACCGTTCTTCCGCGGCGGTAAGTTGGTCCCGCAGCGACAAAATTTCCTTGGCCTGGTCGGCTGATTTTTTAAGGGCGTCCAATTTTTCTTGTTGGGCCTTTTTAATTTCACGGTCCAACGCACTATTGACGGCTTTTAATTGGGAGGCCTTTTGGCGCAAACTAGTAAACAGCCGGTCCTGCTCGTCACGCTCCTGGCGGAGACGGGATACTTCTTGCTCGGCGGCTTCCGCCGCGTAAGAGGAAACCGGGTTGTGTTCTTCCGGCAGTACATCAAACCCGCGTTGGATAGCAGGCTCCCGGTAGGAAAAGGAGTGCGTTTCTTGGGTGCGGGCTAAATTTTCTACACTCGTGCGTAACGTGGCAATCGTGCGGGACATGTGCTCTAAAAACGCGTCTTTATCCCGTTGGCGTTCCATGGCTTCGCGCGTGCGGGAAAGTTCGGTCAAAATCAGGTGGTTCTGGGTAGTGGAGGCATCAAACTTTTCTTCTAATTCATGGATTTTCTGCTCCAGTTTTTCAAAACTGCGCGCATAGGGCCCGGGCCGGACGTTGGTACTGGGTTCGGGTTGGGCAAATAAGTCTGCCTCCGCCGGCGGCTGAGGCCGGGGCGTATCTTTGAATTTTTCTAAAAATTGTGCAATTTCGTTGCTGCTTTCTGAATTATTTTCTAACGCCATGGTTGTATCCTCACAGAAAATTTCCCTATTTTAATTAAACTACATTCGCAGAATTGTGTCAATGAAATTACGCTTTTTGGAAAGGATTGTGTGAATTTGTGCCGTATCCCTTATAAATATGCTACAATAAAACTATATTCTTAAACCAAGGAGATCCCTATGGGTGGACATTCACATTGGGCCGGTATTAAACATAAGAAAGCCCTCGTAGACGCCAAAAAAGGCAAAGTATTCACTAAAATCTTGCGCGAAATTACCATTGCTGCCAAAATGAGCGGCGGTAACCCGGACCAGAACCCGCGCCTTCGTAAAGCGGTAGATGATGCCCGTGCGGCCAATATGCCGTCGGACAACGTCAAACGCGCCATTATGAAAGGGACCGGTCAGTTACCCGGTGTTTCGTACGAAGAAATTACGTATGAAGGATATGGCCCCGGTTCGGTAGCCATTATTGTAGAATGTACGACGGATAATAAAAACCGCACGTTCTCCGAAATTCGCAAAATTTTTACCAGCCACGGCGGTTCTATCGGTACGGCGGGCTGCGTGTCTTATATGTTTAAAAATAAAGGCATGGTTATCGTTAAAAAAGACGATATTAGCGAAGATGATTTAATGAACTTGGCGTTGGAAGCCGGTGCCGAAGATGTGCGTAATTCGGGTGATGTATACGAAGTAATTACGAACCCGGATATGGCGGAATTAGACGCTGTGAAAAAAGCCATTGAAGCCAAGGGCATTACGCCGGTATCTGCCGATTTAACCATGATTCCGGACACCAATGTAACTATTTCGGACGAACACGCGGCCGAAACTTTGATGAAGATGTTGGAAGCGTTGGACGACCACGATGACACCAAAAACGTCTATGACAATTCCGACATTCCCGAAGATATTGCCGCGAAACTAGACGCATAAGCGAGGTGTTGTGAACGCCAAAACGACTACCGTTTTAGGCATAGACCCCGGTTTAGATAGAACGGGATGGGCCATTCTTGCAAGAGATGCCCGTTCCGTTCTTTCTTTAGTGGCGTGTGGGTTAATTCATACCGACGCCGGGCAAGAACTGCCCGCGCGGTTGGACTTTGTCTATCGGGAAATACAGAAAATCTTGCAAACCTACCAGCCGGACCAAGTAGCCATGGAGCAGAACTATTTTTTAAAGCGCGCACAAACCATGGCTAATACCGTGATGACACGCGGTGTGATTATTTTGGCGTGCGAACAAGCTGGCAAGCCCATTACTTTTTACTCGCCCAAGCGTGTCAAACTGATGATTTGCGGCAGCGGTAGTGCCGACAAAAAACAAGTGCAACGCATGGTGCAGTTGACACTCAATTTAAATAAAGTGATTAACCCCGACGATACCGCCGACGCTGCCGCCATTGGCATTTGCCATTTAAAAACGGCCCCATTGAATAATATGCTAAATGTGAAGGCCGCTTTTTTGGAAAAACTAAAAGCGGCCCGGGCACAGCAGATTAAAAAAGTCAAATAAGGTTGCCATCCCCGACAGGTCATTTCATACCGGGACATATTAGTGTCATTCCCGAGTGTCTCTATCGGGAATCTTCCGCGTACAACTTGTTAGTATCATATATTTATTGCTTATGCTAAAATATTTTCATGTATTATTTCTATATACTTGCTAGCAAAAACCACGGGGCTTTGTATACTGGGGTAACCAATAATTTAGTCCGGCGAACGTATGAACACAAAGAACATTTTTTGCCCGGTTTTACTTCAAAATACAACATCCACAAATTAGTGTATTATGAGGTGTTTGGGGACATTAACCGTGCCATAGAGCGTGAAAAACAGGTTAAAAAATGGAACCGAGCCTGGAAAGAACATTTAATTAGCCGGATGAATCCAAATTGGAATGATTTATACGATAACTTGATTGGGGCCTAATCCTTAAAACAGCATAGTATGTCGTAGATTCCCGATAACATTCCTCGGGAATGACAGCTTTATTTAATAACAACCTTAATCCATCGGAGATTCCTGAACTCTGCTGGCGGCTTTTCCTTGGAATATCCCTTTTTTATACGGGCCGCTTTTTTGGAAAAACTAAAAGCGGCCCGGGAAAAACAGATTAAGAAACACTAACAGTTATCTGTCTAACTTTTCAACTTAATAATAATCATCTTCATAATCCCAGCCTTGAGCTTTGAGTCCTTCACAAATTCCTCTCCCCACGGAGTTCATGCAAGTGTAACAGGTGCGTGTCCAAACAGATGGATTGCTGGAATTTTTTATAATGTAAAACGCATACAAAATGCCATCAGGGAGTTGGCGAAAGCCTTCTGCAGTACAAAAAGAAGTATCGCAGCGTGCGCTATATGTAAAATCTTTCGTATAAATGTAATTAGTGGTATTTTCTGCGAAAGGTTCTATAGTGGGTATATCATAATTTTTGATGTTTTCTTGTGGAAATCCGTTCTCTAACAAATACAGGTCCAATTGCTTTTCTATATTGCTAAGTATCGTAACCGGTTCTGTTGCGCGGCTTTTTTCCACGGCTTTTTGATATTGCGGTAAGGCCACCGCTGCCAATATACCAATAATCAGCACCACCACTAATAGTTCAATAAGCGTGAAACCGCCGTGATTAAATAAAGAAGTCATTCCAAACTTGATTTGGAATCTTCCACGCAGGTTGTTTACTAACTGCAACGGCAAGCGTCGAAGATCCTGAATCAAGTTCAGGATGACTTGTTGA
>CALAFB010000024.1 GCA_937891135.1 uncultured Elusimicrobium sp.
CCATATAACATATAATATATTATGTGTTAAATAAAAGTCAATAGTTCCTTTCTTTTTATATTTTACCTTATTCTTCGGTGCCTAATAGGAACTTGGCGTCTATATATGAATCATTTGTTTAACTTGTATTTACGCGCTTTTTTTGACGGATCCGCTACCACCACAAAACCTTGCCGTACCCACTTTTGAAGCAGTTGGCGTGCCGTCCGGCCCGCGAAGTGGAACAGTTCTTCCACATCTTTGGATGTAATAAATTCGTTCTTTTCAAAAAGTACTAACGCTTGTTTTTTTCTTGCATCTAGCGCGTTAATGGCTCTGCTTTGGTCCTTCTCTGTCCCTTGCAATTGTAAATGCTTTTGCACGTTTTGGAACGAATAGAGCATCCCGGACACAAAGAACTCAATCCAACTAGTTATATCGGCTTCTGCACGCCCCATATAGTAATTGTGCGAGGGGCCAACTGCAAGCGCATTATAATAATCTTGCAAATGCTGGTAGTAGTATTCTTCTAAGTTATAAATACCCTTTAAATCATAGCCACCCTGGTGTAAAATAAGCGTAGTCAAAATGCGGGCTGTTCTTCCGTTACCGTCATAATACGGGTGTACCGTTACAAACTGATAATGGGCAATAGCCGCTACAATGGGGATAGGCAGCGTATGGGTGCTTTCGTTAATCCACTCTATAAGCCCGGTCATTAGTGGACCTACATCTTTGGCTTCCGGTGGCATATATACAATCGTACCCGTTTGTGCATCTACTACCGAGTTTTGCTCTGTGCGGTACGCAGAAGGCGTATTTTTGCCAATAATAAGGCCATGTAAGAGTTGGATATTAGTTTCTGTAACGGTATGCTTATTGGCTAGTACAGCCACTTCATCTAAGGCCCGAAAATACCCTTTAACCTCCTTTTCATCCCGTTCCCGGCCTTGAATGGCTTGCCCTTTTAATACCTCACGCACTTCTCGCTCGGTTAAGCGGTTGCCCTCAATTACAGTAGAATAGTGCGTGGTAACAATGCGGGAGGTTTCTTTTAATCCGGCCAGTACGCGTGGTGTTAATGGCATATCTTTGACTTGCTCCTTAATTTGGTCTATTTTATAGAGCTTTTCAAGGATAGATTGGGTAATTTGATAATTTGGATGAAATGTTATTGGCATATATATTGGCGCTCATATATGCCATTATTATGCCATTAAATAAGCAGGGATGTCAAGAAATATTTAAAATTTTTGCGACAATATGTTGTCGGTATTGGTTGGTATGATATATAAAAACATGGAGGAGAAAATTATGGAATATGTAATTTGGTTGTTATTAATGGTTTTAGTAGGGTTGATTTTGAACTACAAATTGCCGCAAATATACCAAGTTTGGGTTAACTGCTATTGGGTTGTCTTAGGAGTTGTTATCGTGCAAAACTTGGTGTTTGCTCCTTACCGCTTTTTTAGAGTTTTGTACGACTTAAACCATTTGCTAGGGTAATCAATTATTTTTTGATATAAGCAGACAACTGTTTATTCAATAATTTGGCTAAATCGTCCGGACTTATTACTTGGATATGCGGCAACCACCGTTGTATTTGCGGTAATACCTGCATAAAATTAGCGGTGCGGCACGATACGAGAAGAGAACCATCGTTATTTTCTTTCTCTATTTTTTGATAAGGGAAAAACTCTACTTCTTTGAAGTAGCCGGCAATTGATTTAGCAATTTTGAGTTTAATTTCTAAATTTTGCTCCATATCAAACCAAATGTTAGGGGATTGGACCAATTTTTCATCAATAGAAATGGGAGTAAAAGTTTTTTGGTGAGCGTTTACTTTTTCAATGCGCCCTAACGAAAATTTCATAAAAGTGTTCCAACTATTTAGCGCAATTAAGTACCAAAAACCGTCAAATAAGGTAATTTTTAAGGGGCGCAGTTCACGGCTCCAAGCGTGTTTGGTTTGAGAGGTATAATAGACATCTGTATATTGGTGTTTTAAAATGGCTTGTTCCAATTTTTCTAAAATATTGGGCGAAATACTATGCCACATGCGCGGCATTTTGATAAAGTAAATTGCTTGGGTTTGTGGGTGGGCGGCTTGTCTGGTTAGCCGTTTGAAACTGGCTTGCCAGTTGGGGCCTAACGATTCGGCTAGCTGTCCGGTAAGGGCCAACAACGCTTCATCCCGTGCGGAGAGTGGCATTTTGCTTAAGGAAAAGCCTTCCGCAAAACCGTACCGTCCCGCACTAATTTCTGCCAACGGAAATCCGGCGCGTTCTATCTCATGTAAGTCACGCTGTAGAGTGCGGGCGGAAAAGCCGAGTTCTTTGGCCTCTTGCGTAAGCGTAATGCGGCCCTTGTCCAGCTTGTTAAGCAAGTACAAAATGCGGGTAAATTTATGCAAGGTAGCAGATTTAATCATAACTTTATTATATTCTATTTCCTTTTTTATGCCAATAATGTTACAATTTGCGTAAGGGAGTAATCCCGTGTGAATTTGTAATTTATTTTAGGAAGCTTGGCTAGGGGCTAAGCAGAGCTGGCGGATAAGTCCGGCGGCACTTTGGAATCCTAAATAATCGTTCTTGTTTGTCCCATTGGGGCAGACGGGCGGCGGTTATATGGGTTATTCCAAAGGCTCACGTAACGCGCCGCCTTTTTATTTGTCTGCTAAAGATAGAATAGCAAAGTAGCGCGACAAGTGAGTTGTCGCACAGATTTGATAAGATGAAAATGTAATAAGGAGAGAATTTCAATGAAGAAAGCAATTGTAAAAAAATTAATAGATTTGTCTGCCCTTTTGCCCCAAGAGGAGAAACAGAGCCCTGAATGGCAGTCTATAGCCAATAGGATCCTGCCAGCTGTTTCTCCAAAAGCCGCATTGGGTGTGGAGATAATTAAAGCGATGATGTCGCTCAATACAGATTCTTCTGTTGGCATAGGTTTCTGTTTATTTGATACTTTACCTCCTGTAACTCAACTTAAGATTCGTTCATTCTTTGATTTGCCGGAGTCATGTCATATCCTCTATGCGGTGGGGGATAGTGTCGAAGGAGAGTAATGGTTGTTGATATTTGAAGAAGGAGTGGGAATAAGAGATACTCAGGGTGTGTCCAACTTTGTATCGTGGAATCAGATAGAACGAGTAGAGAACTTTGAAGAAATGTTGGGATTATGTGTATACACACATAATCAAAAAGACTTGTGTGTGTTATGCTTGAACATGGCAGAAGAAGATATAAGATTTATGGTAAATATTTTAAATGAAATTCTAAAATTATGTAAAGAGGAAAAAATATGAGCCAAGTAATTGTAGTAGGGAAAGAAATGCTGCGTATTAGCCCCAAAAATGCGTGTCATATAGAATATTCCTATAATGGCGGGCGTAGTTGGTTGGTGCGGTATTTGGGTACGACTGCCGGCCAATTTAAAGATTTGCAAATGGTAGGCAGTGAAATTATTGCCTTAACCAGCAAAGGTACGTTTTATTCTAAAACACAAGGAAGAACGTGGCTATTTAGGAGTAAATAATAGCAAGTTGCAAATTAAGAAGGGGCAGATAGGGAAATTAAACAATTTGCCCGCTGTACTTCGACTACTAGGAGATTATAATGAATTTAGAGCAATTAGGACGATGGGTAGAATCTTTGCAATACAGGAAAATTCTAAATATTTTAGAACAAGCTCCCTCTGTCGTACAACAATTGCGGCAGTTTGGTATTTTAAAACAAGGCACAGCCGAAGAAGTACAAGCGGCCGTAGAACAAGGGCCCCTGGCTTTTGAACAGCAAGGGACTGAATCTTCCGGGCAGTACACGGCTTTTATACGTGAAGGAGGTAATATCCTTGCGCAAATCCCTTGGGAACAATTGTCCGCCAATATAAATGCAGTTTCTATTTCTACACTAGCCATATCCTTACATAATGCTGTGATGCTGCATAAAATCAGTGCACAACTGATGAAAATAGATGCAAAATTGGATAGTATACTTTTGGGACAACAGACTGACCGCGAAGCAGATTGTAAAAGCGCGCTGTCTTTATTAGAACAAGCTAAGTTATATAACGGTAAAGATGACGGACTAAAGAAAACCTTAATCAGTAATGCATTGCAAAGCGCCTCCAGGGGATATGAGTCAATATTGCCACATTACTTGCAAACAACAGAGAGAATGGCAGAGATTATTGGGAAAAATTATATGATAGAACATATGGATGATATATACGATAATTCTCTCATTTCTTTTGGGGCAAAGATTATGAAGAGTGGGTTTTGCAAGTTCGCTTTCAAATGGGGGGCAACCTTTGCGAATGACCAAGAAATGCAGGACGCAGCGGAACTGTTGAATTCTTCTGATTCTATGATTCATGGTGCGATTGATGCTTTTCATCAACAATGGAATTATTTGTATTTAGCTACTTCCGTTATCGTGTTTGCTCATTTATTACTGGAAAATCAAAAGGCTGCCAATCGCGCATTAGAAAAATTTTATCAAGAAGTTTTTACCCCAATTAGCTTCCCCGATGTGGAATACTTAGATGAAATAGAAGATGTAGATGAGCGGTTGGGTTTCATGGCATTGCAAAGCAATCAAGAGTTTGTAGAAGTATATAAACAGCATATGGAACAATTGAATGTTTTATCCGAACTGTATGTTGAGTAACCCTGCAACATGTCAGCAAACTATTGTAAGGGCTATAAACAAGGAGAGATAATATGGCAAGAAAAATAAAACAAGCAGAAGTCATTTCAACGCATGATTCTTATGAAAGAGAGGACAAGGAATCTTCGTCCGCCACACGCACGGTTGTGGGGTGTTTGCGCGGCACGATTGCAGGTAGTGCCAGTTTAATGTGTTCTGTCGCTGGCGGAATCGGAGTTGGAATTCAATCAGGTATCGGGTTTGGTATTTTGGCTGGAATGGGACTATTTTTCGTTTTAATGGGCTTTTCTGTTTATTTAATGAATAACGCAAAAAACTTAACGGTAGTAGATTGTATTTTACCTCTTCCAATAGGCGCCATATCTGCCCTTTTGTTTGCGCCTGTGAGTTTATTTGCGGGCAGTGTATTTTCGGCGGCTACTTGTTTGGGGGCTTCTTTGTTGTTAAGCATTATGCTACTAATGTATCGTGCAAAAAAAATATATGGAGGCATGTTGGTAATCCCCTTTTTGGTATTTATATATGAATTATTACCCATAGAGCTTCCTACAGATTTAGATAATTTTCTTTGTTTAGGCGGAAATGGAGTTAATTTTATAGCTTCGTTAGTGTTTACTCCGAATAATCCTGAATTATTAGAATAAGAATTTTGGGTTAATATCTAAAATATAACTATTTATGGCTACGTCAACCGAATATCAGTCGTCCGTTTTTGATGCGCAATTTGCCGCGGCCCATCAAGCGGGTCAAGTAGCGTGGTATCCGTGGGTGGGTGCGCAATATCCCACATCTACTTGCAAGGTACTTGTCATCTTGGAATCTCACTACATTAACCGGGAACGCAATAATATAGAAGCGCTTGCGTTGCCTAGTTTCACGCGCCGCATTGTGGCAGAACAACTGGCTGCAAATCGGTGGCCGAGCCCATCATTTAATAACTTGGCCGCGTGTTTGAGTGGCAAAGCGGTTATAAAAGGGCAAGTTAATTTGCTGTGGGAAAAAGTGGCATTATATAACTTTGTCCAACGGCCTATGGATAACCCTGATGAACGTCCTAACGAGCAAGATTTTATTAACGGATGGAAAGCATTTCCAACGGTAGTGGATATTTTAAAGCCTGACGTATGCGTATTCGCAGGTTTTGCCGCTATTTCCAACCTTTCAAAACTTCCCACCGGGTTGCAACTTGCGGGTCTAACCCTATGGGAAAAAGAAGGAATCAATGGTACTTATCCGCGGCCTTGTTTTACTATCCAAACATCGCATCATACTATGAAGGGGGTGGTAGTAAAACACCCGGGCAGTTTCTTTACGGCGGATAAATGGCGGGCTCTTTTGCAACGCCAAGTGCCGGAGACTATGAAAGCGCTTTCTTTATAGCGTAATTCTCGGGTGGTTTTTATTAAACCGCCCGATCTAAATTTACGTGGTCTAAAACCTTAAGATTTCCCTGGCTTTGTTTCCCCTACAAACATAGGGATATGGTACAAAACCGCCAGTTCCTCTACTTTCTCTACCAGTACGTCATAGATTTTGTTGTAGTGTCCCAAAATCGTCAAAAGTTGTTTTCTCCAAGTGCGCAACTGGGCACGAGTTATATCCGGCCCGGCGGGGGCTTTTAGGTCCAAACATGCTTGGGAAAAATGCCTGCCTGCACAAAGTTGTAAATACTCTTTAATTTCCTTTAATTTTTCAGGAAAATCCGGTGCGTTTAGTTTGGATAATGCTTCCCGTAAATACGTTAAACTTCTTTGGATACTGTTGTCCATTTTGTTTTCAAAACGGATGCCTGTCCAAGTTGTCAAACATTCACTCAAGGTTTCTGTCGAATCTATCATATCATCTATTTCATCAAAAAACCATTGATTTAACGCACTCATAAAATCCTTGTCAATCACCACGGGCTCTTTGGGAAGTAATTTTTGTATTTGTCTCATGGTACTTTTCATTGAATTATCTACTAATTCATCTTTGCTGTGTAGTACAATTTCTACATCTTTTTGCACATGGGTTAAATGCCCGGAATGATACCCCGATAAAGCCCGCAAATAGTGGGCTACAGCTTCTTTGGAACGCTCATGCAACGCGCCTTGGGCATCTTGATAAGCCGCTTCATAGGATTCCTCATTTAAACGGATAAGTCCCCGCATTAAATAGCACATACTCCGTTCACTAGGCATTAAAAGATAAGCATAGCGTAACGCTTGCGTAAAAGGTAATTTTTGCGGTTTATTGTTAATAAAAGAGATGACTCCTTGCGTAAAATACAAATAGGCCCGGTGGCGGGTGTCTAGCTTCTTTTTATGGGGAAGAACCTGATTCAGGTAAGATTGGGCTTTTGCCGGATTTTGCGTTGCCACGTAATAGGTGACTTTTTGTAAGTTTAGGAAACTGGTCGTTGCCCCTAGTTTTTTCATTTCTTTTAAGAGCGCTTGTGCTTTTTTAGGATGTTCAAGTACTACACAACTGTCAAAGGCATGTTCTAATGCATCTAGTGAAGGTTGGCGTTTATATTCAGCCAAAGCTAGAGTTAATGCCTCTTTGTCTAAGTCATTATTACTGAAAATGCGTGCTTGTTGCAATAGCGGGGGGAAGTTTTGTAGCCAAGATGGAGTTGGCTGTGGAATAGCAATGTGTGGTAATTTTGAAGTACGGTTTGTTTTATTCATAATTTTCTCCTTAGATTGATATTAACTATAGCATAACACGAGGAA
>CALAFB010000025.1 GCA_937891135.1 uncultured Elusimicrobium sp.
TAACTGCAACGGCAAGCGTCGAAGATCCTGAATCAAGTTCAGGATGACTTGTTGAATATAGTTTTTTATGTTCATTTTTATGCTCCTTATTTTTAATTTCAATTTACCCGCCCTTAGAAACACACATAAAAACGGCCCATTATTCCGGGTTTGCTAGCCAGCAACCCAAAAACAACAGCCGTAATTCATCGCGTAAAACGATAAACATTCAGCACAAAACAACCGGGTAATTAGTCCGTTTACTTTGTGCTTTACATTGGGTTGTTTTTGGTGGCTAGCAAAAGGAAACTCCTTCGCTCCGTTTTCACGGTTCCAAAAACAGAGATAAATTGTTTTTCCTACCCTCTTATTTTAACATAATTTTTCCTAATTTGACCGAATTTGGGAAATGGTTGCCATTTCTTCACACCCGCTGTTTTTATCCTGTGCATAACCGGGTTTAAATTGCTACAATAGTACTATGAGTATTTTTCTATTATTGCCCGTACTGTTTTTGTCTATTATCCTGCACGAGTTTGCCCACGGCTACGTGGCCTACCGTTTGGGGGATAATACCGCCTATGTAAGCGGGCGGTTGACGCTAAATCCTATTTCGCACGTGGACCCAATCGGCACAATTGTTGTTCCGGCCGTATGTTGGCTGTTTGGCTGGCCGCTATTCGGGTGGGCTAAACCGGTGCCGATTAACCCGCTGCGCTTTCCATCCCCGCGCCGGGATATGGGTAAAACCGCCTTTGCGGGCCCGGCCGCCAATTTGTTACTGGCGGTATTGGGGGCTGCCTTATTAAAAGTATCGTTATTGTTACATTCTTTTTTGGGGGCATCCTTACTTCAAACATTGGTATATATGCTGCAGTATGGGATTTTAATTAACATTTTCTTAGCCATTTTTAATCTCATTCCCATTCCACCGTTAGACGGGGGGAGAGTCGTGTCGGCTTTGCTTCCGCTTAAAATGTCGCTGCAATATGAACATTTGTTTCGCCGCTATGGGTTGTGGATTGTGTTTGTGCTCATTCTATCGGGGGCGGTTAAATACCTTATTTTGCCGCCAACGTATTTTTTAGTAAACGTACTGGCTAAAATTTTTGGTTTATAGAGGACTTTATGGCAGAACAAAAAATTGTACTTTCCGGGATGCGCCCAACGGGTAAACTGCACCTGGGGAATTTCCACGGAGCACTTAAAAATTGGGTCGCTTTGCAGGATAAATATAATTGTTACTTTTTTGTAGCGGATTTACATTCGTTAACTACGGCCTACCAACATACCGAAAATTTAGCCCAAAATAGTGAAGATATGCTTATTGATTGGCTAACTGCCGGGCTTAATCCGCAGAAATGTACGATTTTTATCCAAAGTGATGTGCCCCAAGTCAGCGAACTAAATACGCTACTGGGGATGATTACTCCCTTGGGGTGGCTCTTAAGAAACCCAACCTATAAAGAGCAAATTCAGGAACTGTTAAAACAAAAATATGCCGGGCAGTTAGACGAAAAAACCCTGGGCGAAAAAGTGGCCTCTATTGCGGCTGATGATGAAATTTCCTGCTTTGGGTTTTTAGGATACCCGGTGTTAATGGCGACGGATATTCTTATTCAACAGGCCAGTTACGTGCCCGTGGGTAAAGACCAAACGGCCCACCTGGAAATTGCGCGCGATTTAACCCGCCGCTTTGCTGAAATTTACGGCGAGCAGGTGTTTACCGAACCGCAACCCTTATATACTACGGTGGCGCGCGTGCCGGGGTTAGACGGGCGGAAAATGTCTAAATCCTACAACAATTCTATTTTCTTAGGGGAAGATTTGGATAGCGTCCGCAAAAAAGTAATGACCATGTTCACAGACCCTAACAAAAAAGGGAAGAATGACCCCGCCAATCCGGAAGGGTGCGTGGTCTATGCGTTTCACCAAATTTATAACCCGAACGCCGCTAAACGTTGCGAAGAATGTAAAGCCGGGGCGTTAGGGTGCGTGGCGTGCAAAAAAGAATTGTTTGCGCTGATGGAACCGGAACTTTCGGCCTTTAACGAACGGCGCAAAACGTTTGAAAATGACAAAGCGCAACTGGCCCAAATTATAGCCAGCGGTAAAGAAAAAGCCCGGGCGAATGCTGCGGCCACTTTAACCAAAGTTAAAAAAGTAATGCGGATTATTAAATAGGTATGATAACGTCAGCTCCTACTCCGATTAACGTGCACATCAACGTCTTTGAAGGGCCGATGGACCTACTGTTGCACTTAATCAAAAAAGATAACCTGGATATTTGCGACATTAACATCGCCGAAATTACCACGCAATACCTGGATTATCTAAACGTGATGAAGGAGTTAAACTTAGAAGTAGCCGGGGAGTTTTTAGTCATGGCCAGTACGCTCATGCAAATTAAAGCCAAGACATTACTTCCCAGCCAAGCCCCCACTACAGAGGACGAAGGCCCCAACCCCATGCAAGAGTTGGTTGCTAAATTGGTGGAGTATCAAAAATATAAAGAAGCCAGTAAATACCTAAACGAAAAACTAGAAGAAAATAAAGATAAATTTTACCGTTCCGCCCCCATTTTTGATAACGGCGAAAAAGTGCTTAATTTGCAGTTGTTTGATTTGCTGGCAGCCGTCAAGCGGGCGTTTGACCGCTTAGATGAACGTAAACGCATTGAACTGTTAAAGGTAGAAGAATTTCCCATTGAAAGTAAAATGGAAAAAGTGGTGAGTTTATTTAAAAACCGCGAATGGGTATTATTAGATGATATTTTTGTAGGGGAAACCAAAAAGCGCGGCGTAATTACATGCTTTATGGCGGTACTGGAACTGATGAAAATTAAAAAGATTATCGCCCGGCAGGATGAGCGTGAAGGGCATATCCGCATTTACTTAAACCCCGATAACAAAGACAAAGATTTTAAAACTTTAATGCACGGAGACGGCGACTAACGCCGACTATTTATGACTGAAGAATTACAAGAAACCCAATCTGCACAAGAGGTGCAATCCGCCGGGCCTGTTTCGGCAGAACAAGAGGCGGCCCCGGGGGCTTCTACGGATATGGCGGCGGAATCCCCCGTTTTACTGCAAAGCGAAGATTTGCAAAAAATTATTGAAACCTTATTGTTTATTACGGACCGTCCCGTCAAAGTTTCGCGCTTAGTAGATGTGATTGAAAATACCACGGCCAAGGAAGTGCGCGAGGCCATTACTAAGTTACAGGATAGTTACGCCGTGCGCGGTAGTGCTATCCAAATTACGGAAATTGCAGGCGGGTTTCAAATGGTAACAAAGCCGGAATATGGTCGCTGGGTGCGCCGTTTGTATAACGAAAAAATGACGACTAAACTATCTAACGCGGCCCTGGAAACCTTAGCCATTATTGCCTATAAACAGCCGCTTACGCGCGCGGAAATGGAAGCTATCCGTGGCGTAGATGTAGCCGGACCGCTTGAAAAATTGTTGGACCGCGGGCTCGTGCGCGTTGTAGGCCGTAAAGATACGATTGGACACCCTATGGTGTACGGGACTACGGATGAATTTTTGCGGATGTTTGGGCTTAACAAAGTAGCCGAACTGCCGGACTTGCAAGTATTTGCTGCTAAAACCTTGGAAAATAAACAAGAAGATTTACCGTTTGGAGAACCGCTCCCGCCGCTAGGGGAACCACGCATTATTCCGCTAGAAGAATTAGAAGGGGAAGAAAAATTTGAAGCGTTGGATGCTTCCACCCCGGATCCGTTCTTTAAACGTACCAGTTATAATCAAGGGGATTTGTCGTTGGGGGACGGTGTAGCCGCACCGGAAACAGGGTTGGATACATCCGCTGAGTCTGCTGCCCCGGAACCGGCAGCCCCCGTTGCAGAGTCAACTGCTAAGGAGGAAGGGAAATGAACATTGTATTAGCCGCTAGTGAAGCCTATCCGTTTTGTAAAACCGGGGGGCTGGCTGATGTGGTAGGGGCACTTTGCCAACAGTTTGCCGGGCGCAAGGGCCATAAAGTATTGTTATTTTTACCGCATTACCGCAGTATTGTACGGGTGTCTTCTTTAAAAATTGTACCGGGGGTGTATTTAATCCCGGTAGGGGATAAGATTGAGCAAGCTTCTTTGTCGTACATCAACTGGGGGAATGTACTGGTATTTTTTGTAAATAACCGTAACTATTTTGATCGCTCGGATTTGTACCGTACCCAAGAAGGCGAATATCCGGATAACGACGAGCGGTTTATCTTTTTTAACCGGGCCGTGTTGGAAGGTTGTAAATTTATCGGGTTCCGGCCGGATATAATTCATTGTCACGATTGGCAAACCGGGCTCATCCCGGCCTATTTAAAAACTGTGTATAAGTTAGATGCATTTTATACGCGTACGCGTTGTTTGTATACCATTCATAATATTGCCTATCAGGGGCATTATTCGTATAGTGCGTTTCGTAAAGCCGGGTTCCACCCGGTGGATTATACACCTGAAAAATTTGAATATTACGGCGGTATGAGTTTCTTAAAAAGTGGACTCGTGTTTGCCGATAACATCAATACGGTCAGCCCCAATTATGCGCGTGAAATCCAGAACGACCCGGCCAAGGGTTTTGGTTTAGGCGGCGTATTACAGGCCCGCAGTAAAAATTTTTGCGGCATTGTAAACGGCATTGATACCGACGTATGGGACCCGGAAATTGATCCCGTTCTTCCCATGGGTTATGATGCCAACGAAGCAGCCCGCGGTAAAAAAGCCGCCAAACAGGCGTTGCAACAACAATGTAAACTAACTGTGGACCCGGCTAAACCGCTTTTGGGTATTGTATCGCGGCTAGACTATCAAAAAGGGTTGGATATGGTACTTGGGCTTGTTGAAAGATTAAAAAAGCAAGCACAGTTTGTCATCTTAGGGATGGGCGACCCCATGTTGGAAAAAGCCTACCAAAGTTTGGCCCGCGCCAACGCCGGTACGGTTAGTTATAGTGGCCGGTTAGATGAGGACTTGGCCCATAAAATCTATGCGGGAGCGGATTTGTTTTTAATGCCTTCGCGTTTTGAGCCGTGCGGATTATCCCAACTGATTGCCATGAAATACGGTACGCTTCCGGTTGTATCTAAGGTAGGCGGTCTGGTGGATACCGTAACAGGGTTTGACGGAAAAAATGAAAATACGGCGACCGGGTTTTGTATAGAAACCCTCACGCCAAATGGTTTATATAATGCCGTTAATAAAGCACTAACCGTTTATAAAAATAAAGTACTTTGGAACCGGCTGGTGCGTAGTGCCATGCGTCAGGACGTGTCGTGGGATAAATCCGCGCAAATGTATTTGGATTTATACCGCAAAACCGTTATTTAAAAAAAGCGGTTTTTGGCAAAAGGACCGGCTTATTATATAGAGGGATATATGGACGAACTTTTTGAAACAGAGGATAAAAAACCACAACAACCCAAACAAATAGGGCATTTGCACCGCAAATTATTTTTGTTGGTGTTTGCCTTGGCATTGTTGGCACAAGGGTGGTTATTGGGCGGGAAGGGGTTGTCCGGTTACTACCAAGCCTTGTTAGATGATTTTAAGGTTATTTTAACGGTAGAAGAACCGGCGAAGAATGCCCAGCTGGAAGAATGGGGCCAGACCTTAAACCAAAAGCAGGATATTCTATCGGTGCAATTATTTTCGCCGGAAGATGCGTTGGCGGTCGTGCGTCAAAAAAATCCGCAGTTGGCGGAGTCTTTATTGCAAATCGGCAAGAACCAAATGCCGGCCTATTTTGAACTAAAACTTTCCCCGGCAGCTATTAGTAATATCGGCCCGTTTATAGATAATTTGGGGGCGGAATATAGTTCGCTTGTGCCGCACTATCATGCATCCCAAGCCCGTTTTATTAGTTATACCGGTTACTTAGTAACGGGGATGCGGGTGATCGGAGGGCTGGCATTACTGGCGTTACTGGCATTTATGTTTTTAGTGGAGGCAGCTCCATATACTACTACGTACGCAGGAAGCGGGGCCTTATCGGGCATATTGGCTGCTGTAGCGGCAGCGGGTTGTGTGGCGGCGGTTCTCTATCCGCTTGGGTTATTATATGATGCGGTTCTGTATTTTACTACGTGGGGACAGCAACTCTTATACGTGGTCCTGTGCGGACTTTTAGGGTGGGCATTGGCAAAATGGCAACGGTTTTAAAGATACTGCTTTGGGGGAGTGTTTTGCTTGCTTCTACGGCGTGGGCTGATGAGATGTCGGGGGCCCATCAGCAAAAATTGGATAAACTTAAAAGCCAAGCCCGGCAAAAAGAACAGGAACTCCAAAAATATAAAGACCAGGAAAAGCAAATTTCCAAAGAAATGACTGATTTGCAACATAAAAAAGCGCAAACAGACCAATTAAAAAATAAAGTGGAAAAAGATATTTCACTCGTAGAGCAAAATTTATTATCCATAGAAGATAAGCGCACGGCTTTGGGGCGCAGTATGCCTTTATGGCAAGGAACCGTGTGGGAGGAAACCAGTACATATTATATGAACCCTTCTTGTATGATGTGTCCGCCGGAAGAACCCTTGGAAACCCAATTATTTGCGGACCGGATGCTTACCCAACATGCTGCATTTGCGGTGGCACTGAAGCAAGAAAACCAAGAAGCCAAGGAACGCTTTGCCGATTTTAGTGAACGCAATAAAAAATTGCTGGAACAAAGTTCTAAACTCCAACAAGAGCAGGCGGTTATCTCCCAATCCTTCCAAAAAAAGAAAAAAGATTTGGACCTGACCAAGCAAAAAGTAGAGGAAGTCCGCCAGGAAATTAGTGAACTGAATAAATCCGCAGCGGAACTGAATAGTTTGCTGGCTTCGTTTGAACGCAAACGCAAAGCGCAAACACAAAAAACTGCCGGCGGTTCATCTACTAAAAATAGCGGTCCTAAAATCAATGTGCCGCCTCGTTCGCTTCCGTGGCCGGTGCAGGGAACGGTGTTAAGCAAATTTGGTAAAGAATACCGGGCCGATTTAAATACGTGGATTTTTAGGGACGGTATCAAAATAGCGTCTTCTTATGGTACCCCGGTAAAAGCCGTAGCAGATGGTAGTGTCATTTACGCCGGGTTGTTCCGTTCCTACGGAAATGTGGTAATTGTGGACCATGGCAAAGGATTTTTTACGATTTATGGATTTTTGCAGGAAATTGGCGTGTCGGTAGGGGATAAAGTCTTCGCGCAGGAGCCGGTCGGTACGGTGGGCAAAGATACCCAATCTTCTTCCGGTACCGGGAAACAGGCTGTTTATTTTGAAATACGTCAAGGTACTACGGCGGTGGATCCGCTGCAGTGGCTTAAATAAATAAGAGGGATTATGAAATTAGCACATATTAACAAATATATTACCGTTACGGCTGTATTATTTTTTATGGGTACGTTGTTTCCGTATGCTTACGGAGCCGTGGACAACAGTTTAAAAAAATTGCGCACATTGGTAGATGTGTTGGAATTTGTCAAAGAGAATTATGTGGAATCGGTAGAAACGGATAAACTTGTTACCGGGGCCGTCAAAGGCGTGGTGGGGGAACTGGATGATTTCTCTGCCTATTTGGAACCCAAAGATTATAAAGAACTCAAAAACGATACCCAGGGCGAGTTTGGCGGCTTGGGCATCCGGTTGCAAAAAGTAGATGGATATGTAACCGTAATGACCCCGATGCCGGGTACGCCCGCTTTTAAAGCGGGGATTATGCCGCAAGACCGTATTTTGGCGGTGGACGGCAAAGAGTTGACCGAGATGCAATTAGACGAAGCGGTTGCCCTGATGCGCGGTAAAGCCGGCAGTAAAGTAGTGTTGTCCCTCAGCCGTAAAAACGAACAAGGGACCTATGAAAAAATACCGGACGTATCCTTAAAACGTGCAGTAATTGTGCCGGAGGTGGTTTATCACCGAATGCTGGAAAAGGGGGTTGGATATGTATATTTGGTAGATTTTTCCGGACACAGCACGGACGAAGTCAAGAAAGCACTAGCGGATTTAAAAAAACACGGGATGACTTCGCTGGTATTAGACTTGCGTTTTAATCCCGGCGGTTTACTAACAGGGGCGGTGGAAATGTCTAAATTATTTTTGCCGGCAGATAAAATGGTTGTATATACCAAAGGCCGCAAACCGGAATATTACCAAGAATATAAGACAACGGGAACTCCTTTGTATGCATTGGAGGATTTGCCGATGGCTATTTTAATTAACCAAGGGTCTGCTAGCGCAAGCGAAATTGTGAGCGGGGCTTTACAGGATAATGAGCGCGCATTTGTGGTGGGCCAGCGTTCTTTTGGTAAAGCCAGCGTGCAGCAAGTATTACCGCTTTCCGGCGGGGCAGCCCTGCGTTTAACGATTGCTAAGTATTATACGCCTTCTGGCCGGCTTATCCAACGCAATTACCGTGATAAATCCAAAAAGGACGAAGGGGGTATTATCCCGGATGTAGAAGTAGTGGTCAGTATGGAAAAAGAAGCGAAGGTATTCCGTCCGTATAGTGAAACCGTGTATACGCCGGGCCAACCCGTCAAATTGCCGGAATTTAAAGAAGAAGACCCCGTATTAGAAAAAGCCGTAGCCATTTTAACCGGTCAAATCACATTGGAAGACGCTAAAGCCGCTTCCCAAAAAGAGGCCCAATCCCGTAAAAAACAAAAAGAAGAAAAGAAAGAGAAGTCCGAAACGCAAGCGACCCACCCGGAAGAAGATAACAAATAACTATGAAACCGGATTTTACAATTTTAGGGATTGAATCTACGTGTGATGAAACTTCTGCCGCCGTATTAAAAGGCGGAAAGTTTTTACTGTCTAACGTGATTTATTCTCAAATTGAAGAACACAAAAAATACCACGGCGTTGTGCCGGAACTGGCCAGCCGGGCTCATGCTGCCAAAATTGCCACCGTCATAACAGAGGCTTTGCAAAATCATCCCATAGATTGTGTAGCATTTGCCAGCGGGCCGGGGCTTCCCGGGGGGCTCATGGTGGGGCGTGTAGCAGCCGAAACATTGGCAGCTTATAAAAAAGTACCACTTATTGGCGTAAACCATTTAGAAGGTCATTTATTTGCCTGTGATTTTGAAAACGGCGAAGTCAAACACCGCTTACAGTTCCCGCTTATTGCGTTGGTGGTTTCGGGCGGGCATACAGAACTTTGGTATGTGAAAGATTACGGACAATATAAAGTATTGGGCAAAACACGGGATGATGCTGCGGGCGAAGCCTTTGATAAAGTAGCTAAACTCTTGGGGCTGCCGTATCCTGGCGGGCCGCAAGTATCCCAACAAGCCTTGCAGGGGCGGCGGGATGCAATTGCGTTTCCGCGTCCGTTACTGCCGGGTACGTGGGAATTTTCATTTAGCGGGATTAAAACGTCGGTCAGTTATTATTTGCGGGATCATCAAAATAGAAGTATTCCGGACGTGTGTGCCAGTTTTGAGCAAGCCATGGTGGATACCCTCGTTACTAAAACATTACTGGCTGCTAAGAAATATAAGGTGCCCTATATTGCGGTAGGTGGCGGAGTGGCTGCCAACAGTTTACTGCGCGAAACTTTGCAAATGAAAGCCGCTGCCCAAGGGAAAACGGTTTATTTTGTAGAACGGAAATTATCTTCCGACAATGCAGCCATGATTGCATTAGCGGCCTATAAAAAGTTAGAATATGCCCAAATTACCGGCACCCCACTTCAGCCAAACATTGATATCAATCCCAATATGAAGGTGCGCAGTTGGAAGTAACAGGAGTTTAAGATGATTGTATGGGTCATGCCCGATGCGGGCGATAAAACCAAAGAAACGTACGCGGCATTTCTTTCCCTTTTTCAAAAAGAAAACCCGCACATTCCGGTTGCTATGCGTGTGTTTACGCGCAACGTGTTGTGGCGGCGTATGTTTACGATTAAATATCCTACACACGAAGAAGAAGTACCCGACATTATCCAAATTCCGCATTACTGGACGGCTTTGTTAGAACGGGAGGGCGTGGTGGAAAATTTGTCCCAGTTAGACCCGGGGCTCTCGCTTGCCAACTGTTTAACGCCGCTTAAAAACCATTGTTATAAACCGGGCACCAAAGATATGTACTCTTACCCGTGGTGGTTTGATATTAGTGCACTCCATTACCGGGAGGACCATTTAAAATTAGTAACTTCTCGGCCGGAAAGAGATTTGTCTACTTGGGACGGACTTTTGAAAATTTGTGCGGCTTTGCGCGAGCAATTTAAAGATGTTCCCGGCTATTATCCCGTACAAAATAGCGATTGGCGCGGTTCGCTTTCTATGCGTAGTGCCCTTCCGTGCGTGTGGGGACGCGGAGTGAATTTATTATCGGCAGATTTTAAAAGTACGGGCGTAGCAACAAAAGCCTTTAAAGAAGGGTTGCGCGATTATGTGAATTTGGCCCTTCATAATTATATGCCTATTTTACGGGAGCGCGGTTCTTTGGGAACGATTGTTTCCGGCCAGGCCAGTTTAATGATTTCCCGTAAACAAGGGGTCAGCACGTTTGATGCCCGGCGTGGTATTCCCGTGCGTACGCTTCCGGTACCGGCGACGGGGGATACGTCCGCGGCGTATTTGTCCGGTATGAATTTATGTGTGAACGTACGTTCCCAGCATAAAGAGGAGGCCCTTCGTTTTATTAAGTTCTGCGCCCGGGCCGATATCCAGGCCCACCTGGCTAAAATGCTGGAGGTATTCCCGGCGTTTGAAGATGCGGCAGAACTATTTGTGTTGTCTTCTTCTACCAAACGGCTGCGTGCATACGAACGCATTTTGCCTACCGCCAAAACCTTACCGAATGTAATTGTTACGGGGACGGTAATGGAAATTTTAAAACGTATTTTAGCCGTTTGCGCCACGCAAATTGTAGAAGGGCGTTTCACCCAAGCCCTATTAGACCGGGAACTGGAAATGGCTGCCAAAGAAATTGAATACTTATTGTCTATTTATGAGGGATAATTATGTTTGATAAAAAATCCTACACTTTGTATAAGTTTCACAAACAATTAAACCAGGCCTTCCAAAATAAGCGGGAACTGTTGGAAAATGCATTGCCGGTACTACGCAATTTGTTTAAGTTGGACCGCATTTATTTTTTTGATTGGCAGCAGGAGCGGGCCATTTTATCCTTGCGTATGATGTGTAAAAAAGAATACTGTATGGATAAGCAGGAAGATATTTCCGTCATTAGCGAACCTGTTTTTTTAAAACAACTCTTGTGCGACGGTATTACCGAAACGACCGATTTAAGTTACCCGGCTATTTATGTGCTAGTAAAATGGCAACGCCCGAGTATGGAACTAAAAGGAGGCGAAGTACATACCTATATGCAGGAAAAAGTAGGGGTGTTGCGCTTGGAACGCTTCCGTAAAGACCGTCCGTTTACGCCGCAGGAAAAGGAACTTATTAAAGCGTTAGGGCAGGAAATTTCGCATAATTTACGTAACACAGAAATTGACCAGGCTAAAAACAAACGCTTGAGTGTTTCTACTGCTTTAAATGATTTGTCTACGGTGTTTGCGTCTTCCCTGCGGTTAAATGACGGGCTGGAACTTATTTTACAAGGCGTACAAAAATACTTTCGTTTTGACCGTGTGCATTTGTATTTAACGGATGCGTACGGGCGCAATATCAAGAATGTGTTGGGCGTGGATATTTCCGGCCAGGTTACGCACAAAAGCGGGGATGAAATCACGCCGCAAGAACAAGGTTTGTTAAAAGAAGTGTTTGACTCGTCCGCTACATACCGCTCCACGCGCAGCGTCATTTATATTCCTTTAAAGGTGCAGCGCAATAAAGTGGGTTTTTTATCGTTTGATAATATTTTGTCCCGCCGGCCGATTGGGTATTTGGACTTTATTTCCTTGCAGCAGTTTGCTTCGCAAATGGCCCTGGCCATAGACAATGCGCGTTTGTTTGAGCGCGTGCAAGAATTATCTAATTATGACGAACTGACTCATCTGCCCGTGCGCCGATATTTTAATGAAAAACTGGCCGAAGAAATGTACCGTGCCAAACGGTTTAATTTGACGGTTTCTTTAATGATTGTAGACCTGGATTATTTTAAGCAGATTAACGATAATTACGGGCATCAAATCGGGGATTGGGCGTTGCAAGAGGTCAGCCGCATTATCCGCACCAGTTTACGCCAGACTGATGTACCGTGCCGTTTCGGCGGGGATGAAATGGTCATTATGCTGCCCAGTACCAATAGTGAAGAATCCAAAGTAATTGCCAAGCGTCTGCAAGAGCGTATTACGGCAGTTACATTGCCTACTAAATATACAGGGGGGGAGGAAATTCACCTTAGTATCAGCCAAGGGGTGGCTACATTTCCGACGGATGCCTCCAACGCCGATGAACTTTTAGCAAAAGCAGACAAAGCCCTGTATACTGTCAAGCAAAACGGGCGCGGGCACTTTGCCGTCTACCGTGAAGTAGTAGAAAACACCCAAGAAGAAAGTAAGGAATAACCATAGATAATTCCCGACAAAGATATTCGGGGATAGCACTTTTTTTTAATATATTTATGTATTACTTTTATATTATGTCTAATCCTAATAAAAGCACATTGTATACGGGTGTTTCAAACAATTTAGCTCGGCGCGGATACGAGCATAAAGAGCATATTTTACAAAATAGTTTTACAGCTAAATACAATGTATGTGTGTTGCTTTATTATGAAATATATACAGACATACGTCAGGCCATTACGCGTGAAAAACAAGTTAAAAAATGGAATCGTTCTTGGAAAGTGCGTTTAATTAATAAGTTAAACCCGCACTGGAATGATTTGTACGAAGAAATTGCTGGCTTATAAAACTGTCATTCCCGAGGAATGTTGTCGGGAATCTCCCTCATCCGTTTTCGTAAGTAAGCGTGTAAGCATTTGTTCAAGCAAGTGAATGGGCAGAAGGGAGATCCCCAACAAAGACCTTTGGGGATGACAATTATATTATAACAGCATAAAATATTCCCGGGGATGACACCTTGATGAAACACCCCCTCATCCGGCTTTCAGCCACCTTTCCCCTTAGGGGGAAGATGTCCAAAGGGCAGATGAGGGGGAAAAAATAGAAATAATTGGCTCTTCCTTCTTCCTAAAAAATATAGTTGACAATTCCTTCAAAAGTTGCGAAAATTTATACGTGTAGGTTTCGCTCCGTTTGCGGGCGGGCCTCGCGCATGAAGTGGTAAGAAACCCGGCGTATGTTTTTAACGGAACGGAACGTCGGTAGTGTATTAGTTTTTATATACTAAGGGATGAATAACACAAATGAATAAACTTCAGCATTTCTTTCAAACTATTTTTAAATTTCAGACGGTAAAAACGTCTTTCTTAACTATTTTATGTGGGTTGGCAGCTGCTCCGCTTTATACCCAAACTGTGAACACGGTGGCTACGGGAGTAGTATATGGGGAATATACTTCCGGTGGAACGTCTACGCATCTTCCATATTCTAGTGATGATATCAATGTATTGTATTGTAATTATCCTTCAGGGGATTATACAACGATGTTATCTAACGTAGTAGCCAGCCCATATAATAAGAGTTTTGTTACGTCGCCGGCTCCAGCCAGTAATCAAAATCAAACCGATCCTTGGGTTAGTTCTGCACTGATTGAATATGACCAACCCTATCCAAATACGACCTGGACCGACAATAAATACCCTAATCATTGTTTAGGGTTATGTACGCAAGTAGCGTGCAGTAACTTGCCCGTCGGCCAGTCTACCTATTCTATTGCATTTCCGTTACAACGGGTAACGTTTGATATTTTTAAATACTACAATGGCAAAAACCCTAAAAACCCGGATGAACTTCCGGCAATCCGTTCTGTTGATATATATCCGGTGCGGGATACTTCCGACCCGTCTAAATATACCTGTGGTTCCTACCATTGTACCAACGCCGGGAAGGACCAAACGGTGGAAGATACCAAAGTGGCAGAATGTTTGGGCGCACACTGGATTTGTGATGGTACGTCGGAGAGCTCATCCGCTCCTTCCCCGGTTAATATTCCGTCTTCATTTTCGTGTACAGTAAAAGAAAATAGCGGAAGTATAGTAATTAGTGGACAATCGGCCTGTAGCGTAAGTGGTGCTCCGTTAAATTTGCAGTGTACTGCTTCGGGAGAACCTACTAGGGCCTATTCAGCCACATGTACTTATACCAATGCACAAGGAGAAGGTAAAACGGCCCAGTGCACATATAATGGTTCTCATACTGGTTCAACGTGTTTTTTTAGTTCACCAGGAGATACTGCCACTATTGCTATAGAGTATGGTACAAGCAGTACGATTTCCACATTAAACGGGGTTTGTTGGCCTTCTACTACGACCAAAGAACAAACCTGCCCTTCTACGGTTACACCTTGTACATTTGGAAACGCCTGTACTTCTAAATGTTACAAATATGCAGGAAATGGTTCTGAAAAAATTTCTGCCGATATTTATTATGGATGTAATGAAGGGGCCGGGCATAGTGATTGTGTAGTTTTTGATAACAACGGGGTAGAAACCAACAAAGCGTTATCCTTTTGTACCGGGTGGGATGCTTCATACGAAATCGCGGGTGAGTTCGGTAAAACCAACGGAAATTACGGTTTCCGCGCAACGGTTTCTACAGATGTTCCTTCCGACGGTGTGATTGCAGACCGTATTGAAATTTCCGAAACGGGGGTATATCCCGGGCACAACGGGGCAACCCAAATCCCCATACAAGTAGACGTTACCAACGTACACACCGTACGCAGCACGCCCAGTTTGGTAGGTACGATTACCCCTGTATCTGCCCAACCTTATACGTTCCAGTACCGTTTAAGTAAAGATGCCGATGTGCGTATTGCGATTTTTGATGCTTCTACTAAAGATTCGGCGGCTTATGGAGTCTCTGCTGGAACGAAAATTTCTACTGTAACTCAAAGTTTTTGTACAGCGGCAGGAGGTACTTGGTCTAGTGGAGATAGTAAATGTAATGTTCCTAGTTTAACAACTCCTTCTGAATGTACAGCGGCTGGTTATACGTGGGCAGGAACTCACTGCGAGGTATATTCTGTTAACGAAAAAACGTGTGCTTTGGCTAATTATACTTGGGAAAATGGAACGTGTTATCAGCCAACTTCTTCTAATACATCTAATACAGCCAGCTTTGCCGGCGGTGGCGATTATAATGCAGCTACCAATATGATTGTCCGCACGTTAGTAGACTGGCAGCCGCGTACCGGCGAGGGTATGAAAGGAACGGATAAAGATACCCAAATTTCGGATTTTGACTCTTGGGACGGAAGAAATGACGGGGGAATGTTACTCCCGGCGGGCAATTATATTGCCTCTATCCAGGCCAAATCCCAAGATGAATGGAAAGGGATTGATTTCTCCCGCGCGGTTACACGCCAGGTATCGTTGGACCCCTTGAAATTAACGGATGTACGTGTAACAGGGCTTAATAAAAAATCCACGGCGTATGCTACCATTTCTTACGTGCCGACGGAATCCGCCACCGTATATTGGGAAGTTTATACGCCGGGCACTACATTTGATCAACAGGGGGATGATATTTTTACCCGTTCTAATACTATTACGGGTACAGGCCCGAGTTTTGAAGAAAGAACCGGAAGTTTGGTATTTCGTAACGTAGAACAAAAAACAGGCCGTATGGTGTATACAGACCGGTGGGACGGAACCTGCCAACCGCATAATGCAGACGGTTCTTTAGATCCCAACGGAACTTGTAAACGTATTTATGCAAAAGGAGAAAAAAAATCGGATGGTACGTTATGTTCTCCTACAAGTCCGGCTACTACGTGTACAGAATCGTTTGCGGCCGGAGCTCCCCTGCCTGACGGTAACTACGTCTACGTATTATGGGCAGAAATCCCCTATAACGGAAAATATGTAAATGCCTTGGCAGGTGGACCTGCATTTACGGCCGGGAGTATTTGTGAGGGAACCCAAGAAATCAACCACCAATGTTTTACCGGGGTAAAAACTTTAAAATATACCGTGGGTACCTTGGAACTGGAACGCGGTTTAGTAGGTATTTCCATGCAGCCGGCCAGTTATGCGACGCTCGGCTCCAGCCCTACGGCGTATGGTTTAGACCCGTTTGTATTTAAATATGCCTTAGACCGTGATGCACAAGTGATTGCCACGGTAGAAAACACGGCCGGACTAGTAGTCAAACATTTAACCTTAGAAGGCGGCGAACCGAATGTTTCCCAGCAATTAAATACGTTAACTTGGGACGGGCGGGACGACCAAGGCCGTATGGTCTATCCGGGCACCTATATGTTCCGTGTCAAAGCCATGGATGCCATGTTCCCGGCGCAAAGTAACGAAGCCATTACAGTTTTCCCGGTGGATATGTACCGCGTGGTAGATGTGGCCACTACGGACGTATATGGGGACAGTAATGCTAAGGCCACTATTTCGTACCATTTATCTAAACCTATGAATGTGCAAATTAACATCTATAATAAGGATGTTGTCATCCCCAATTATAACGGCCAAACCGGGGATTATAATGATTATACGGTAGGTGCTGTTTATAATGCCCAAGCAACAGGTATTCCGGCGACAGCTACTACCGGTTCCAGTTTGGAAGCGGGAAAAATGACCCTTACTCCTACCGGTGGCGGAAGTGCTACAAACGTGCTTGCTATCCCGGAAAATGGTTCTATTGTGGAATATGATATTACTACGATAGGCGGCGAGAATTTTTCGGTGCGTAATACCTGGACGTCTGCTTCGGAATATAAGTTGAATAATTCCGAATACCGTGGCGATACCGACAAAGAACAAAATACGGATAAATATACAGTTTATTTGAAACAAGAGGTTATCTCTGTCGTTACAGATATTGCGCCTGTTTGGCCGCCGCATATTTGTGCTACCGATGACCCCGTATATGGGGTAGATAAGCCCAAGACCATTTTTGGTGGTTCTGCTAGTGCAGGGTATTATGTGAAACCAAGTAGCGTAAACAAATATCAAGCAGCTTGTATCTATGTGAATGATTCTTCTTTCCGGAATTATCCGACATATACGCAAGCAGCAGCGGGTGCGGTAGATGTACGCTTGCAGCCCATTCATACGTTTGACCGCTCTCACCTGAGTAATGGTGATGATGTTGTGAATATGGTGGAATGGGATGCGCTGTACTTCTACAACCCTACACCGTCGGGCGCTAAACATACAGCCGAAGAAATCGCCAAATGTACAGGGGCTACGGAAAAATCCAACTGCCCGTACGAAATGTTGGCAGACGGGCAATACCCGTTTTATCTGTCGGCTCGGTCTGATGAGCCGTTTAACCGGTATTACTTTATTAATTCCGATATAGATAGCGATGTGGAGGGGACATACGTTAATGGGGCTCCGTTTGTGAGAGGATCTACGTTGGATTGTAGTGGTAGCCCCTGTGCAGAAAATATAGACGTTCGTCAAGAGAAATATCTCTACGCCTCCGACAAAGTAGTCAGCAAACTTAACGTCACCCGCGGCCCGGTATACTTCTTGGAAGATTCCGTACAAGTATACCCCAACGCGCCGCAGTTATTTAATGCGTCGTCTACTACGCTTACGTTTATCCCGCCGTATGAGATTAACTTTGCTATCTCCCGCGCGGCCACGGTAGAAGCCGCCGTAGTGGCCTTGGAACCGGGTATGTGTTCCCCGGTAACGGATAATGTGCTTTCCGGCAACGTCAACGTATTTGAAAACCGTACCAACGTGGCCGGGGAAATTTGTAAGTTCCTCTCTACGATGACAATTGTGAACACGGGCACGTTTGATGCCAACGTCTTGCGTAAATTGTATTGGGACGGTACAGACCATAACGGCAATTACGTCAAACCCGGTATGTACGAAATCCGCTTAACCGCGCGTAACTACCCGGATGCGGGCTTGTATCAGCCGACGGTAAAATCCATTACCATTAGTGCGGACCTGTTTAAAGTGTTTGACCTCTTAGAAGCTGATAACTACGCGATTTCTACGCGCGGAACCGATATGAAGATCGGGTATCAAATTTCCGTGCCGATGAAAGTAGCCATTCAAATCTTTAAACCGGGTACTACGATTTACGATTATGCCAAAGGAACGCTTCGCAACCCGACTACGGGCAAAGAAGTAAAAGACATTAACGAAGTGCTTGTGCGCTCCATTGTGGGTATCCGCCCCGGTACCACGCTTATAGAAGAAGTGTGGGACGGTTTGGACTATGCCCAGCAAGAAGTGCCCGACGGTGTCTATCCGTTCCGCTTCGTAACGTCCTTGGATTCTTCGCGCATTGACAGCGTAACCGGAGAAATTTTAGTAACCGGTACGGAACAAGCCATTGATTATGTGGCCGATACCTACGAGTATCAGAATTTGCACAAAGCCACCATTGCTATTGGCGACGGACGGTTTGTGTGCGAAGATTGGAAGAAAACAGTTTTCTTCTACCCCAACCCGCTGCGCGACGGCAAACAAGGTACGCTAGAAATTACCAAAATGCCGGTGCCCGGTACAGTATCTATTAAGTACTTCAACCTGGCCGGCGATATGGTACGTAATGCAGATTACACCTGTGTGGATGCCAATAACTATCAAACCACCATGGGTGAAAGTTTGTACTTCCAGCCGGATAATAACGTGCAAAATGCGGACGGTACTTATACGCGCGTGCCGTTAATATCTGCGCCCGGAACAGACCAAGATGGGGACTTAGCCATCCCCAACGTCCGCAACGCGGCCTTGCGCTGTAAATGGAACCGGGATAACCAGCACGGCAAGAAAGTAGCGCGTGGGGTATACTTTGGCTTAGTAGATTTCAAAGCCTTTAACGGGCGCGAACATTGCCAAAAGGTAGTAAAAATTTTAATCCCGTAAGGGGCCGTTCGTGGTATAATATAGTAAGGAATTAAAAATCATGAATAAATTAAACATAGCGGTTGCAGGTTTGTTAATTTGTATCGGATGTGTAGCACAGGCAGAAGGTATTCACCGTAATGCAGGTACGAGTGCCGGAGCGTTTTTAAAACTCAATGCCGGGGCCCCGCGTGCGCAGGCCTTGGGTAATGCGTTTGTGTCTGTTGCCGACGGACCGGAAGCCTTATTTTGGAACCCGGCCGGGGCGGCTAGTGCTACTTCGCGCGAAGTACAGTTTACGTATTTGGACTATTTACAAGGCTATAAAGCGCGTACGCTTGCCTATTTACAGCCGATTGGTAAAACGATTATCGGGTTGTCTGTCAATTATATGGACATGGATAACTTTGATTTCCGCGACGAATACGGCCACTTAAACCCGGAAGTAGGTGTACCGGTGCAAAACTTTGTAGGCAGCGTGTCCATTGCGCGCGGATTTATCAATCAAAAATTACAAATCGGCGGGACGGCTAAGTATGTTACGGAGCGTTTGTATAACGGCCAAGGCCATAACTATTACGATAACGTCGGTTTTGATGCCGGGGCTAAATTACGCGTGGTAAATTGGTTGGGTTTGGGCGGTGCAATCGTCAATATTGGAGATAAAGACGAGATGCCGCGCGGGCTTCGCTTAGGGGCGGATTTAAACACGCGCTACTTTACCATTTCCGGCGAATATATGAAATATGTGGATGATAAAATCCGCTACGGGGTGGGGTTAGAAGTGCATATTCCTGAGGATTTACTTCAGGTGGCCCGGTTTGATTTGCGTGTAGGGTACTATACGCGCGATAACACAGGGATTAACACAGAGGATAGTTGGGTCAAGCAAGTTGGGCTAGAAGAAACTTCCCGCGTGTCGTTTGGATTTGGAATTTACAGCGGTGAACTGTTTGGATACGGGGCATCGCTAGATTACGGCGTAACGCCGTTTGGGGCGTTAGGTACGTCGCAACAGTTGGCGATATCGTTGCAATTTTAAGGTATGCACACGTATGCAAAGAAAATCCTCACCAGTAAAAAAGGCCAATCCGCTACGGAATATATTGTAGTAGCCATAGGGCTGATGGGGGCGTTTCTTTCGTTTTACGTGTTATATTCGCATTTAGTGCCGGACCAGTTTGAACAAGGGGCCAAAATCGTTTTGACGGATTATAGTACAAATTAAAAATTTAATAAATTAGGAGGAGTACCTTATGAAATACATCGTTGCGTTGCAAAACAAAGCAGCCTTACTGAAAGCCAAAGCCATTAGCACCCTTTCTAAAAAAGAAGGGCAAAATACTGTAGAGTATGTACTTATGCTTGTGGTAGTAGTGGGTGTTGCTTTACTCGCGGGCGGTTTAATTAAACAGTTTATGCCGGAATTATTTGACAACGTCAAATCTAAAATTTTGGGTAACTTAAACAGCTCTAACTAAGCCATGAAATTTCTTCATAGGAGGCGCGGACAAGTAACAGTAGAACTTATGCTTATTTTGCCGGTATTTATGCTGCTTATATTCTTTGTGCTTGAATACGGCAATTTGGCATACCGGACTATTCTGTTAAACCACGCTTCCTATGAATTTGCCCGTATTGGGGCGCTCGTGGGAGTAGATAAGCCCAGCGGTAACGCAAACCGTACGGCCATGATGCAAAAAATTATACACGCTAGGACGAAAGTATTTGGGCAAGAGGCCGAGCGGGTAAATGTGCAGGTGAAGCTGGAAACTACCGGGGTGGACCCCATGTACAAGCGGCACCGCCACCAAGATGTAGTAGTAACTTTGACGTATCCGGTAAAGTTGGTGTTTCCGGGAACAAGTTTTATTCTGGCGGATGAACCCCGCCGGGAAGGGATCCGTAAAATACACGCTACGGCGCGTATGCCGGTAGAAAAAGCGTATGCCAGTTCGGATACCAAGTAGTACCGATTTTATTTTTTAGGGTGTAAGGAGATATATGAAAAGAGGAGTTTTTTTCCCGCTGCTGTTAGCCATATTAGCTGCTATTGTATACGGTATGATAGTTCGTCGTGCTGAAAGTAAATTAAACGATTCTAAAAACGTCAAATATGTATTTGTGCCTACCCGGGATATTAAAGAGCGTGAAGTTATTAAGCGCGATTTTGTGAAAACGGTTCCGGTGCCGGCTGCTTATTTGCAAAAAGATGCATTTACGTATACTACGGACGCAGATTTTAAAGCCATTGAAAATGCAGTAGCGCGTATCCAAATTCCCAAAGGAAACCAAATTTCTAAATATGCCATTACGTCTTTATCGCCGGAAGCGGGGCTTTCCAGTAAAATTCCGGTGCAGATGCGCGGGTTTATTATTAACGATGTACCGATAGCCACCGCCAGTTTAATTAAGCCGGATGATAACGTGGATATTTTGCTTACGTTTCAGGCTACCATGAAAAACGGTACCCAGCAAAATGTAACGATTACCCTTTTGCAGAATATTAAAGTACTAGGTGTAGGGGCGGATTTAGGGCAAGGATTAGATGCCAAAACCGCTTCGGCTCTTAAAAATAAAGATGACGACAATTCTGCTTTTTCAGACAGTACGGCTATTGCGCTGGCACTTTCTCCGCGGGATGCACAGTATTTGGCGTTAGCCCGCAAAGAAGGGGATATTTCCGTCATCTTGCGTTCGCACGGGGATGTTACGAACTATTACATGGAAGTAGCTACCTTTGAAAAATTATTTAATTAGTGGGATGATTCATGACAAATAAAATAGTTTCAAACGGAGTGTGTCTAACGGTTGTATTACTTGGTTTGCTGGTGCCTTCGTGCGCGCATGCCAAAAAAACACGGCTTGTGGCGGTAAGTGCTGATGTAGTGGAAATCAGCGGTACGTTGCAAAGC
Organism: uncultured Elusimicrobium sp.; assembly: GCA_937891135.1. Taxonomy (GTDB): domain Bacteria; phylum Elusimicrobiota; class Elusimicrobia; order Elusimicrobiales; family Elusimicrobiaceae; genus Avelusimicrobium. The sequence continues at coordinate 21,756 of CALAFB010000025.1, forward strand.
GTCAAAGGGTTTTCCTGGAATCAGTTGTTTGATTTTGAAGAAGCCACCATTCCGGGTATTTTATCGTTAGGGGAGTTTGAACGTAAGACAGCGGTTACCACGCGTCTGCGTTTAATGGAAACGGAAGGCCGTGCCCAGGTGCTTTCTAACCCGAAGATTGTTACTTCTTCGGGAAGTAGTGCGAAAATTACGGTGGGCGGTAAAATCCCGATACCGATTGTAAACAACCAAGGGGTTGGTTCTCAGTTAGAAGAATATGGTATTTTGTTAAACGTACTTCCTACGATTATTCCGGAACGTAACAACATTATTGACTTACAGGTGCAATTATCGGTTTCTACGGTGGATTATTCCCGTACGGTGGTAATTGGTACGGCTACGGCTCCTTCGTTTACCAACCGTGATGTGGAAACCCATGTAGAACTTAACAGCGGCGAAACGCTAGTTATTGGCGGGCTTAAAAGTAGTGCCCGTAACGTTAGCGAAGACCGTGTACCGTTTTTAGGCCGTTTGCCACTTATTGGGGCTTTTTTTAAAAGTAAAGACGTAACGGAAGAACAACGTTCGCTCTTTCTGTTTATTACGGTAGAAATTGTAGAATAGTTTGGATATATGGCAGCCAAAGAAAAAGTTAAATCAGAAGAAAAAATAATTGCTTTTTCCGGTCCGAAAGAAGGGGCCGGGAAAACTACGCTTACGCTCAATTTGGCCCTTGGCTGGGCGGGTATCCAGAAACGGCCGGTATTAGTGGTCCCGTTAGACCCGTTGGCCCGGCAGGAGCACAGTTTTTATTTAAATATTAAAAAACCCGTCAGCGTAGCAGATATTTTGCAAACCCTCGGAAATACGAATATAGCCGTTGTGGGGGGGTTATTACGGGGTAAAATTTCCATGTCCCAATGGGGGGTGGGGGTATTACCGTTAGGAAATACCCGTGCACAAGTAGCGTCTATTAGCCCTAAAATTTTAATTCCTATTTTATCACGTTTGGCTCAAACATTTGATATTTTTCTGGACGTAGATTCCAGCTTTCCCATGCAAGCATTTGCATTTGATATTGCAGACAAAATGTTTTGGGTATCCCAAGCGACGCGTACCCATTTAAATGCAACGGTGCAGTTGTTTAACGATTACAAAAGCCAGCATTATCCCATGGACCGTGTAAGTGTAATTTGTAACGCGTATGATATGCCGGGGTCTATTCCCTACGCGGAAGTAGAGCAGTTCTATGGGTCTTTAGGGCACGAAATAGATGTATTTTTACCGTGGGACGAAGAAGTAATGGCGGCTTCCAACCGGCGGGAAGTAGAAATTATCGTGAACCCGCAGGCAGAATGGGTCAAAGGATTGCGGTTGGTGTTAGCTAAAATCCGTGATTTAAAACCTGCTCCCAAAGATTGGACGGCTTCCGTATCCGATGAAGAATTTACGCAGGCTGCACAAGAAATTTGGAGCCCGGTCCTTTTTAACGGCAATACAACAGCGAGCGTGGAAAGCCATTTGGCTGGTGCCGGGAACGAGCCGGAGAAGGTTAAACTTTCTTTTTGGGATGATTTAAAGCAAAAAGTGCATAAAGAAGTAGTGCACACGTTGGAAATTGAACATATTGTTGTGAGCGATGAAAGTTCTGCTAGTGCACAAACCCGTAAGCGGGTAGCGGCCATTGTAGATGATATTTTGCAGAAACAGCCCAATTTGCAGTTTTCACGCGAACAACGCGCCCGTTTTTCCTCGGAATTATTAGATGAAATTTTAGGGTTAGGGCCGCTGGAAGTCCTCATGCGGGACCCGGCTGTTACCGAAATTATGGTCAACGCATTTGATAAAATTTTTATTGAGCAAAAAGGGAAACTGACGCTGACCAAATACAAATTTAGAAATAATGACCAAGTTGTTCAAGTCATTAAACGGATTGTGGCACCGTTGGGTCGCCGTATTGATGAATCCGTACCGCTTGTAGACGCGCGTTTAAAAGACGGTTCCCGTGTGAACGCGATTATTTCTCCGCTGGCGGTTTCCGGGCCGACGTTGACCATTCGCCGTTTTTCCCAAAAACCGTTCGGGCCGGAAGATTATTACCGTTTTGGTACCATTAGTCCGGAATGTATGGAATTTATTAAACAATGTGTTAAAATCCGTAAAAACATTATTGTTTGTGGCGGTACCGGTACTGGTAAAACGACCTTTTTAAACGCCATTTCTGGTTATATTGCCGATGATGAACGTATTATTACGGTAGAAGATACGGCGGAGTTGCGCTTACAGCAGCCGCATTGGGTATCTTTGGAAAGCCGTCCGCCTAACGTAGAAGGTAAAGGGGCGGTAACTATTCAGGATTTAGTGAAGAACTGTTTGCGTATGCGTCCGGACCGTATTGTGGTTGGGGAGTGCCGTGGCGGTGAAGCGTTAGATATGTTACAGGCTATGAACACCGGGCACGAAGGTTCTCTGACAACTATTCACGCCAATACGCCGCGTGACGGTTTATCCCGTTTGGAAGCGATGTGTATGCAAACTGGGGCCGATTTACCGGTATACGTAATCCGTGAGATGATTTCTTCCGCGGTAAACTTGATTGTACAATTATCCCGTTTTTCGGACGGTTCCCGTAAAGTCACTTATATTACGGAAATGCACGGCCAGAAAAATAATGAAATCCAATCTACCGATTTATTCCGCTATGTGCAGACGGGGGTAGATGAAAACGGCAAAGTGCAGGGTATTTTTGCCCCCACGGGGAACTTGCCCACTTTTTATGATGAATTTGAATCCAAGGGTTGTCCGGTGGATAAAGAAGTATTTACCAAGGGGGCTGTTCCGCTAGGGGCTGACGGAGAGCCGAATGTAAAAGCGTTGCAGCGTCGGCAGCAGCGTATGTATAGTGAGGGCCCTGTTCCTTTACCGCCCGCTCCGCCTAAGATATCATAAATCTATGAAACAAACACTACGTTATGTAACCGGAATTATATTGCTAACCGTTACCGGATTATTTCTTCCGGGTTCCGGGTGGTCCCGTGCGCTGGGAACGGAAGATTTAAAAAAAATCCAATGTGCCCAGGATAAAATGCGTATTTTGGCGGGGTTTTTTAACGTAGATGTCAAAGAGAGCGAAAAGACCTATACACTCACAGATTTATGTGGTGCTGCGGCTGATAAGCCTGTTACCATGCCGGATTGGTTTGCGGAAGAATTGGCCCGCATGGATAAGAACAAAGTTGTATTTGTAAAAACGGATAACCAGACGTATAGTGAAGTAGATTTGTGGCGTCAGGCATTTTCTAATGTGTATTTGTATTTAGACCGTGCTGCCCAATCCTTAGAGCCAAACCGCCCGATCGTGTTAGAACAGCTTTCCCGCGGCTATGTGGGCAACCGTTTAAATTTAATGGCTACGTTGGACCGTTTAAATAAAGATTTGTTACGCGGGCAGCAATTAGTAGTTATGAAAGACAGTATGGGCGGCCGTGCGCGCTCTATGTTATCTACGTTGGAACTAATTAACAACGAATTTTTTAGTACTATTGAATCTTTTTCCAGTCCTGTTTCCCAGCGGGATGATAAATACCGCCAATCGGTCATGGCCGTAGTGGTATTAGCCAATCACTTGTATGCTCAATTTATGGGAAGTCCTATTCCGGCTACCCCTCCGGATCCGAAAACGTACCAAACTACCCAGGCAGACCGGTTATATATTTTAACGCTGATTATTATTGGTTCTGTGTTTGCCGGGATGTTTGTATTCTTTCTTATTAACAGCAAGCGGGATTCTATCGGGCGTATGTTGGAGGATTACCGTGCCAAAAGTGCAGTATGGGCCGAAGATTTTAATCGTCAGTTTGTAACCATTGATATTAAATATATTGTATTCGGTACAATTGCTATTTTTATGGGATTTGGTTTCTTGTCCGGTTGGGTGATTGGCGGATTTTTTGGGGTGTTTGTATTTTTATTTTTCCTTATGGTGGGGGGGATTATCAGTATCCGGGTTCCGTCTGCTTTGTTAGAATCCCTTAAACGTAGCCGTGGGGTTAAAGTGAATAAACAGTTAATGGATGCCCTTATTTTGCTTTCTAACTCGTTACGTTCGGGAATGGACATTGTCCAAGGTTTTGAAATGGTGGCCAAAGATTTACTGCCGCCGATTTCGGATGAGTTTGGCCTGGTCGTAAAAAATTACCAATTAGGTACTCCGTTTGAACAAGCGTTAGACGGTATGGTAAACCGCGTGGACAGCCGGATGCTTTCTTACATTGTAAAAGCAATTATTATTCAGCGGCAGGTTGGGGGTAATTTACCTGTTATTTTTGCCCGTTTGGTAGAAAATATCCGCGAAGAAAGCAAACTGGAAGAAAAACTCCAGGCGTTAACTGCCCAACAGCGTATCCAATCCATTGTTGTGAGTGTAATGCCGTTTATTATGATGGCGGTCATGTTCTTATTCCAGCCTACCCAAATGATTAACTTCTATACCAGTTCTATTGGTATGATTATTTTCTTGTTTTGTGTCATTTGGATTTTCATCGGAATGCACGTGTTGCGTAAACTTGGGGATATTAAGGTGTAAGTATGAATGTAATGATGTCTGCTGGATTATTCTTACTTGTAGGGTTTGGGGCTTTAATGTTAGGGGCTGCGGTATTTAATTTGTTGGCTCCGGAAAAAGACCGGGAAGATATTGTAGATGTTGCGGTACAGCGTTATAAATCCGCTTCTAGTTTTGCCCGCTTAAACCCGGATGGAAAATTGTTGGACCGTGTGGCCTTATTTTGTTTGCATACTTTTCATTTAGAAGATAGTTTGGAAGAAATGTACTTGCAATTGGGTAGCCCCGAAAAACCACAGCCTGTAGATATTTTATATACAAAAATTATTGCAGCGATTGCTATTCCCGCTGCCATGATGCTTTTGTTTAAATCTTTTTGGCCGGTTTTATTTGTACCGTTGGCCTTTATGGTGCCGGATGCGCTTATCCGCAGCAAAATCCAAAAACGCCAGCAAGAGATTTTGGGGAATTTTTCTACTACCGTAGATTTGGCGGCACTTATTATTGAGTCCGGGCTAGATTATCTAACGGCGTTTGAACGTATTATTAAAGTAGCGCGGGAAAAAACAATTTTGGAAACCGAATTAGACAAAACCATTGGGGAAATTAAACTGGGGTATTCCCGCAGGGAAGCCTTGGAACGTTTTGCGGCTCGTACGGGAGTGCCGGAAGTGCGTACGTTGGTGGGGCTTATTATTCAATCTGACGAATTAGGTACCAGTTTGGTAGACTTGCTGCGTAACTTTTCGGCGGATTTACGTTATAGCCGTTTGAACAAGGCGGAAAAACTGGCGGCCCAAGCCTCTACCAAAATGTTATTTCCGCTATTTATGTTTATTTTCCCGACGATTTTTATTTTAATTTTATCCCCCATGCTGGGAGGTTTATTATCCGGCGGATTGGGGTTTTGAGGGCGCACTATGAAAAAACAATTACTTTTGACTGTGTGTGTATGGATGGCAATGCCGGCGGTGTCTTCTACGTTTAACCGTGCGGTTCCCGTTCGCCAGTATGGGAAAGAAGCCGGGATGCTGTTGGACTTAGGCAAAATTTCGTTGGGTACTTTAAATGATGTAGAAGAAAAGAAACAATATTTATCTACAGTCCAGTTGGAAAAACAACGTATCCAAAATTATACCCTTCGTATGGTGTATGACAATGCGTACCAGTTGTATAAACAAGGGGATTACCAACGTGCGCAAGAAATGGCACAAACTATTTTAAGTATTGACCCCAACTTTAAACAAGCCCAAACATTAGCCAAACAGGCTTATCACATGGGTACCTATGGTACTATTTCCGAACAACAGGTATTAGATACTAAATTCCGTGAAGCTATGGCCCTGTATGATAGCGGCCGCTTGGTAGAAGCGAATGATAAATTAAATGAAATTTTGACAATTCGTCCCGGTAATCAGCGGGCCCAATCTTGGAAAAACCAAATTGATGCAGAAATTGCCCGGGAATACGCTCGCCGCGGGGAAGTAGCCAATAAACAAGGTAATTATCAAGCGGCGTTGGATGCCTGGTACAATGCGTTGTTAATGCGTAAGGATGACCCGGCTTTAGTAACTAAGATTTCAGATATTGAGTCTAAATTACGGGAACAGCAATTACAAGAAAGTATGAAACAAGCCATGGAGTTATATAACCAAGGCCGTTACGTAGAGGCATACGCTGTATTTGAACGGATTAAAAAAATTCAGCCCGGAGATGCCCGTGTACAAAAGTATATGTCCCAGCTTAAAAATGAAATTGCAGGCGGATATTATGCTGCCGGCTGCCAGGCTTATAGTGCCTACCGTTTTGATCAGGCTATCGGGTATTTTACGAACGCTAAAAAGTGGGGGGCGGATGCGGCTGCTATGGATAATATGATTAAGCAATCCCGCTATGCCAAAGAACGCTATATTCGCAATCAGGAATTGCGTGCCAAACAACAGGCCGAACAGGCTAGGTTAGCGGCCTTGCGTTCTTCCCAAGAAGCCAAAACAAAGACCGAAGCAGCTTTAAAGCAAGCTGAACAAAAGCCGGAAGAACCGGAGACCGTGGAAACAGTAGTAGTAGATACACAGGTTCCGGGCGTTCCTGGCACGGTTAATATCCCTGTACCAAGCACTACAGGCAGCAGTACTGCCGGTATGACGCCTGTGCCGGGTTCATCAGTAGCCATACCGGAGCAACCTTTCCCTACGCTTAATACCGGGGGCGGAATGAGCCGCGTGTCCGAAGAAGCGCGTGCGGCTTCCAAAGCCAAATATATGGAAGGGGTGGATGCTTATAACCAGGATGATTTTGAACGGGCCCGCCAAGCATGGATTGCGGCCAAACAATTAGACCCCGGCAATACGGATGCGGAAGTGGGGTTACGTAAGGTGGAAGAACGGATGATGATCCGTTAGGAAAGAACTATGAAATTAACATCTAAATGGTTGTTGTGGTTTATTCTGGTAACTGTATATGCGGCTATCATTGGCGGATTGTTTTATTACAATTTATTTAAATATGTATTTGATACCAAACTGCAAAATGAAATGGTAGAAATGGTTCGTTATCGGGCCCCGCAGCTAGTGCAAGCGTTGGCCACTAAGCCTAAACTTGTGGCGTTTACAGAAGTAGACCAAATGAAAGAAATGATGCAGAATGATTCCCGGTTAAAAAGCATTGTTTACTTAAATTATGACGGGTCCGTCCGGTGGCATGAAAATACTCGGTTTATCGGTATGTCGTATTCGGATTATAATAATGCAGTCGGCTTTGATAGTGGGGCGGTCGTGCAGGCTATCCGTTCCGGCAGTCCGCGGGCGGTGCTTACGTCAGACGGAGATAATTATGAAATGGCTATCCCGTTGTTAGCGAAAGGAAATGTCGTAGCGGGGGTAGTGGATTTGACGGTTTCCCGCACCGGTGCACGGGAACTGATTTATTCTTCCATGATCCGCTATGCAGTAGGGGCGTGTATTATACTTCTGATTATTGGCGGAGTATTGTATTTGTTCTTATTATTCCAGGTTATTCGTCCGCTTACGCTGCTTAAAGATGAAATTGAGGCAGTTTCCTTTAATAACCTTACGTTACCATATCCGGACCGTTCCGATGAAATTGGAGCGGTAGCTTCGGCGGTGAAGGGGCTGCTTAGCAAGATTGAAACGGATATCAAAGGCGAAGAACACGAAGAAATTATGTCTTTAGACAAAGAAAAAACCTGGTGGAAGGCTATCTTGGCGGTTTCTATTCCCAAAGGAACACGTGCTTTAGTAGTGGATGAAAATTACAATGTATTGTATACGAATTTTGAGTTGAATTTGGAAGACGGGCGCAAAGTACACTTGTTAGATGTATTTGACGGACGCCAACAGGAAATTATCCAAATTTTGGGTAAAGCGGCGGAGACCCCGTCTAAAGTATTGCGTGGTACGGCGGTAAGCAAGGACGTAAACTGTATGGTAAAAGCGGTGCAACTGCCGGATGATGCAGGTAAAAACCGGATGATTGTGGTGGTAGAGCCGGAAAAAGAAACCATTTAAAAGGAGAAGGTATGAAAGTTGAAATTAAAAAAATAGCTGTAAAAGATGTTTTGTTTTCTGTGTTTCCGTTAGCAGTATTTGGAATTATGTTGCTAACGGCCATTGTGGAAGTATTTAAGCCGGAAGCCACGGTTACGGCATCCTACCTCTTAGGGTTACTGATGTATGCCGTGCAAGGAACATTGTTGTGGTTAGTTTCTATTGCGGTATTTTTATGGATATACAATTTCTTGTGCAGTTTAGGTATCCGCGGCGTACGCGTGGAATTGGAGGACAAATAAGCATGCGTAAATTATTTGTTACCTGGATGGCAGGGTGTTTAGCCACTGCTGTGGTAGCAGCTCCGGCCAAAAAAGAAACCAAACCGGCTACTCCCAAAGCAGCTGAAAAAGTGGAATTTGTGATTGTAGAATCCGGAGAATATACTGCCGGGCAGGAAGACCCGCGTTTAACGATGGGGATTGCCCAGTTTTTGGGTATGGAACCGGTGGTTACCAAAATGACGCAGTTGGAAGCCGCCCAAAACCCGGCTTTAGCTAATGTGGATTACAGCTTTCTGCCGTTGTATTTAATTAAAAAGACAGATGCCGTACGTAGCAAAATGGAAGGACACATTAAACGCGGTTATGTTGCAGAATTAGCTGAATATATTGTTGTTTCTCATCAAACCCGTACCGGAGTATATACCCAAAAAGAAGGGACCAAGGACCAGATGGAAATTTTTGTAATGTCCCAATGTCCGTATGGGGTTATGGCCGAGAATGCTGTTATTGAAGCCAAGAAAAAAGGCACTTTCCCCAAAGATAAAACGGTCCGAATTCGCTATATTGTAAATTATGATCCGGCTAACGGATTTTCCAGTCTGCACGGTCCGGCTGAGTGGGAAGAAGACGTCCGCCAACTTTTAATTGCTAAATATTATCCCACTAAATTATGGCAATATCTGGCTATTCGTAATAAAGATTATCGCTCCAGCCGTTGGGATAAAGCGATGGAAGCAGCCGGCATTAGTGTCAGTAAAATCAGCAAAAAATTTGATACGGAAGGGTTAGAACTTTTAAAACAAGAAGCCCAATACGGCCGGGAATATAAGGTGAATGCTTCGCCTACTTTCTTGTGGGAAGGTAAAGTATTGTTGGATTTTGGTTCGGCTTCTGAGATAGACGGTTTTTCTTTCTTAAATCCGAACGCTGCTAGTGGTGCAAAGGCTGCTCCCGCGGGAAGTTGTTAATGGAAGTTGTAATTTAGGCGGGGGCTTAGCCCCCGCATTTTTTTCCGGTTTGTATAAAAAGGTAATTTGTGAAAATAAAACGTTTCCAGGGTTTGTTTGTAAAAGCAGTAGTAGTGTTGGTACTAATTTCTTTGGTGCCGGTACTTGTTATTGGGTACCGTATCATGAAGATTAACAGTCGTTTGCTGCAAAATGAACTTTTGCAACGCCAACAAATGCAAGCGGCTAAACTGGCTACTATCGTGCATCAGAGTGTTTTTTCCAAAGAGCAGTTATTATCCGAATTTGCCGATTTACATACTGATTTTGCTCACCACGATTTAATTACCCAACCGGATTTAGCCTACCTGCGTGCCCGTACGGCACCGCTGTTTTATTTGGTCATATTTTCCACAAGTGGCCGCCAAATTTTTGACACGGGGGACCGCCCGGCCGGGGGCATTGAAAAAGTACAAGCGGAGCTGTTTGCGGCTTGTTTGCAAGGGAACCGGTTTGTCAGTAGTGTATTTTATGAACAGGGTAAGCCATTTGTATGGCTGGGGGAACCGTTACACCGCCGAGTGGGTCAAACACAAGTAACGGGCGTGTTGGTAGCCGCTTTATATTTGGAAGAAATGTTGCAAGAATTAACGCAAGCGTATCCGCTGGATATGGAGGCCATGCTAGTTACGGCAGACGGTGAAATTCTATCCTCTAACGGGATTGTGGGTATGTCCTTGAAAGGGGAGGATGAAGCGTTATTTGCAATTCACCGCCAGTTGGCAGGGACCGAAAGCGGGGAAGTAATCTTTCCCAATGGTTCCCATATGTTAGTATCTTCAGCCCATGTGCCGGAATTAGGTTGGTTGGTCTACACGTTTCAACCAGCCAGTTTAGTTTCCCGGTTATGGTGGGACAGTATCCTTCATGCTTCTTTATGGGATATGGCGGTAATTTTACTGGTAATGTTGGTATTTGTGGGAGGAATTAGTTATTTAGTCATTATTCCGATTACACGTCCGCTAGAACGCTTGCGAAAAGCAGCCGTTAAACTGCGGGAAACCGAAGGAGCGGTAATTTCCCGGGATGAGGTAGATATCCCGCATAATGAAATCGGAGAACTTGCCAGCGTATTTGTAGAAATGTCCCAAACCTTATATGCACGCCGTCAGGAATTATTGCGGACCCAGCAGGAACTGGCAGCGATGAACCAGGTATTGGAACACCGGGTGGAAGAACGTACACGGGCATTACAAGCAGCTACGGACGAGTTAGTCAAATCGGAACGTCTGGCTGCCATTGGGCAAATGGCCTCTATTATCAGTCACGAAATCCGAAACCCCTTGGCCGTCATCAGTAATGCCACCCGTCTGATCAAAACACTCATGCACCCTACTGACCAAAAGTTAGTTAAACAATTTGGCATTATTGAAGCGGAAATCCGCCAGGCTAACAGTATTATTAGCGAAGTGCTCGGCTATGCCCGCACACGGGATTTAATGTTAAGTACAGTAGATGTAAATAGCTATTTACGTGAATTGGTGCTTTCTTGCCCGGTGCCGCCTGCGGTTCACGTAAAGTATGAACTGCAAGAGCCTAGCGTACCCGTAAAAATTGATGCCGAAGAAATCAAACAAGCTTTACGCAATATACTTATGAACGCGGTGGAGGCCATGCCTACCGGCGGTACCCTTACCATAGGTACTAAACGAGGTAAACGGTCCGTATGCATTTATCTGCAGGACACCGGTTCGGGAATTACGGAGGAAGTACGGGCACAGATGTTTTCTCCGTTTTTTACTACGAAAGCACGCGGTACAGGGTTAGGCTTGGCCGTAGTACGCAAAGCCATTACGCGCCATAAAGGTAAATTATTTATTACTAGCACGTTGGGCCGGGGAACCTGTTTTCACATTTATTTAAAAATTTATCGTAAATTGGGGGATACGAATTATGGAGCAACTCGTTAAAATTTTAGTTGTAGATGATGATAATAATTTGCGTGAAACATTGGTGGATTTGCTGGAAATTGAAGGATACAAAGTATACCAGGCAGGTACGGCAGCGGAGTGTTTGGATATTTGCGCTAGCGAATTTTTCAATGTTATTTTAATGGATTATAACTTGCCGGATGAAAAAGGGCTGGATGTAATCCGTAAAATCCGTTCGTTTAACCAGGACACCCAAATTATTATGATTACCGCTTATGCTTCGCTTAATTCTATTATGGAAGCTATGCAGGAATCTGTATATGACTTTTTGATGAAACCGGTGGATTTTGATTATTTAAAACGCACCATTAACCGTGCGCTAGACAAGTATTTTTTGGAACAAAGTAACAAAGAATTACTGGCCCAGTTAAAAACACGTAACGCGGATTTGGACCGCTTGAATAATATGAAGTCTAAGTTTTTTTCCATTGTATCGCACGATTTGTCTAATTCGCTGATGACACTTAAAATGAGTTTTGATATGCTTAAAAAGAAACTGACGCCGGATGAAGACCAACAGAAAAAAATGATGTTTATGGATGAGTCTATCGGTCAAATTGAGCACTTAATTAAAGATTTAGTGGACTGGGCTGCTATTGAAAAAGGGAAACTACGCATTGAAAAAAGTCAGTTTGATTTAACGGCCAGTATGCAAAAAACGGCCGAAATTTTTAAAGCCAAGGCTGCTAAAAATAACATTCGGGTCCAGTTTGAAAGTAGTGGGGAAATCCCTGTTATTGCCGACGAGAAACGCATCCGCCAGGTTATCTCTAACATTTTAGAAAATGCCATACGCCACACGCCCGATAACGGCCAAATTGTAATTAAGGTTAGTAAAATTGATGAAAAAAATGCTAAAGTATCGGTAACGGACTCTGGGGATGGTATTGAACCGGATAAGGCTCCGGAGCTGTTTACCAGTTTTACGCAATTTGGGGATAAAACCCGCGTGGGTCGGTTAGGGCTGGGGCTATCCATTGCGAAGGATATTGTGCTAAATCATA